>NZ_SGPD01000002.1:0-11626 GCF_004208935.1 Pseudoalteromonas sp. CO109Y
TGCGGGAGCCGGATTTGAACCGACGACCTTCGGGTTATGAGCCCGACGAGCTACCAGGCTGCTCCATCCCGCGCCTGTATGTTTAGAGTCCCAGAAGCCGGATTTAAACCGACGACCTTCGACTTCAGGTATTAGCGAGTCCGACGAATGATTTATCATTCTGCTCCATCCCGCGCCTGTAATCTCTAAGTAACATAAGCATGTTATTGCTGCCCTGTTTCAGAGAGAGCGCTATCATATAGCAATAAGATTAGAAATCAAGGGTTATAGTGACAAATTTAACTCAAACGAACAAAAAGCACACAAACCAAAGCTAAAAAGCACGCTGATGAGGACTAATCATTTTTTGCCACTCCCAATCAGGGTGGCCCATCACAATAAAGTCAGGGTTTTCTGTGCTTTCTCGTTGATTGTAAGTTAACGGGTTGAATTCGGCATCGGTAATACAGCCACCCGCTTCTTCAACAATCACTTGTGACGCCCCAGTATCCCACTCACCCGTTGGCCCGATACGTAAAAAACAATCAGCTTTACCCTCTGCGATGATACAAGCCTTTAATGAACATGAGCCTAATGCCACCGTTGCAAACTGAGTATTTAAATACTGACTGACCGCTTCAATTTTTTGTCTGCGGCTTACAGCTAAGGTTAAATTATCAGGTGTTGCCACCGAAATTTGCTGATCTTGGCCATTTTCACGTTTAAATGCGCCATTTTGATAACTAGCAAAATAAGTCACTTGTTTCGCTGGCCAATGAATAACACCCAGCACAGGGCGATTATTTTCAACTAACGCGATATTAACGGCAAAATCACCGCTTTCGAGAATAAACTCCCCAGTACCATCCATAGGATCTAGCAGCCAATAACGGTGCCAATCTTTTCTGTCTGCCAGCGCCGGAATGGGTGTTTCTTCTGACATAATTGGAATATCAGGGGCTAGGGTCTTCAAACCAGCCATTAATACATCGTTCGATGCTAAGTCAGCCTTAGTGACCGGAGTATGATCTGACTTTTGCTCAGCACCAATATCATCCTGCTGATAAATGGCCATAATGGCATCGCCAGCTTGCTCAGCTAACCGAATACACGGTTCTAAAAAATCATTCATTGCCCGCTCCCGACTCTAAGTACTTTGTTAATAATAGCAAAGCTGCGACACTTCGTGCTTCAGTAAAGTCTTCTTGTTGCAATAATGATTGCCAATCAGTTATTGGCCATTTAACAACAACAAGCGGTTCAGGCTCATCACCAGGTAAGGTTTCAGGGTAGAGATCTTCAGCATACAAAATATGCATAGTGGCATTAAAGTAACTCGGCGCCATGCTGACTTTTTTAAGTTCAGCAAAATGTTTAGCACCAAAACCAACTTCTTCTTTAAGCTCACGGTCTGCAGCTTGTTGTGGTGTTTCGCCTGGGTCAATTAAGCCCTTTGGAAAGCCCAACTGATAATCATTGGTGCCTGCACAATATTCTCGCACTAATAACAGTTCATTATCGGCCGTTACTGGCACAATCATAACTGCCCCTCTGCCACCGCCACGAATTCTTTCGTATTGCCTTTGCTCATCATTTGAGAACTTCAATTCGAGAGATTCAACAGTAAATAGTCGACTTTTAGCGACAACTTCATTAGACAAAATTTGCGGTGGTGTAGGATGCTTTTTCTGTGTCATTGGCATTAATTTGCTATCATGGCAGTTATGCTCATCATAAATCTTTTAAAGTGAATTGCCTATGTTAAATTGGTCAAAAATCGATACTGTGTTGTTAGATATGGATGGCACCCTACTCGATTTGCATTACGATAATTACTTTTGGCTAACTGTTATTCCCGAGCAATATGCGCGTAAACATAAAATCAGCTTAGACGAAGCAAAAGCTGACATTTTACATCGTTATCAACAAGTTCACGGACAAATTAATTGGTACTGCTTAGATTATTGGCAACAACAACTTGATTTACCAATTATGGCGCTGAAACGTGACATTCAACATTTAATCAGAATTCGTGAAGATGTTCCGCCATTCTTAACTGAACTGAGAAAAGCAGGCAAACAATTGATCATGCTTACTAACGCGCACCCAGATTGTGCCATGTTAAAGTTTGAAAATACTGCTATCGATAATTACTTAGATGGTGTGATCTCAACTCATCAATATGGCGTGAGTAAAGAGCATCAACCATTATGGCAACAAGTACATCAAGAATGGCAGTTTGATAAGGAACGGACTTTATTTGTGGATGACAGCCCTGCCGTGCTAGATGCGGCAAAAGAGTTTGGTATTGGTCATATACTTGCGGTTGCCAACCCTGATAGTCAGCAACCGCATAAGCAGTTCGATGGCTTTTTATCAACCATCGATTTTCGTGAGCTTATACCCGTTGAATGATTACTTCGGGTAACGCTGCTCTAAGCCTTGGTATACAAGTTTTGCAAAATCTGCATGCTCTGTATCGAGGCTTTTTACCACTTCAACTAAGTGCTCGTTATCTTCTTGGCCATTCCATACCTTGATATAGCTACCGTCTTTGTAGCCATGATCTTGGCGGAAGAAATTCAAGGTGTTTTTACCAACGTAGCCACGGTATAAATCATCGATATCCATACCGATTTGCGCCATACAACCTGCAAATGCAGCGGCATTAAAACTCTTTTCAGCAACAGCTGACGCGGCTAATAATTCGAGTGTTTGTTTAAAGTCATCGGCTTGAACTGGCGCACTTAACTCAGCTTCAAGTTTCGCAGCTAACTGCTCATAGCTGGTTTCACCATCAATGCGTAAAGATAAACCAAAATGGAAAATATCAACTAACTCTAAAATAACTTGTTCTGTATCTGGGGTTTGTTTCTTCCACCACTTCCAACCGTAGTGATCCAGCATTTCAGCACACTCAACCCAAATTGCACGATACCATTCAAAACCTTGGCTAAACCATTGCTCATGAACTTTGGTATTCATCGCATTTTGCATCTCGAGCATAACAACGAGTTTTTGTAAATTAGCAGACATTCTTTATCCCAACTTGCATTTTTTATTTGCCTATATACTACAGTTAAATTTGAGTTTGATGTAGGTAAAGATGAAATAAATCCCGCAACAATCAGGTCATCTTTGCAGTTGATAAAAATAACCGAGGAAGCCCATGTTTAAATCTCTACTCATTAGTGCACTGTTTGTACTATCAAGCCAAGTTATCGCTGCAACTGCGACCAATATTGCGGAGTCAGCAGAGCAAGTTAGTCCGTTATTACCTGGCTTAACGGTGCCAAATGTTGAATTGAAAGACCAATACGGTAAAACCGTCTCGCTAGCTGAGCGCTTTAAAGAAAAAACTACCGTGCTGATTGTTTATCGTGGTGGCTGGTGCCCATATTGTTCAAAACAATTGGCCAGCGTGCAAAAAATAGAGAAAGAATTAGCAAGCTTAGACGCGCAACTAATTGCCGTTTCACCAGATAGCCCTGAAAAACTCGCTGAAACAAAAATTACAGCTCCTAGCTATCAATTGCTTTCTGACGACAGCCTTACTTTGGCGCAAACGTTAGGTTTAGCATTTTATTTAGATGACAAAACAGCAAAAATTTACCGCAATAAGCTTGGGGTTAACTTTGTCTCGTTAGAAGGTGAGCCAAAAGTAGCACTGCCTGTACCAGCAGTATTTGTGATAGATACAAATGGGTTAGTTCATTTTCAATACGCCAACCCAAATTACAAAGTACGCTTAACAGAAGATTTATTACTAGCCGCTGTTAAATCAGTGAGCGAGCAATAAGTTAGCTACCGATAAGCAGAATATGCTTCTGCTTATCGGCCTTGTGTAAATTCTTGCCAAGATTCAATTAAATCAACAAAATCTTCAAAGCCACAGCCACTGCACAGGCCTTCTTCTTCAAGCATTAAATCATCATCTTGGTAGGCAACTAAGTCTTCGTTATCTTGATGTAATGCATGTGCTTCGAACAGCGCTTCGTCTTTATTTAATATCAAATCAATTTCTTGACCTTGTAAGGTTAAAGACTCATGACTGTTCTTAACAGCAGAGATCAACGCTTGCACCATCGCAATTTTTTCTTTTCCGACTTCTTCGTTTAGCCAACGGCCTATGATGGCGTGTTCAGAGGAAATTTTAATGCGTAAACCGCTAATAGGGTCGCGGATAAATTGATATTCCATGGAGGGTACTCTTAATACGTTATCTGCTAATTATACCGTTTGCAGCTAAACGTGGCGAGTTTAGTCGCCTTAAAACAACTCGAGCGCCTAAGTGGCGCTCGAGTTTGTGCTAATTAAATAGCTAGAGTCGCGACTTGAAGCGTGCAGCATCAATAATCGCCCATAGGTATACGATTGGCAGTAAAATAAAGCCAACTGCAACATAAATTAGTGCACCACTAATAACCCATGCTAAAAAGAATGCAATAGCCGCCATTAAACGACCTTGTACCAATTGTCCTAAACCAGGAAAAAAGATATTACATATTGCTGCGATTACATTACCGCCAGAACCTTGCTCTGCCATACTAACCTCTGTAGTTTTTAATGATTATACTTTTTATAATCACACTTTATGCCAACTTATTATGACTTACAAATCAAAGTGTTAAAAAGTAGCGTGATTTTAATTTTAGTTCTTTTTGCTAAAAATCGGTCAAATTCACAATTTTTATATCGTAATTTTAATGACTTGCCAAAATAGCTGTTTATAAAAACAGTATTTTATTTAGCCTTGCATAAACACCTGTTATACTCCACCCATTATAGATTGAAAAGGCGTAACGATGGACGTTTCTGAATTACTCGATGGCTTAAATGACAAACAACGGGATGCAGTCGCAGCCCCATTGCAAAATATGCTGGTACTTGCAGGTGCAGGTTCTGGTAAAACTCGAGTACTTGTTCATCGCATCGCATGGCTCATGCAAGTTGAGCAAGCTTCTGCATACAGCATCTTTGCGGTAACCTTCACTAACAAAGCCGCAAAAGAAATGCGTACCCGTGTAGAAGAAACGTTAAAAGCACCGGTTGGTGGTATGTGGATTGGTACCTTCCACGGCTTATCTCATCGGATTTTACGCGCCCATCACCGTGAAGCGAACTTACCTGAAAGCTTTCAAATCTTAGATTCTGACGATCAACAACGTATGATCAAACGCTTACTCAAAGCGATGAACATCGATGATAAAAAATGGCCAGCAAAACAATTTGGTTGGTATATCAGCGCGAAAAAAGATGAAGGTCTACGTCCTAAAGACATTCAAGCCTACGATATTAATGAGCAAATGATGCTGAAAGTCTATGCTGCATATCAAGAGGCTTGTGACCGTGCAGGTTTAGTCGACTTTGCAGAAATACTACTACGCTGCTACGAAGTACTTAAGAATCACCCTACTCTATTACGCCACTATCAACAGCGTTTTGCCCACATGCTGGTAGACGAGTTCCAGGATACCAATACAATCCAGTACGCTTGGTTAAAATTACTCGCAGGTAACACCAACAGTATTATGATCGTAGGTGATGATGACCAAAGTATCTATGGCTGGCGTGGCGCAAAAATTGAGAATATCAAACGCTTCTTAACTGACTTCGAAGCCGAAACCATTCGCCTTGAACAAAACTACCGTTCAACGGCAACAATATTAAAAGCGTCAAATGCGCTGATCAAAAACAATGCTGAACGCATGGGCAAAAGCCTGTGGACTGACGGCAATGATGGTGAGCCTATTTCTGTTTACGCTGCGTTTAATGAATTAGACGAAGCGCGCTTTGTTAGCAGCAAATTACGTAGCTGGCTAAATGCAGGTAATGCATTACAAGACGCCGCCATTTTATACCGTAACAATGCGCAATCTCGTGTACTCGAGGAAGCAATGCTACAAGAAGGCTTAAAATACCGTATTTACGGCGGTATGCGCTTCTTCGAACGTCAAGAGATCAAAGATGCACTGTCGTATTTACGTTTAGTGGGTAACCGTCAAGATGATGCTGCTTTCGAGCGCGTTATTAATACCCCAGCCCGCGGCATTGGTGATAAAACACTAAGCCACATTCGTGATTGTGCGCGCAATGAATCATTGCCACTTTGGTATGCCGCAAAGGCTATTGTAGAGCAACAACACCTATCTGGCCGTGCAGCAAGTGCCGTCACTAAATTCTTAGAACTTGTTGAGCATATCGAAGATAAAATCAGCGATCTCACCTTAGAAGAGCAAGCGAAATACGCCATTCAAACCTCAGGGTTAATGGCAATGTATCAAGCTGAAAAAGGTGAAAAAGGCCGTGCCCGCGTAGAAAACTTAGAAGAGCTTATCAGTGCTTGTGGTCAATACGAACTCCCTGAAGATGAAGAGTTCAGCTCACCACTACAGGGATTTTTGGCTTATACCTCACTAGAATCTGGCGAAGGCCAAGCTGATGAGCACGAAGACGCAGTGCAAATGATGACATTACACTCAGCAAAAGGCCTAGAATTCCCACTGGTATTTATGGTTGGTGTTGAAGAGGGCATGTTCCCATCGCAACAAAGTAATGAAGAGTCTGGCCGTTTAGAAGAAGAACGCCGCCTCTGCTATGTTGGTATGACTCGCGCGATGGAAAAACTATACATTAGCCACGCAGAAAGTCGCCGTTTATACGGACAAGAAAAATACCATAGCCCATCACGCTTTTTACGTGAAATGCCTGAAGACTGTATCGAAGAAATCCGTATTAAAACACAGGTTTCAAGACCGCCTGCGGCAGGTCGTTTTAGTCCATCAGTAACACATGCCGCATTTGAAGATAGCGGCTTTAACTTAGGACAACGCGTATTACACGCCAAGTTCGGCGCAGGAACAGTACTCAATTACGAAGGCAGCGGCGCACAGTCACGTATTCAAGTGAACTTTGACGACCTAGGCAACAAATGGCTTGTAACACAGTATGCAAGACTTCAAGCCTTATAATGAGTATTTAACAGCACTGTGTAATGAGCTGGTGATTGCAAAGCATCGCCAGCTTGTCATTGTGCAAGGCAGCCAAACTTGGTGCTACCAGTTTGCAAACCAATTAGCGCTTAAAAATAGCTATGTTTTCAGTAGCAGCTCATTATTAGCAAATAGTGAGTTTCCAAAACATGCTCACCAAATTCTTGGCCAAGAGTTTCATCACGCAATTTTTGATGGTTTTAGCGGCTTATATGCCGATAAACTAGCCGCGCTTGCAGGTACCGTAAAAGCAGGCGGTGTACTGATATTATTGCTGCCCGATGACGATAAGTGGCAAGACCCAGCACTCACAAGTATTACCTCTTATGGCGAAGAAATTAAACACAGCTTTTTTAATCAGCGTTTTTTCGCCAAGCTAAAATTGCAGCCACATTATTTTTCTGAGCACTCGCTTCCTATTTACCAATCAGTATCGTCAGCAACTGCAGAGATAAATTATCAGCAACAACAAGCATGTGTTGAGCAAATTATTAAAACCGCAACAGGGCGCGCTAATCGCCCTTTTGTGATCAGTGCAGACCGAGGTCGTGGTAAGTCAGCTGCTTTAGGACTTGCAGCAGCAAGTCTTCAAGATAAAAAAATCCTTATTTGTGCCACCCAAGCCAAAGCCGTACAAACAAGCTTTAAACATTTAGCCGCTGAGCTTGGTGTTAGCAAAGAGCAAAACTGTAAGCAACTAGCTAACCTTAGCTATATTGCGCCAGATATACTGCTACATGAAAAGCCTGATTGCGATCTGTTATTTGTCGACGAAGCTGCGGCGATTCCGGTTCCTATGCTATTAGAGATACTAAAAAGTTATCCACGAATCGTATTTGCGAGCACTATGGTTGGTTATGAAGGGAATGGGCGTGGTTACACGTTACGCTTTTTACATTACTTGCGCAGTCAATTTAAATCGCTAAAGACTATTACTTTGGATGAGCCAATTCGTTTTGCTAAACATGACCCTCTCGAAAATAGCCTACGCGAACTATTACTACTCGATGCAAAGTACCTAGATACGCAGAGTGGTAAGTCTTACCAATTTGAAAACATAAGCAAAGAGCAACTTGTTGATGATGAGCGGCTACTTAGCCAAGTTATGGCGCTACTGACGTTGGCTCATTACCAAACCACAGTAAATGACTTACGCCAATTGCTTGATGCCCCAGAGTTACAGCTATCGATCTGCAAACAAAAAGATGCGTTAAAAGCCGTTTGCTTAATTGCTATTGAAGGTGGCTTAGCACCAGAAATCGCAGAGCAAGTAATAAAAGGAAAGCGCAGGCCTCATGGTCATTTAATGGCGCAAACTCTGACTCAATTGAGCCGAAATACAGAAGACTTATGTAAACGCTCAGCGAGAGTCGTGAGAATAGCTGTTGCACCTGAATCTCATCAACAAGGAATTGGCTCAGCCCTGTTAAACTACTGCGAAAGCCAATTAAATAATTGCAGTTATTTTGGTGCCAGCTTTGGCGCAAATGCAGCGTTAGTTAAGTTTTGGCAAAGTAATGGCTTTAATATTGTTAAGCTTGGATTTAGTCATGACAAAGCAACGGCCGAACATGCTGCTTTAGTGATTAAAGCGTTAGATAAGCAAAGCACAGATAGCACAGCACTCTTAATAGAGGAATTTAAACAAGACCTGTCTTTGCAACTCCTTGGTCACTTTAGCTCACTTCCTTGGCAGCTTATTGCAGAGCTATTCAAAGGCTTACCAAAAAGTGACTTACCTTCTGCCTTAAATACAAGAGCTGAGCGACTGTTAACCGGTGACATTAGCCTCTTCAAAGTACAGCCATTGCTATGGAAAATGATTTGGAGCACACCAATTAGTCTAAATTTATTAGATGAACATACAAAATTCATCCTTATTCGACTAGTATTACAGCAAACCTCTGTAAATAGCTTAATCGAAGAAGCCGGTTTTACAGGTAAAAAAGACTTAGACTCACAGTTCAAAACCGCAGTGCAAGGTTGGTATGCTCACTATAAATCACTTCAAAATAACAGCCATTAAGTGTTTATGTATTTGTACCTTGCTGCTATCACAGGTAGCTTTAGCTGAACACGCACAGCCTACCATTAAACTCGGGATGTCCACTGCGCTCACAGGACCCGCAAAGCAAATAGGCGAACAACTGGCGCTTGGCAGTAATATTTACTTTAATAAAATCAACAAAGAAAACGGTATTAATGGGCAAAATATCGATCTGATATTAGCTGATGATGGCTACGAGCCAAAAAATACCGTAGTGAATACCCGCGAGTTTTTATTTGATCAAAAGATCCATGCGATTTTTGGCTCTATGGGCACACCAACAGCCCATGCAATTAAGCCCCTGCTAGATAGACACCGTATTCCATTCCTAATGCCATTTACAGGCGCTGATTTTTTACATAACAGCTCAATGCCGAATGTATTTAATCTTCGTGCGAGCTACCAAGATGAAGCCATAGAGCAAATTAACTACCTAGTTAAAGAGCGTAAGCATGAAAAAATTGGCTTGATGATCCAAGCCGATGAGTTTGGTTACATGGTAGAGAGCAATCTCGTTAACGCCCTAAAAATACATAGTATTAAACCTGTAGAAGTCGCACGGTTTAAGCGCAATAGTGATGATATTTCAAAAGCTTTAGCGCTTCTAAAGGAAAGTAAGGCAACCGCAATTTGTTTAGTCGGCACCTACAAGCCTCTCGCTGAATTTGTTAATGCAGCTAACAAACAAAACTTCAACCCAGACTATACTTCGGTGTCTTTTGTATCGAGTCATGATTTATACCAACGGGTTAAAAAGCCCGCTAACATTATGGTCACTGAAGTGGTACCTGACCCTAATAACTGTAAAAACCATTGGTGTAAGCAATTTATTGAAGATATTGAGCCATATCACACTAGTGCGAATAGAATTATATTTGAAGGTTATTTGAATGCTGTTGCACTCGTTAGCGCAGCCCAAAAATGCCCAACACCACTAAACAATCAATGCCTACTGACTGAGCTAAATCGCCTCTTTACTGATACATCAGATTTCGCTGATCTATTTAACACTCACACTTCTGGAAATAACAAAAAAATCTACCGCTCATATTTTAAAAGTAATTAGGTTAAACTACGACTAAATTACAATAATGTTCTATGCTATAGAGACTTAACAAGGCTTTGAGGGAAATATGGATCTGATTAATTTTCGAGTTGGCCAAAAGACCATTTCACTAAAAATTCTCGATATTCTTCTAACTGAGCGTTACGAAGGAAACTTAACGTCGTTGCCAAATGAAAATAAAAGCTTCATTGGAGTTAAAGATTATATGGAAACTCCAACGCCTATCTTTGATTTAGGAATTGTATTAAACAACCACTCAACCAAAGAAACCAATGCCGAATTATCCGATCTTTTAGTCGAAAGAGAGAAAGACCATTTAGATTGGCTAGATGCCTTAGAAAATAGCTTAGTGACAGGTGCGCCTTTTACAAAAGCCACAGATCCAGACAAATGTGCCTTTGGTCGTTGGTATAACAACTTCGAAACCGATAACGAAGATTTACAAAGTATCTTAGCTAAGTTTGATAAGCCACACCGTGAATTACATGCTATGGCCGGTGAGTTATTAGAATTGCAAAAAAGCCAACCTCACGACAAGGTGATTAGCCTATTTGCAGAGAAAAAGCGCCAAACATTCAACCAGCTTATTAGATTGTTTGAATCGGCACGTGAGCAGATCATTCTTGATTACAAGCCAATCATCATCTTCACCACAAAAGACGGCGTAACACCTCATATAGGCCTTCTAGTCGACAAAGTAGAAGACAATATCAACGTAAAAAAAGAAGACATCAAACCGTTAGACCAACTTACCTCGGTTGGTTTTGATGTTGATCCGCAAACTAAAAACATGATGCGCGGACTAATCAAAATGAAGCATAAACACAGCTTATTATTAGACCCAAGCGCCATCTTCCGCCCTGAGCACCTCATGCGCCACGAAGCAGAAGAAACCGAAGAGTATGGGCTTTTTTAGTCGCTAGTTAGCGAGTTAGAAAGAGTAAAGTTAGTGAGGGGAAAGTCGAAAGGCCTGGCGTAGGTTGGGTAGAGCGCAGCGAAACCCAACACAGAGCTATCAGCTTTCAGCCGTCAGCGATCAGCCTCGCGGTGTGGGTGTTTGGTGCTGCGTCTTCCTATGCAATTAGGTTCTAGGTTCTAGGTTCTAGGTTCTAGGTTCTAGGTTCTAGGTTCTAGGTTCTAGGTTCTAGGTAAAGTGTACTTGTAGGAATGGCTTTAGCAATGAACATTCTTGTTATGGTCTAGATTCGGCACTGAAGTGCCTCCTACGGGGTTTGTTGCTGAGGGTGACTCTGTACTTAACAACCCTACAGTTCAACTAACATCTAATATCTGACGTCTAACATTCTCATCACGTAGGAATGGCTTTAGCCGTGAATGTGTTTGTTCTGGTCTGAATTCGGCACTGAAGTGCCTCCTACGCGGGGTGTTGCTGAGGGAGTCTCTGTACTAAACAACCCCACAGTTCAGCTGACGTCTGACGGCTGAAAGCTGAAAGCTTCAAACGCAAAAAAGCCCGACTCTTTCGAATCGGGCTTTCTCTTATTTGGAGCCTGGCGATGACCTACTTTCACATAGCAGCTG
>NZ_SGPD01000018.1:0-9469 GCF_004208935.1 Pseudoalteromonas sp. CO109Y
TATCGGCGATTAGCGCAGTTTGGTAGCGCACTTGGTTTGGGTCCAAGGGGTCGCAGGTTCAAATCCTGCATCGCCGACCACTTTTAGAAAGTTTAAGGTCAAAGAACGATTGGTTTGGGTATATCCAATTCAGTCGAAGGTGCAAATTTTGCATCGCCGACCACTTTTAATAAGTGGTCTTTATTTTCAAAACTTCTCTCAGTATCGGCGATTAGCGCAGTTTGGTAGCGCACTTGGTTTGGGTCCAAGGGGTCGCAGGTTCAAATCCTGCATCGCCGACCACTTTTAAAGATTTATGGTCAAAGAACGATTGGTTTGGGTATATCCAATTCAGTCGAAGGTTCAAATCCTGCATCGCCGACCACTTCTCAATTTCTAAATACATCCTTTAATTCAGCTTAATTCTACTTTGTTATTTTGTTGCGTTCGTTTTTTACGCATTTAAACGCTGATTGCTGCTATATACGCCAAATAATTGCCCCCCAGACTCGACTATAATAAATATTAGGTTATAATGCCGCGTCTATTGTTTAACATAGTGCCCATAGAGGCAAAGCAGCAATGGTATCTCATGGTTACAATGCGCCGTTTTAAGTTGAAATATTCAGCGTTAAAACTTGCTATCACTCATGGAGATCACCTTGTTTGTAAGGAAGGCGAACAGTCGCCAAAATTGAAGATTGAGGTAAATCATGCAAGTTTCTGTTGAGACGACTCAAGGCCTTGAGCGCCGTCTGACCATCACCGTTCCTGCAGAGAACGTTGAGACTGAAGTAAAAAAACGCTTACAACAACTGTCTAAAACCCAGCGTATCGATGGTTTCCGTCCTGGTAAAGTACCAGCGTCTATCATCAACAAGCGTTACGGTGCTGCAGTACGTCAAGAAGTTGCAGGCGAATTAATGCAACGCAACTACATCGAAGCAATCGTTTCTGAAAAAATTAACCCAGCTGGTTCACCTACTTTCGCTCCTAAAGCGTTAGAAGCTGGTAAAGATTTAGAGTTCGATGCAACTTTCGAAGTTTACCCAGAAGTTGAAATCCAAGGTTTAGATAAAATCGCTGTTGAAAAGCCAGCTGTATCTGTAACTGACGAAGACCTAGCTAACATGCTAGAAACTCTACGTAAGCAACACGCTTCTTGGGCTGAAGTTGACGCAGCTGCAGGCGAGAACGACCGTGTAACTATCGACTTCGTTGGTTCTATCGAAGGCGAAGAGTTCGAAGGCGGTAAAGCTGAAGACTTCCCACTAGAACTTGGTCAAGGTCGTATGATCCCAGGTTTCGAAGACAACATCGTTGGCAAAAAAGCGGGCGAAGAAGTTGTTGCTGAAGTAACTTTCCCTGAAGAGTACCACGCTGAAAACCTTAAAGGTAAAGCAGCTACTTTCGCAATCACTGTTAAGAAAGTTGAAACTCAAGAGCTTCCTGAGCTTAACGACGAGTTCGCAACTAAATTCGGTGTAGCTGAAGGCGGTGTTGACGCTCTTAAAGAAGAAGTTAAAAAGAACATGACACGTGAGCTTGACCAAGCAGTTAAAGCTAACGTTAAAGATCAAGCTATCAAAGGTCTTTTAGCTAACAACGAAATCGAAGTGCCAAAAGCGCTAGTAGATCAAGAAATTGATGCACTACGTCAGCAAGCTGCACAACGTTTCGGTGGCGACGCTAAAAACATGCCTGAGCTTCCAGCTGAATTATTCCACGAGCAAGCTGTAACTCGCGTTAAGACTGGCCTATTACTAGGTGAAGTAATTAAAGCGAACGAGCTTAAAGTTGACGACGCTAAAGTTGAAGAGTTAATCGCAACTGTAGCTTCTGCATACGAAGATCCAACTGAAGTAGTAGAGTACTACAAAGCAAACGATCAGCTTATGCAGCAAATGCGCAACGTAGCGATGGAAGAGCAAGCAGTTGAAGCTATCCTAGCTAAAGCAAACGTGACTGACGTTGAAAAAGCATTCGACGACATCATGAATCCACAGCAAGGTGCTTAATAAGTCATTGACTTAAGCTCTCGCTAGCGATTAAATGGCTCGTGTTACCCTGTATTTATACAGCGTACTCGGGCCATTTTAGTTTGTGGTATCAGTTTCAAAAAAACCAACAATACTGATGTTACTTCAGAACTTTTTTCGGCGAGGATTGAATTTGTTCTGATAAGTTCCTATATAGTTATAAAGATTGAATAGACAGCTTAATTTACATTAGTATAAATGTGCTTTCCTTATAGTAAGGATGAGTCGCAGCGGATAAGGAATTAAATAAGAATGAATAGCGGTATGATAGACCCTCTAAACGCACTAGTCCCTATGGTTGTTGAACAAACAGCTAAAGGTGAGCGCTCATATGATATTTACTCACGTCTTTTAAAAGAGCGCATTATTTTCTTAACTGGCCAAGTAGAAGATAACATGGCTAATTTGATTCTTGCGCAAATGCTGTTTTTAGAATCAGAAAACCCAGAAAAAGATATTTATCTTTACATTAATTCGCCAGGCGGTTCTGTGACTGCGGGTATGGCAATTTACGATACAATGAATTTTATCAAGCCTGATGTAAGCACTATTTGTGTTGGCCAAGCGGCAAGCATGGGTGCATTCTTGCTATCAGGTGGCGCTAAAGGTAAGCGTTTTTGTTTACCTAACTCACGTGTAATGATCCACCAACCATTAGGTGGCTTCCAAGGTCAGGCATCTGACTTTGAGATCCATGCCCGTGAAATTTTATCAATTAAAGATAAGTTAAACCGTTTAATGGCTGAACATACTGGCCAGCCACTCGATGTGGTTTCTCGTGATACAGACCGTGATAACTTTATGACTGCTAGCGAAGCAGTTGAATACGGCCTAGTTGACTCAGTATTTTCAAGCCGCGATTCGAAGTAATCTGAATAGCTAATAATAACGTATTGTTAGCTATCACCCTTTACTATGCGAAAACTGATATTCTTTGATATAGTTAAACATAGTGAATTAGCAGTAGCCCAGTGCTACTGCCAACGTAATAAATGAGGTAGCTGAATGTCTGACACTCCTACAGACGGCGACAAAAGTAATAAATTGTTATACTGCTCTTTCTGCGGCAAAAGCCAGCACGAAGTTCGCAAACTAATTGCTGGCCCTTCAGTATATATTTGTGATGAATGTGTAGAGCTGTGTAACGATATTATCAGGGAAGAAATCAAAGACATTGCGCCGAAGCATAATGCGTCTGATAAACTGCCTGTGCCGAAAGAAATTCGTGATCACTTAGATGATTACGTGATTGGCCAAGACCACGCGAAAAAAGTGCTGTCGGTTGCGGTATACAATCACTACAAACGTTTACGCAATCAAACAATCAATGCAGATATTGAGCTTGGTAAGAGTAATATTCTATTAATCGGTCCTACAGGTAGTGGTAAAACATTACTTGCTGAAACAATGGCTCGTTTACTTGATGTACCATTCACGATGGCCGATGCAACGACACTAACTGAAGCAGGTTATGTAGGTGAAGATGTTGAAAACATCATTCAAAAGCTACTGCAAAAATGTGATTACGACGTAGAAAAAGCACAACGTGGTATTGTTTACATTGATGAAATCGATAAGATTTCTCGTAAGTCTGACAATCCATCGATCACCCGTGACGTATCGGGCGAAGGTGTACAACAAGCCTTACTTAAGCTAATTGAAGGTACGGTTGCATCTGTGCCACCACAAGGCGGCCGTAAACATCCACAGCAAGAGTTCTTGCAAGTTGATACTTCTAAGATCCTATTTATCTGTGGCGGTGCGTTTGCCGGCCTAGATAAAGTGATTGAACAACGCAGCCATAAAAATACCGGTATTGGTTTTGGTGCTGAAGTTAAGCAATCATCAGGTAGCCGTAGCTTAAGTGAAACATTTAAAGATGTTGAACCAGAAGATTTAGTGAAATACGGTTTAATTCCTGAGTTCATTGGTCGACTTCCGGTTGTTGCGACACTAACAGAGCTAGATGAAGCGGCGCTTATTCAAATTCTGAGCGAACCAAAAAATGCATTAACTAAACAGTTCTCTGCATTGTTTGCGATGGAAGATGTTGAGCTTGAGTTCCGTGAAGATGCACTTAGCGCAATTGCTCATAAAGCAATGGAGCGTAAAACAGGTGCTCGTGGCTTACGTTCAATTGTTGAAGGCGTATTACTTGATACTATGTATGAATTACCTTCAATGGATGATGTTAGCAAAGTGGTTATTGATGAAACCGTTATTAAAGGTGAATCAGACCCAATTTTGATTTACCAAAGCGGTAACCAAGACAAAGCTGCATCAGAATAAAGCTGTAATAGTTTAAAAGTTAAGCAGTTGAACACGAAAAAGGAGCCAAAGGCTCCTTTTTTTATAAATATGTTGAACTTTCCCTTACATATCCCCATATACTTGAGTAATCTTTAAAATAAATGAAGTGCGAAGAGAATATAATGACGCTTGAGAGAACAGATCGAGTCGAAATCCCCGTGTTGGCACTGCGCGATGTAGTGGTTTACCCACACATGGTGATCCCGCTATTTGTTGGTCGTGAAAAATCAATAAAATGCCTAGAAGCGGCGATGGACAAGGACAAACAAATTTTCCTAGTGGCGCAAAAAGACGCCTCTGTTGATGATCCGCAGCAAGATGATATCTACCGTGTTGGCACCATTGCCACAGTACTTCAGTTATTAAAGTTACCTGATGGCACCGTTAAAGTGCTTGTTGAAGGCACACAACGTGCGAGCGTTGAAACGTTTTTAGATAACGATGATTTCTTTGTGGCTGAAGCACAGTTCATCGAATCAGGCCATATCGACGAGCAAGAACAAGATATCTTTATTCGCAGCGCAATTAGCCAATTTGAAGGCTATGTAAAGCTTAATAAGAAGATCCCACCTGAAGTACTTACTTCTGTGTCTGGCATCGATGAAGCTGCACGCCTTGCTGATACCATGGCAGCACACATGCCGCTTAAGGTACCTGAAAAGCAAAAAGTACTTGAGATTGCCGATGTGACCGAGCGTCTTGAATACTTAATGGCACTGATGGAAGGCGAGATTGACTTACTGCAAGTTGAGAAAAAAATCCGTACCCGCGTGAAAAAGCAGATGGAAAAGTCGCAGCGTGAGTATTACCTCAACGAGCAAATGAAAGCGATTCAAAAAGAGCTTGGTGAACTTGATGATGTACCCGATGAATTCGAAGCAATTAAAAAACGCATCGAAGAGTCTGGTATGCCTAAAGAAGCACAAGAGAAAGCAAACGCTGAGTTATCTAAATTAAAAATGATGTCGCCGATGTCGGCGGAAGCAACCGTCGTGCGCTCGTATATTGACACGCTAATCAATGTACCTTGGAAAAAACGCTCTAAGGTGAAAAAAGACTTAGCTGGCGCACAAAAGATTTTAGATAGTGATCATTACGGCTTAGATAAAGTTAAAGAGCGTATTATTGAGTATCTAGCGGTGCAGCAGCGCACTAATAAGCTTAAAGGCCCAATTTTATGCTTAGTTGGTCCTCCTGGTGTAGGTAAGACTTCACTTGGTCAGTCAATCGCACGCTCTACAGGTCGTAAATATGTGCGTATGGCATTAGGTGGCGTTCGTGATGAAGCGGAAATCCGTGGTCACCGCCGTACTTACATTGGTTCTATGCCTGGTAAGTTAATCCAGAATATGACTAAAGTTGGTGTAAAGAACCCACTATTCTTACTTGATGAAATCGATAAGATGTCATCAGATATGCGTGGCGACCCTGCATCAGCATTACTTGAAGTACTTGATCCTGAGCAAAACAGCCATTTTGCCGATCACTACTTAGAAGTTGATTACGACCTATCTGACGTAATGTTCGTGGCAACATCAAATAGCTTTAATATTCCAGGTCCGTTATTAGACCGTATGGAAGTGATTCGTTTATCGGGTTACACCGAAGACGAGAAGCTAAACATTGCTAAGCAACACTTGATTCCAAAACAAGTTAAGCGCAATGGCTTAAAAGAGCATGAAGTTGAAATTGCTGACAGTGCAATTATTGGCATTATCCGCTACTACACACGTGAAGCGGGCGTTCGTAACTTAGAACGTGAAGTGTCAAAACTATGCCGTAAAGCAGTTAAAAACATCCTGCTTGATAAAGACACTAAAAAGGTACTTATCGACGATAACAACCTTGAAGAGTTCTTAGGCGTACAACGTTTTGATTATGGTAAAGCTGAAGACGGTGACCGTATTGGCCAAGTAACGGGTCTTGCGTGGACTGAAGTAGGTGGTGATTTACTGACTATTGAATCTGCAGCTGTACCAGGTAAAGGCAAGCTAACTTACACAGGTTCGCTTGGTGATGTAATGCAAGAGTCAATTCAGGCTGCGATGACGGTTGTTCGTAATCGTGCTGAAAAACTTCGCATTAATAGCGACTTCTATGAGAAACGTGACATTCATGTTCACGTGCCAGAAGGTGCAACACCAAAAGATGGCCCAAGTGCTGGTATTGCCATGGTAACTGGTTTGGTATCGAGCTTAACGGGTAACCCTGTGCGCTCAGATGTAGCAATGACAGGTGAAATCACATTACGTGGTGAAGTATTACCAATTGGTGGCTTAAAAGAGAAGCTACTGGCAGCGCATCGTGGTGGAATTAAAACCGTTATTATTCCAAAAATTAACGAACGTGACTTAAAAGAGATCCCAGACAACGTATTAGAGGGCCTTGAAATTCACCCAGTTACATGGATTGATGACGTTTTAAAACTGGCTTTGAAGCACCCAGTAGAGAGTTTTTCTGTCGAAACTGAAAAAAACCAGTAAAAAACCGCAAAAAAGTGCATTTAGGGGCTTTTCAAATACAAAGGGTATGATAAGTTAAGCACTAGTTTTCAAGCCTAGGCCTTATGTGGCCTAGGGTTGAGAAAAATATAATAAACTGAGCATAAACTTAATTTGCTCATAAATTTTCAAAACAGTGATGTTATTTTTTATAAAAACAATCGCTCTTGATAATAACAATGAAAGAGGATGATATTGTGAATAAATCTCAATTAATCGATCAAATCGCAGCTGACGCTGACATTTCTAAAGCGGCTGCAGGTCGTGCACTAGATTCATTCATCGAGGCTGTTTCAGGCGCTCTTAAAGATGGCGATTCAGTAGCGCTAGTTGGCTTTGGTACTTTCTCTGTACGTGAGCGTGCAGCGCGTTCAGGTCGTAACCCGCAAACTGGTGAGACTATCCAGATTGCTGCAGCAAACATTCCTTCTTTCAAAGCAGGTAAAGCGCTGAAAGACGCAGTAAACTAATCATTAAAGATTAGTTGGTGAGAGATACCTAATCACACTTAAATTGAATTTAGGTAACTTATCACCAGTTACTTCAAGTGAAAAAGCGTATCTGGTAAGATACGCTTTTTTTACATGAGCAGGGTTAATTTGTACCTGATCAGAATAGAGATAGATAAATGCTTGAGAAAATCAGAGAAGGTTCGCAGGGACCTGCAGCCAAAATTATTTTAGGCGCGGTGATTTTATCTTTTGCTTTAGCTGGGATCGGTGGTTATTTAGGACAAACCACAGAGCAACCCGTTGCAGAAGTAAATGGAGTTAAAATTAGCCAAACCGAATTCAGCCGTGCATACCAAAACGAACGTAACCGTTTAGAACAACAATTTGGTGAATACTTCGCACAAATCGCTGCTGATCCAAATTACATGGCACAAATTCGCCAAGGCGTAATCGACCGTTTAGTACAACAAGAATTGCAAACTCAACTAGCGGCAGAATTAGGTCTTCGTGTAAGCGACGAAAGTGTTCGTAAAGCAATTTTAGAAATGCCTTACTTCCAAGTAGGCGGCCAGTTTAGCAACGACCGCTACTTACAAGTTATTCGTCAAATGAATTTCCAACCAGATGCTTTCCGTGAATATTTACGTGAAGACATGACACGCAGCCAATTAGTAGGTGCTGTTGCTGGTACAGATTTCATCTTAGAAAATGAATTAAACAACAGCGTTGCTCTACAACAGCAAACGCGCAGTATTGATTACTTAGTTGTTGCTAAAGAATCATTACAAGAAGGTATCGAAGTAACAGAGCAAGAAATTGCTGATTACTATGAGTTGAATCAACCGCAATTCTTAGCACCAGAGCAAGTGTCTGTAAGCTACATTGACTTAAATGCAGCTACCTTAACGCTTGATTCAAGTGTTTCAGAAGAAGATATCAAAGCTTACTATGATCAAAACAGTGCACAATATGTTGAGCCTGAAAAACGTCGAGTATCGCACATCTTAATTGATAACAGCGAAGACGATGATGCAGCAAAAGCGAAAGCTGAAGAGCTACTAGCGCAGTTACAAAGCGGTGCTGATTTTGCTGAGCTAGCTGAGTCATCTTCTGATGACGTAGTGAGTGCAGAAATGGGCGGCGACCTAGACTGGATTGAACGTGACATGATGGACCCTGCGTTTGAAGATGCAACGTATGCACTTGAAAGCAAAGGCGACATTTCTGACGTTGTAGAATCAGAGTTTGGTTATCACATCATCAAACTTACTGATATTCAAACACAGCAAGTTAAACCATATGCTGACGTAAAAGATGAGCTTCGCGCTGAACTTGAGCGTACTAAGAAAATTAATGCGTTCTATGAAAAGCAAACTCAAATGGGTGAGCTTGCGTTCGAAATCTCAGATACTTTAATTGATGCAGCAGAAGCAGCAGGCGTTGAAGTACAGAAAACAGAACTTGTTACTCGCAATGCATTACCTGAGCCGTTAAACAACCCACAAGTTGTTACTGCTATTTTCTCACCTGAAGTGTTAGAAGACCGCATGAACTCAGAAGTAATTGAAGTAGGCGATGAGCATGCTGTTGTTGTTCGTGTAAACGATCACAAAGCTGCTACAACGAAAGCACTAGCAGATGTTTCTGAGCAAATTAAGGCGACGTTAGTTTCACAAAAAGCATCGGAGCTTGCTAAAGAAAAAGCACGCACTCTATACGCTGAGATCGAAGCTGGTAAGAGCCTAAACGAAGTTGCACAAGCTGAAGGCCTAACAGTACGCCAAGAAGCTGCACTTGCTCGTCAAGCTTACACAGTATCACCAGCGATTGTTCAACAAGCTTTCAAAATGGCTCACCCACAAGGTGCACCAGAGGTTGAAGTTGTTGACCTAAACAATGGCGATGCTGCAATTGTTGCGCTAAAAGCAGTTAATCCAGCGACTGAAGTTGAGATTAATGAGCAACAAAAGCAAAACATCACTATGGCTCAAGTGAATAAAAACTACATGGTATTTATTGCAGCACTAAAAGCACAAGCTGAAGTGCAAGTACCACAAGCGACTCAAGCTGCTGAATAATTAGCAAACAGAGTTAAATAAAAGGCGCCTATTGGCTAATGCTGATCAGTTAAGAAGTTGATCAGTTGACCGATCAGAATGATCATGCACAATCCGTAGTTAGGCAACTA
>NZ_SGPD01000033.1:0-6767 GCF_004208935.1 Pseudoalteromonas sp. CO109Y
ACCCTAGGGTATAAAAGTCCCATGCAGTACGAACAAGTTAATTAAACCCCGTGTCTACTTTATCGGGGTCAGATCAAGTTACTGAAACCTGAAACCTGAAACCTGAAACCTGAAACCTGAAACCTGAAACCTGAAACCTGAAACCTGAAACCTGAAACCTGAAACCTGAAATCTGAAATCTGATACCTGATACCCAATAGCTATGCTATAATCCCCGCAATTTTTGACTTTCAGTAAGTAACAACGCAATGACACTTGATGATATTCGTATCGTATTAGTTAACACATCACATTCTGGTAATATTGGCTCAGCGGCACGTGCTATGAAAACGATGGGCTTATCAAATTTATATCTTGTTGATCCTGCTTGTGAAATTGATAGTCATGCCAGTGCACTTGCAGCCGGTGCAACAGATGTTTTAGGTAAAACAGTGGTTGTAGATACGCTAGCAGATGCAATTGCCGATTGTAGTTTAACAATTGGTACCAGTGCACGCTCACGCACTTTATCTTGGCCTATGGTTGAGCCGCGTGAATGTGGTGAAAAGTTAGTAGCTGAGGCTGAACAGGGTCCTGTTGCACTCGTATTTGGTCGCGAAAATAGTGGTTTAACGAACGAAGAACTACAACAATGTAACTACCACGTATGTATTCCTGCAAACCCTGAATACAGTTCACTAAATCTAGCAATGGCCGTGCAAACGCTGTGTTATGAAACACGTATGGCATATTTAAATAAACAGCCAAAAGTACAAGAAGAAGACGAAGCAACCTACCCAAATGCGAAGCAAACTGAGCTGTTCTACGAGCATTTAGAGCAAACGCTAAACGACACAGGTTTTATCATCAAGCAACACCCTGGCATGGTGATGACTAAACTACGTCGCTTATTTAACCGCGCACGTCCAGAAGAAGCTGAGATGAACATCTTACGCGGTATTCTTACCTCTATTAATAAGTCTATTAAATAAGTTTAGGTTATAAGCTTTATTCATCATAATACTTGACTAAATTACTCAGGTAATTAAAATGTACTCAATACTTGACCAAAAAGGTCAGGTATTGATGCTGAGCTTATAGCTTATATAATACTTGACTATTTTGGTCTGGTAATTAAAATTTGCACACCTTAGCGTGCAGTAACATCGGGGGCTCCATGAAGTTAACATCAAAAGGCAGATACGCAGTAACCGCCATGTTGGATGTTGCACTACATACAAATGTGGGTGCAGTGCCTCTTGCCGATATTTCTGAACGCCAAGAGATTTCGTTATCTTACCTTGAACAACTATTCGCCCGTTTACGTAAAAACGGCCTTGTGACCTCTGTGCGTGGCCCAGGTGGCGGATATTTACTAGGTCGAGAAGCGAACGAAATTTCTGTCGGCGATGTGATTAACGCCGTTGATGAGTCTGTTGATGCAACACGTTGCCACAATGCAACGGGTGGCTGCCAAAGCGGCATGCGTTGTTTGACTCATACCTTATGGTCGGACTTAAGCGCACGTATCGAAGAGTTTTTAAATAGTATTACCCTTGCTGAATTGGTGGAAAAGTCAGATGTGAAAGAAGTCGCATCGCGCCAAGATAACAGCATCAACAATGCAATTAAGCAACTGGAAAACATTCAAGTAAGCTGTCAACTGTAGCTTGACGAAAGCGGAGAGAGAAATGAAGTTACCGATTTATTTAGATTACGCAGCAACCACGCCTGTTGATGAACGTGTGGCAAAAGAAATGATGCAATGCCTGACTATGGACGGTAATTTTGGTAACCCTGCATCACGCTCACATCGTTTTGGTTGGCAAGCAGAAGAAGCGGTTGATCAAGCGCGTACAGATATTGCTGATCTGATCAACGCTGACCCGCGTGAAATTGTTTTCACTTCAGGTGCTACAGAATCAAATAACCTAGCAATTAAAGGTGCTGCGCAGTTCTATAAGAAGAAAGGCAAGCACGTTATCACTGTTAAAACTGAGCACAAAGCAGTGCTTGATACGTGTCGTGAACTAGAGCGTCAAGGTTTCGAAGTAACCTATATGGACGTTGAAGAAAACGGTTTACTTGACCTTAAAAAGCTTGAAGCTGCAATGCGTGACGACACAGTACTTGTGAGCGTAATGCACGTAAATAACGAGCTAGGTGTTATCCAAGATATCGCGACAATCGGCGAAATGTGCCGTGAGCGCAAAATTATGTTCCACGTAGATGCTGCACAAAGCGCAGGTAAAGTACTTATCGACGTGCAACAGTTAAAAGTAGATTTCATGTCGTTCTCTGGCCACAAAGTATATGGCCCGAAAGGTGTAGGCGCACTTTATGTTCGTCGTAAGCCACGTGCACGTTTAGAAGCGCAAATGCACGGTGGTGGTCATGAGCGTGGTATGCGTTCAGGCACACTAGCTACTCACCAATTAGTTGGTATGGGTGCGGCATTTAGAATCGCTAAAGAAGATTTCGAAAAAGACCATGCACACATCAGCGCACTTCGTAAGCGCCTGATCGATGGCATTATGGCTGATATGGACGAAGTTTACTTCAATGGTGAACCAAGTCACTCAGTTCCAGGTATTGTAAATATCAGCTTCAACTTTGTTGAAGGTGAGTCGTTATTAATGGCTGTTAAAGACATTGCTGTTTCATCAGGTTCAGCCTGTACCTCAGCAAGCTTAGAGCCTTCTTATGTACTACGTGCATTAGGCCGTAATGACGAGTTGGCACACAGCTCAATTCGTTTCAGCATTGGCCGCTTTACGACTGAAGAAGAGATTGATTACACCGTTGAACTAATCAAAAACTCGATCGGCCGTTTACGTGAGATGTCTCCTCTTTGGGAAATGCATCAAGAAGGTATTGATTTAGATTCAGTTGAGTGGGCGCATCACTAATCAGTGATCGCCGCCGCTAGCAGGTAGTGAGGATAGTATTATGGCTTATAGTGATAAAGTAATCGATCATGTTGAAAATCCACGTAACGTGGGTGCTTTAGACAAAAATGATCCGTCAGTTGCAACAGGTATGGTGGGTGCACCAGCATGTGGTGACGTAATGAAATTGCAAATCAAAGTATCACCAGAAGGTGTAATTGAAGACGCAAAATTCAAAACATATGGTTGTGGTAGCGCAATCGCTTCTTCTTCACTTGTAACTGAGTGGGTAAAAGGCAAAACATTAGATGAAGCTGCAACAATCAAAAACACTGATATCAGTGCTGAGCTTGAATTACCGCCAGTGAAAATTCACTGCTCAATTTTAGCAGAAGACGCGATTCAAGCAGCAATTGCTGACTACAAAAGCAAACAAGCGAAGTAAGAGATAAATTCATGGCAGTGACATTGACAGATGCGGCAGCAAACCGCGTAGAATCATTTTTAGCAAATCGCGGCAAAGGCATTGGCCTACGCGTTGGCATTAAAACGACGGGCTGTTCAGGTCTTGCTTATGTTCTTGAATTTGTTGATGAGTTAGCAGACGGCGACGAAATTTTTGAAAGCCGTGGTGTGAAAGTAATCGTTGATGCTAAAAGCTTAGTCTACATTGATGGTACTGAGCTTGATTACACTAAAGAAGGTTTGAACGAAGGGTTTAAGTTTAACAACCCGAACCAAGCCGATGAGTGTGGTTGCGGCGAAAGCTTCACCGTTTAAGCTTATAAAACTTTCTTTGCTTGAAGCCCTGCCTATGTAGGGCTTTGTTCTTTCCTGTTTACCGAGTTGGACTATGTAATGCGTTACTTTGAGTTATTTGCAATTCCAGTAGATTACAACATTGATTTAGCGACTATTAATAAACACTACCTTGAGCTGCAACGTGCAGTTCACCCAGATCGCCACGCAAGCTCTAGCAGCCGTGATAAATTACTTGCTGTGCAAAATGCAGCAGAAATCAATGATGCATTACAAACCTTAAAACACCCGGTAAAACGTGCTGAGTACATGCTAAGCGAGCTTGGTGTTGATATTCGCGCCGAGCAACAAACATTACAAGACCCGCTATTCTTAATGCAGCAAATGGAGCTGCGTGAAGAATTAGAAGAACTTGAAAATGCCGCAGATCCTGATGCAGCAATTGCCCAGTTTGAAGCGCAAATTAAACAGCTCGATAAACAATACAGCAGTGAATTAGCCGCTCAGCTGGCAAGTAATGATGAGCAACAATGGCAAGCTGCTGCTGACAATATTCGTAAATTGAAGTTTGTTTATAAGCTACGCGATGAACTAGAGCGTATTGAAGACAGTTTATTTGATGATTAATCGTTAGTTGTTATACAACAGCTATTTAAGAGTTTAAAAAGAGCATTATGGCATTATTGCAAATTGCTGAGCCGGGGCAGAGCGCGGCACCACATGAGCACAAATTAGCAGTCGGTATTGACCTTGGTACAACTAACTCGTTAGTTGCAACAGTGCAAAGCGGCGAAGCGCGCACACTGACTGATTTAGCAGGCAATGCGATGCTACCTTCGGTTGTTCAATATCAAGCAGATAGCATTGTGGTTGGTGAACGAGCGGCAGCAGCTGCTACTCAAGACCCTGCAAACACACTAATTTCAGTTAAGCGTTTTTTAGGTAAAACTCAGGCTGAAATCGAAAAAAGCTATGGTCAACTGCCGTACGAATTTTGTGAGCATGATGGCTCATTAGCAATCAGCACGGTTGCGGGTGCAATTAGCCCTGTTACTGCATCGAGTGAAATTTTAAAAGAATTAAAACTGCGCGCAGAAGACAGCTTTGCAGGTCAAGACATCTTAGGCGCGGTTATTACTGTGCCAGCTTATTTTGATGATGCTCAGCGTCAAAGCACTAAAGATGCCGCAGAGCTTGCTGGTATCAAGGTTTTACGTTTATTAAACGAGCCAACGGCAGCTGCTGTAGCTTATGGCCTTGATTCTGGCCAAGAAGGTATTATCGCCGTATACGATTTAGGTGGCGGTACCTTTGATATTTCTATTTTACGTTTACACCAAGGTGTATTTGAAGTGCTTGCTACAGGCGGTGACTCAAGCCTTGGTGGTGACGATTTTGACTCGCTATTAGTTGATTACTTCAAAAAACAAACGGGTGTTAGCGAGCTTTCTGCATCGGTATTGCGTTTATTCATTAATAAAGCAAAAGCCTGTAAAGAAGCGCTAAGCCAATACCAAACTGTAAATGTTGGTTTAGAGTTTGATGGTCAAAGCCACAAAGTTGAAGTAACCCGCGAAACGTTTGATGAGCTTGCTCTTAGCCTTGTGAAGAAAACACTACGTTCTTGTCGCCGTGCGGTTAAAGATGCCGGTATCGAGAATGAAGAAGTACTACAAGTTGTAATGGTTGGCGGCTCGACTCGTATGCCAATTGTACGCTCTCAAGTTGCTGCATTTTTTGATAAAGAGCCACTGACTTCTATCGATCCAGATCGCGTAGTTGCACTCGGTGCGGCACTGCAAGCAGATGTATTGGTTGGCAATAAGCCAGATTCAGACATGTTGCTATTAGACGTATTACCACTGTCGCTAGGTCTTGAAACCATGGGTGGCTTGGTTGAGAAAATCATTCCACGTAATACCACGATCCCTGTAGCACGTGCACAAGAGTTTACTACTTTCAAAGATGGTCAAACGGCTATGTCATTGCATGTACTACAAGGTGAGCGTGAGCTAGTTGACGATTGTCGTTCGTTGGCTAAATTCAGCTTAAAAGGTATTCCGGCCATGGCAGCCGGTGCTGCGCACATTCGCGTAACCTTTAAAGTAGATGCTGATGGCCTATTAAGTGTATCGGCAATGGAAAAATCAACCGGTGTGCAAGCTGAAATTCAAGTCAAACCATCATTTGGTTTATCGGATGATCAAGTTGCAAACATGCTTAAAGAATCAATGACTAACGCGAAAGACGACATGCAAGCGCGTATGCTTAAAGAGCAGCAAGTTGAAGCGTTACGTGTTGTTGAAGCGCTTGAAGCATCACTGGCAACCGACAGTACATTACTTGATGAACAAGAATTAGGTGCGTTAAAAGCAGAAATTGCTAAACTTGTTGCCGTACGCGAAAGTGCAACAACACCTGCAGAAATTAAAGCAGCGATTGAAGCTGTAGACAATGCAAGTAGCGAATTTGCTGCTCGCAGAATGGATGCATCAATCAAAAAAGCGCTGCAAGGGCAGTCAGTAGACGAAGTTTAACGAGGTAAGGTATGCCACAAATTATTTTTCTTCCACACGAAGAGTTATGCCCAGAAGGCGCTGCTATTGAAGCTCCTGCAGGTGAAACGGTATTAGATGTTGCGCTAAAGAATGGTATTAGCATTCCGCATGCATGTGAAAAATCATGTGCATGTACAACATGCCACTTAGTCATCCGTGAAGGCTTTGACTCTTTAGATGAGAGCGATGAGCTTGAAGACGACATGCTAGATAAAGCATGGGGTCTTGAGCCTGAGTCACGCCTTGGTTGCCAAGCGGTGATCAAAGATGAAGATTTAGTGGTTGAAATTCCAAAGTATAATCTCAATATCGTTAATGAAGAGCATTAATTTTTAACGGCTTTGATTTCGTAAAAACCGCTGTAGTTGCTTGGTCTCTACAGCGGTTTTTTTGTTTTTTAGAGCTGTCAGCTTTCAGCCGTCAGTTTTTAGCAGAACGAGAGGGTGTTTCAGTTATTTGTGTTTTTGAGCAGCAATAGCTTTACATTCATTTCTCAGGTTTTATGTTTTTGATAGCTGATAGCTGATAGCTGATAGCTGATAGCTGATAGCTGATAGCTGATAGCTGATAGCTGATAGCTGAT
>NZ_SGPD01000026.1:0-6703 GCF_004208935.1 Pseudoalteromonas sp. CO109Y
TGCCGACTTAGCTCAGTTGGTAGAGCAACTGACTTGTAATCAGTAGGTCATCCGTTCAACTCGGATAGTCGGCACCATTTATTTAATAGTTAGCATCTAGCTAATTGTTTTGCCCAGATAGCTCAGTCGGTAGAGCAGAGGATTGAAAATCCTCGTGTCGGTGGTTCGATTCCGCCTCTGGGCACCATTTTTCCTAGCCTCGCAATCGCGAGGCTTTTTTGTTTCTGTCTCCTCCAAATCACGATTTTACATCCCGTAGGCGTGAAATTTAAAGAGCTATCAGCTTTCAGCCGTCAGCTATCAGATTTTAAATACATAAGTTAGCGAGTTAGAAAGGGGAAAGAGTAAAGGGTAAAGGTACGAGTTTCGAGGCCCAAGATACGAGTTGTAGGAGGCGTTTTAACGCCGAACAAAAATTCGATTTGGTAGGGTGACCCCTTTACGAATCCAAAACCAACACCAACACTATGCACCTAGCACCTAGCACCTAGCACCTAGCACCTAGCACCTAGCACCTAGCACCGTAGGCGTGAAATTTATTTCGCGCGAATAAGAATAATAAGTTCTTGTATAAAAGAAAAACTACATGGAAGATTTTCGATAGCTGATAGCTGATAGCTGATAGCTGATAGCTGATAGCTGATAGCTGATAGCTGATAGCTGATAGTTTGCAACTTATCTCCATTTTCCTACCATTCATCGTCCCCAAATGTCAGGCTGTGTAATGTTATGTAAAGTCAGTTGAGCAAAACTTAACGTGGTGCTTGAATTACACTCATAAATAGATGTTTTTCAGGTTTTTAGAATGAATTGGCAATATAAGCCGAGTTTATTGGCTTTAAGTGTAATTTTGCTAAGTGCATGTGCGAGCCAGCCGACTCACAATGAACGAGTTGCTGAGCTTGAGACTGTACCAAGTGCATGGCAGCAACTTCCTTCTGGCGACAAGGTGCTTGCTGTTGAAGACAACTGGTTGCAGCAATTACACGACCCTCAAGTTTTTAATTTAGTGGAGCAAGCATTAGCCCATAACCAAGCAATTTTACAAGCAGGTTATGATGTGGCAATTAAAGAGCAACAGCTTATTGCTGCTGGGGCCGATTTATGGCCAAGCCTTGATTTATCAACACGAGCGAGCCGTAGCAAAGATAATCGCCCTGTTAGTTATAACAACGCTAGTTCTGCATCATTAGAATTAAGCTACGAAGTTGATTTATGGGGCAAATTGTCGGCCTCAGAACGACAAGCAAATCTTGAATACCTAGCTGAAAAAGCCACATTTGCGCAAAGTAAACAACAATTAGTTGCTGATGTAGTAGCGGGTTGGTTTGATGTTATTACGAACCACAAGTTACTTGAGCTATATAAGCAGCGTGAGCAAAACGCTGAGAAAAATTTAGATATTATTGAGTCAGGTTATCGCCAAGGTTTAAATGAAGCGCTTGATGTTTATCTTGCTCGTAATGAGCTAAATACTGAGCGCTCGAATATTGCTGCACAGCAAGCTACCTTAACTAAGTCAATTCGCGATTTAGAGCGTTTAACAGGCCAATATCCTGCTGGGGCATTATTGGTTAGTGCCGATTTGCCACTACTTGAGAACACAATTCCTTTGGGTTTACCTTCAGAGCTTATCACCCGCAAGCCAGCGTTAATGGCAAGCTGGTATCAGTTGTTAAGTACTGATGCGGGACTTGCTTACGCGCACAAACAACGTTTTCCGAGCTTAAATCTTTCAGCATCTATCAGTGATAGCACAGATAGAGTGAGTGATTTATTTTCGCCTTCAAGCTTAGCTTGGTCACTGATTGGTAGTATCTCAATGCCGCTTTTTGAAGGTGGTCGCTTAAAAGCCAATGAAGAGCAGGCAAGGCTTAGCGTTAAACGTCAGGAGCAAGCTTACCTTGCCACACTCTATGATGCATTTAATGAAGTTGAAACTGCAATAAGTCAAGAGCAAGCCTTGAAAGTGCGTTATGAGAAAACCTTAGAAGCACAAGAAAATGCAATTGCCGCAGAGCGTTTGTCTTTTGAGCAATATCAAAGTGGTTTAGTAACATACACGACAGTGCTTGATGCGCAAGATCGCTCTTTTAACGCGCAAAGCTCTGTTATCGAACTCAAAAACCAACTTATTAAAAATAGAATCAACTTACACATTGCCCTTGGCGGTGACTTTAGTGAAGCAAATAGTGAAGTAGCAGAGCAATAATCATGAATACTAAGACACGTAAAATATTAATTCCATTGGTAGTGATCGTTGTGACGGTACTGCTTGTCATGTTTATTAAAGGTAACCCGCCGCAAGCAAATCGTTTTTCTTCACCACCGAAAGCGAAAGTAAATGTGGCTGTTAAAACTCTAACACCAGAAACTTATCAAGTAATGATTGATAGTTTTGGCACCGTAAAGCCACGTACGCAAAGTATGCTAGTCGCGCAGGCTTCAGGGCAAATTATCGAAATTAGTGAGCAATTTCGTGAAGGTGGCTTTTTCGAAAAAGGCGATGTGTTGTTGCAACTAGATGATAGAGATCACCGCGCCGAAGTAAAATCAGCACAAGCGACGCTATTAACCGCTGAGCAAAGCTTACTTGAAGAGCAAGCTCGTGGTCGTCAAGCAATTACTGATTGGGAGCGCTTAGGCAAGGGTGAACAAGCAAGTAGCTTGGTACTTCGTAAACCACAATTAGCAGCAGCCGAAGCCAGTGTGTTGTCTGCGCAAGCGACACTTGAAAAAGCGAAGCTTGATTTAGAGCGTACAAAGATCACAGCTCCATACGCGGGGCGAGTTTTAAGTCGCAGCGTAGACTTAGGGCAAGTGGTGAGTAATAACATGGAACTTGCTAGCATTTATGCGATTGATCGCGTTGAAATTCGCTTACCAATCAAAAATAAAGATTTGCCGTTCATTAACTTACCAGAGCAGTTTCGTGATGGCGCTAAAAATAGCGCGGGTTCACTCGTTAAATTCAGCTCAGATCTCGTTGGCAAACAGTATTGGCAAGGTCAAGTTATACGCACCGAAGGGGCTATAGATGAAAGTGCGCAGCAGCTTTATGTGGTTGCGCAAATTAACGACCCTTATAAAGCCACGACTGTGAATCAGTATCCAATTAAAATTGGTCAGTACATCAAAGCACAAATTACTGGTAAGGCGATAGAGAATGCCATTGTGATCCCAAATAGCGCAATTTACCAAGGCACCTATGTTTACGTAGAAGAGCAGGGTGTACTGCGTCGTAAAAATATTGCACTTGCTTGGCAAAACGCTAACCAAGCCGTTGTCGCTGATGGTTTGTCTGCAGGCGATAACTTGGTGATTACACCGCTTGGTCAAGTGAGTTCTGGTACGCAAGTTACCGTTATGGGTAGCGAAGAGTATCAGGCAACCAGAGCAAAAGCTAAGCGTTCAAGCAATCAACAGCCGCTTAAAGAGCAAGGAGCGCAATAATGATTGCTTGGTTTACAAAGAATCATGTTGCAGCAAACTTATTGCTGATCAGCATATTATTAGCGGGTTTATTTAGCGTTTCGACGCAAATACCACTTGAAGTATTTCCATCGTTTGAGTCTGACCGAATTAGTGTCAGTGTATCATTGCGCGGCTCTACGCCTGAAGATGTTGAAAAAGGGGTATCAATTCGCATAGAAGAAGCGGTGCAAGATCTTGAGGGAGTTAAGCGTATCACTAGCCGCTCTTCTGAAGGCTCTTCTTCGGTAAGTATTGAAGTTGAGACTGGGTATGATCCAAGAGAGCTGTTAGCTGATATTAAAAGTCGGGTTGATGCAATTAACACCTTTCCGGTCGATGCTGAAAAACCGATTGTTTCGCTTGCTGAGTGGAAGCGCGAAGTAATCGCCGTGACTGTTTCAAGTATCTATGGTGAAAAAGAAACGCTTGAATACGCCGAGACTGTACGCGATGAGCTTCTACGTTTGCCAAGTGTAACTCAAGTTGAGTTAAGCGGAGTGCGTGATTACGAAATTGCCATTGAAGTAAGCCAAGACACTTTACGCCAATACGATTTACGCTTATCGGACATTTCTTCAGCAATTAGCAATTCAAGTACTGATGTTTCAGCTGGTAACTTAAAAACACAAGGGGGTGATGTCCTCATTCGTTCAAAAGGTCAAGCTTATCGCAAAGATGAATTTGCTAATATAGTGGTAAAAAACCAAGCTGATGGCACAATTATTCGTTTAGGTGACATTGCTCGTATTAGCGATGATTTTGAAGAAACCCCTGTTCGCACTCGTTTTAATGGTAAGCAAGCTGCATTTATTGATGTGTATCGTATTGGCCCGCAAAGTGCGATTGAAGTTGCTGATGCGGTAAAAAATTACATAACTGAGCATCAGAGCCAGCTTCCAGAAGGGTTTGAGTTAAGTTATTGGGATGATGACTCAGAAGTTGTAAAAAGCCGAATAGCAACGCTTACCAGTAACGCAATTCAGGGCGGAATTTTAGTCCTGACACTACTCACCTTATTCTTGCGTCCAGCCATTGCATTTTGGGTATTTATTGGTATCCCAGTGTCGTTCATGGGGGCGTTTTTAATGATGCCAATATTTGGTATCACTCTTAATGTAATCAGCTTATTTGGTTTTATTTTGGTGTTAGGTATTGTTGTTGACGATGCCATAGTTACCGGAGAAAACGTCTATACCCATTTAAAAACTGCAGAAAGTGGTGAGCAAGCCGCTATTCGTGGAACGCAAGAGGTGGCAACTCCAGTCACCTTTGGTGTACTTACAACCGTTGCGGCATTTTTACCTCTCGCTTTTATTGAAGGTGCTCGAGGCGCCATTTTTGCACAAATTCCTGTCGTGGTTATTCCTGTTTTACTGTTCTCTTTGATTGAGTCTAAGTTTGTATTACCAGCACACTTAAAATACTTAAAGCTACGTCATGAAAAGGGCGAGCCATCGAGACTAGAGCGCCTTCAACAGCGTTTTGCCGATGGCTTTGAACACGCAATAATGAAGTATTACCAACCATTATTGAATCTAGCTTTAAAGAATAAAATGGCTACGGTTAGCTTATTTGTTGGGATTTTTGTAATTATTGTTACCTTGATCACAAGTGGTTGGACTAAATTTACCTTTTTCCCGCGTATTCCAAGTGAAACGGTACGTGCATCCGTAACTTTCCCTGCCGGAACACCGTTTGAAGTGACCAATAAATACGTCATTAAAATGTCAGACAAGGCAAAAGAATTACAAGATAAATACCGCGATGAAGAAGGTCAAAGTGTAATTCTAAATATTTTGGCAACCACAGGTGGCCGTGGTGGTTCGTCAAATACTGGTAGTGTTAGATTTGAGATTATGCCAGCAGAAAAGCGTGAATCAGATATAGGCTCACGAGAGCTTGCCAGCGAATGGCGTGATCTTATCGGTATTATACCAGGCGCAGAGAGTGTCACTTTCCGTGCTGAGTTTGGCCGAACATCTAGCCCGATTGATGTACAGCTAAGCGGTAGTTCAATCGACACCCTCGAAGCTGTTGCTGAAAAAGTTAAAGTGCGTTTATCGACCTATCCAACAGTGTACGAAATAGCCGATAGCATGTCAGATGGTAAAGAAGAGTTGCAAATTGAGCTGACAGAGCAGGGGTTAGCGCTTGGATTAAATCGTGTTGATGTATCGCAGCAAGTGCGTAACTCGTTCTTTGGTGCGCAGGTACAGCGCATTCAACGTGGGCGCGACGATGTGCGCGTAATGGTACGCTTACCGATTGAAGAGCGTCGCTCGGTTGCAGACTTAAAAGATATACTTATTAAAACACCAGCTGGTGGTACTGTGCCGCTTTCGCATGTGGCGACTTTAGTACCGGGGCAAAGCCCATCGTCTATTTATCGTATTGACCGCTATCGCACATTGAATGTCACAGCTGATGTTGAAAAATCAAATACCAATATGACGGTACTGCAAGCAGATTTAAAAACCTACTTAGATGAGCTCATGGTGCAATACCCAGGTGTTGATTACACACTCGAAGGTGAAGCCAAAGAGCAGCGAGAGTCATTTGGTTCACTGGCTTGGGGCCTGGTGTTTGTATTCTTTATTATTTATGCATTATTAGCGATACCGTTTAAATCATATTTGCAGCCATTAATTGTGATGAGTGTTATTCCGTTTGGCATGATAGGTGCGGTAATGGGTCACTGGGTAATGGGCATGGAGTTAACCATTATGAGCCTGCTTGGCATGTTAGCCTTGATAGGTGTGGTAGTGAATGACTCATTGGTACTGGTTGATTTTATTAATAAGAAGCGTGAAGAGGGCGGTGATTTACTGGAAACCGTTAAGCTTGCCGGTGCGGCACGTTTTCGCCCAGTAATGCTAACCAGTTTAACCACCTTTATTGGTTTAATGCCGCTGTTATTTGAAAAAGCAACGCAAGCACAATTCCTTATTCCAATGGCTGTAAGCCTTGGCTTTGGGATTATCTTCGCAACGCTTATCACCTTGCTATTAGTGCCAGTTAATTATCTATTAATGGAGCGCTTTCAAGGGTGGTTTAAGTAGGGGCGATAGGTTGAAAACATGTGTGTTGGGTAGAGTGAAATGAAACCCAACACACAGGAGCTATCAGCTTTCAGCCGTCAGCTATCAGAAAAATGATCTGACTCCATAAAAGTAGACACCTTTTTGGAGTCAGTAATCATGAAAGTAAAGTCACAGCGTAGATATTCCCT
>NZ_SGPD01000027.1:0-421190 GCF_004208935.1 Pseudoalteromonas sp. CO109Y
TGTATCCCGGGCTATAGAAAGCTTTGGGAAGCAGCGGTAGCACATGGCTTTGATTGCAGTAAAGGACGTGTGCAGAGACTTTTACAAAGCGTTGGGTATCGTTCAAAGTCAGGTAAGAGGCGCTATACAAGCCGCGCGAAGAAAGAAGGTACAATCAAAGCGAGTAACTTACTACGACGCCAGTTTAATGTTGATGCAGTAAATACCGTGTGGGTTTCAGATATCACACAAGTACGCTGTAAAGATGGTTGGCAGTATTTATGCGTCATCCTTGATTTGTATTCTCGTAAGGTTGTTGGCTGGGTAACAAGCCGGATAAACAACGCCGAGTTAGTTATTAAAACACTGAGAAAGGCATGGTCTGCACGCAAACCTGATGGTTCGAACTTGCTCTTTCATTCAGATCAAGGAGCTCAGTATGTCGCAAAGGAAACAGTGAAGTGGTTAACTAATAGAGGTGTCACAGTGAGTATGTCTAGAAAAGGCAACTGCTGGGATAACGCATGCTCAGAAAGCTTCTTCGCACAGTATAAAAAGGAGTGGATAAAGAATTTAAATGAACTGAGTCGTAGTGAAATGACAACACAAACGTATTTTTATATTGAAAAATACTACAACTCAGTAAGAAGGCATGGCACCCTAGGGTATAAAAGTCCCATGCAGTACGAACAAGTTAATTAAACCCCGTGTCTACTTTATCGGGGTCAGATCAAAATAAACAAGTTAGCGAGTTAGCAAGGGGAAAGGTGCGAGTTTCGAGGGACGAGATACGAGTTGTAGGAGGCGTTTTAACGTCGAAAAAATGGAGATATTAGATATCAGTCGTCAGAAGTCAGAAAAACATACAAGTTAGCGAGTTAGCGAGGGGAAAGAGTAAAGTTAGATTGTGCCCGCACATTGCTATGGCTAAACCCGATACCGTAGGCGTGAAATTTATTTCGCGCGATATTTCTTAAATAACGGGTTAGTCGAGGTCGAGCTTTAGCCCGTAGGTTGGGTAGAGCGAAGCGAAACCCAACACATAGGAAATATTAGATATTAGTCGTCAGAAGTCATATAAAAATAAGTTAGCGAGTTAGCGAGTTAGCGAGGGGAAAGAGTAAAGTTAACGAGTTTCGAGATGTAGGAGGCGTTTCAACGCCGAAAACTAAAATTACTTGTAAAAGTGAAATATAGGGAAAGTATTGATAACTTGAAACTTGAAACTTGAAACTTGAAACTAAATAGTACCGTAGGCTTGAAATTTATTTTGCGCGAATAAGAATAATAAGTTTTGTATAAGAGAAAAAATAAGGGAAGGTATTGATAGCTTGTAGCTTGTAGCTTGTAGCTTGTAGCTTGTAGCTTGTAGCTTGTAGCTTGTAGCTTGTAGCTTGTAGCTTGTAACTAAATAGAAATGGTGTTCCCCAAGTATGCGGTGCCCGGTGTCAGTCCTGAAACCTTGAGGTTTCAGGGCGGGGATCTGCGGTTTACCGTAGGCTTCTCGGTACATGCCGAGCTTGCACAATAGTAGACGAACAGAAACCCTAACATAAAATTTATCGGCTCAGGGACTTAACCAAGCTCCTGCACCCTAGGGAACACCTTCAGTATATAAGACAAGTTTCAATCCTTAAACCATAGAAGCAAAAAAAGCGGATCGTTCGGGTAGTTTTTCCCCACCTTTAACTGCTTATTTACTTTTCAGATTGCTTTTTGACCTCAATCATACAATTAATTGGAGTTGCGATTTATCGAGTGGTAGCATGGCGTTACTTAGCCGAACAAAGAAAAAGTTATGAGCACGTTACCTGATTACCAACAAGCCCAATTGTTATTAGAAAAGAATGAAATTTTTGTCGCACCAGCAGAAGCCCATGGTGTGATCAGTGGTTTATTAGCCTGTGGCATCAATATCGAAGCCGACGAATACTTAGGTTTATTAAGCGATGTATTCAATGATGGCTTAGCCTTCAATAAAGATTTAAAAGCATTTTTTGCTGATGTGTATTCTCAGGTTGTTGCCAGCTTTAGCGATGAAGAATTTCAATTTGACCTATTCTTACCAAGCGACGACGAAACACTGATCGATTTAGCCAATGGCTTAGTATCTTGGGTATCGGGTTTTATGCTTGGTTTTGGTTTAAAACAAAAAGATTACGGCAAGTTATCTGCTGATGTGAAAGAAGTGATCAGCGATTTTAGTGAAATTACCCGCCTAGACACCATGTTTGAAGAGACCGAAGAAGACAGCCAAGCACTGCACGAAGTGATTGAGTATGTACGTGTTTCTGCGCTGTTATGTTTTGCTGAGCTAGGTAAAGAACCAGCTGATAAAAACCCTAAGAAGACCCTTCACTAATCAAATTACAGAGGTTTAGCATGTCGTCTATTGCTATCGATAAAGCTGAATTTAAAGCCCGCCGCGAGCGCTTGCTTGCGATGATGGATAAAAATAGCGTGGCTATTATTCCTGCGGCAGGAGAAGTAACACGTAGCCGTGATACTGAATATGCATTTCGTCAAGACAGTGACTTTTTCTACCTAACAGGCTTTAACGAACCAGATGCAGTTTTAGTGCTTTGCCCGTCGAGCGATACACCAAGTACGCTTATTTGCCGTAACAAAGACAAACTAGCTGAAATTTGGCATGGCCGTAGAATTGGCTTCGAAAAAGCTAAATCTGAGTACTTATTCGACGCAACTTGCCCACTTAGTGAACTAGATGAACAATTATTAGATTTGGTGAACGGCCAGCAGATTTTATTTTATGCACAAGGCACTTACGCAAATTTCGATGCAAAGGTTTGGGACTTATTAAACACACTTCGCGGCGCACCTAAAAAAGGCTATAAAGCCCCACATACCATAAAAGATATTCGTGGTTTAGTGCATGAAATGCGGTTGTTTAAATCTCACGCAGAATTAAACATTATGCGCACAGCGTGCGAAATTAGTGCACAAGGCCATATTCGCGCTATGCAGTTTGCCAAACCAGGCGCAACTGAATACCAATTAGAAGCAGAGCTTCATCATCATTATGCAATGAATGGTGCTCGTCACCCTGCTTATGGCACGATTGTCGGCAGTGGCGACAACGCCAACATTTTGCACTACACACAAAATGATGCTGAGCTAAAAGATGGCGATTTAGTATTAATTGATTCTGGCTGTGAACTTGAAGGTTATGCGGCAGATATTACACGCACCTTCCCAATTAATGGCAAATTTAGCGAACCACAAGCGGCGCTTTACAACATTGTATTAGCAGCCCAAGAAGCAGCATTTAGCCAAGTTAAGCCGGGCGGTAGTTTATCTAAAGCAAATGAACTGGCTTCAACGGTATTAACGCAAGGGCTTATTGATTTAGGCATTTTAACCGGCGAGCTTGATGAGTTAATGGCAAACCAAGCATGCAAAGCGTTTTACATGCATGGCCTTGGCCATTGGTTAGGGTTAGACGTGCACGATGTTGGCGAATACAAGCTTGATGAAAAAGAGCGCTTATTTGAGTCGGGCATGGTGCTCACTATCGAGCCGGGTTTATATATTAGCGAAGATGCAAAAGCACCAGAGCAATATAAAGGCATCGGTATTCGTATTGAAGATAACTTACTTGTCACTGAAGATGGCCATGAAAATCTGACCATTTCGGTTCCAAAAACCATTAGTGACATTGAAGCAGTGATGCAAGCAAATAAAGGCTAGGAGCAAGCGTGGCAAAGCAGTTTGATGTTGTCATTATCGGCGGTGGAATGGCGGGAGCAAGTTGTGCTCTGGGTCTAAAACAGAGCAATAATCAGTTATCAATCGCTGTAATTGAAGCAAATGAAGTAAGCGCAGACTATCACCCAAGCTTTGATGATAGAAGCATTGCGCTGGCTCAGCAGTCTGTTCAGTACTTAAAATCAATCAATGCGTTTGATTGCCAAGCGCCATTTGCGGCAGCGATTGAAAAAGTAACTGTGTCTGACCGTGGTCATTTTGGTAAAACACATATTGATTGCCAAGAATATGGCCATGATGCCCTTGGTTATGTGGTCGAAGTGAACCCATTTGGGCGCAGCCTTCATCAGCAACTTACTCGTACTGATGTTAGTTTGTTTTGCCCTGATACGGTTGCCAAGCTTGAATACCAAAGCGATTTTGCCAACATCACGCTAAGCTCGGGTGAGCAGTTAAGCGCAAAGCTTGTGGTGATTGCCGATGGTGCTCATTCGCAAAGCCGTAAACTAGCTAATATAGAGTTTAATACTCGCGCTTATCAGCAAGCGGCGATTATTGCTAACATCGAAGTGGCTGGTGGTCATCATCATCATGCTTTTGAGCGTTTTACTGAGCACGGCCCAATGGCCCTATTGCCAATGAGTAATAATCGATACTCACTGGTGTGGTGCATGGAGCCTGAGCAAATTGAGCACACTATGGCGCTTGAAGACGATGCCTTTTTAGCTGAGTTGCAAAAAGCATTTGGTTACTGCGGCGGTTCATTTAGTAAAGTGGGTATGCGTGCAAGTTATCCGCTTGTGTATGGTAAAGCAGAATCACTGAGCAGCCACCGTACGGTATTAATTGGTAATGCAGGGCACGCTATTCACCCTATCGCAGGGCAGGGCTTTAATTTAGGCCTGCGTGATGTGCAACTACTGTGTGATATGGCAAATAGAGACGACCTTGGTGATTACACCTTTACCCGTTATTACAGCCAAACTCGCAGTAAAGATATTACTACCGTGATGACACTCACAGACAGCCTAGTGCGTTTGTTCTCTAACTCATCACGATTGCTTGCGCTTGGTCGCAGCATTGGTCTTTTCTCAATGGATTTATTCTCCTCGTTAAAAACCCCGCTGGCAAAACAGCTTATGGGTCAGGTTAAGCAAGGTAAACGGATATGAAACAAGCACAAGTTTGTATTGTCGGTGGTGGCTGTGTTGGCCTTACGCTAGCACTAGGTTTAGCAAAAGCAGATATCAGCGTTGTGGTGATTGATGCGAGTAAAAATCAAACCTTACCGGGTGATGATTACGCACTTCGCGTGAGCGCATTAAGCTTAGCTAGTCAGAGCTTATTTGAGTCTTTAAATGTATGGCCAGAGATCATTAAACAACGTGCTACACCGTATACCTCGATGGATGTACGTGATCAAGACAGCTTTGGCAAAATCCATTTTGATCATAACGATCTCGATTTGCCGCAGTTAGGTCATATCGTTGAAAACGACATTATTCGCTACGCTTTAATTAGCGAACTTGAAAAGCAAAGTAATGCCACTTTATTATTCGAAACCCGCTACCAGCAAATTCATCAAACTGATTCTGATGTGTTTATTACTCTTGAAAGCGGCGAGCCTGTAATTGCTAAGTTATTAGTGGCGGCTGATGGGGCTAACTCGGCTATTCGTAAGCAGTTCAACATGCCAATTACTTTTAAAGATTATGACCATCACGCCATTGTTGCCACAGTTAGAACCGCTGATGAGCATAACAACACGGCACGCCAAGTGTTTTTGCCCACTGGGCCGCTGGCGTTTTTACCCTTGCCAGATAAACATACGCACTCAATTGTTTGGTCAACAAGCCCAGAGCATTGTGAAACACTTCTAGCGCTTGATGATAGCAACTTTAATAAAGCGGTTATGGCAGCTCTCGATGGCCAATGTGGTTTATGTGAAGTGCAAAGTGAGCGCATGGCGTTTCCACTTAAGATGCGTTATGCCCAGCAGTGGGTGTCGGGTAAAGTGGTATTAATGGGCGATGCAGCGCATACCATTCATCCATTAGCTGGTTTAGGTATGAACCTTGGCCTAAAAGACGCCGCTTATTTAATTGAGCTATTAAGTAATGAGCAAGGCGAGTTTGCAAGTGCACGCACGCTGCGTGATTATGAACGTACTCGTAAGCTTGATGCACAAAAGCACATTGCTATGATGCAAGGCTTAAAAGAGCTATTTGCAGGCGCTAACCCACTGAAAAAACTTGTACGTGGCGTTGGTTTAAGCCTTGTAGACAACCTTGGCCCAATTAAACATTTGTTCGCAAAAGAAGCAATTGGTAAATAACACCTAACTAGTTGTTACTACTTAGTTTAAGCCGCAGTTAAGCAATTAGCTGCGGCTTTTTTGCACTTATATGAACGCAAAATGATAGCGCTGTCATTTTTGTTAGTGTATGATTAAATTTTTGTGATTGGTATGGAAATTAAACAACTCTGTTGAGTTGTATACTAGATTCCAACCAAATAAAAATAATTAAACTAAGAGAACAATTATGGAAGCAACGGTTGAGTGTGACAACAACACAAAACAAAGCATCTGGCTGCCAATGGTATTGGCCGGCTCAATGTTTTTTATCTTAGGGTGTATAACGTGGCTTAATGGTGCAATCACACCGTTTTTGCAGCAAATGCTTGAGCTTTCGCCGTTACAAGCTTCGTTTATCATCTCTTCTTTTTATATTGCGGTAACAGTTGCCGGTATCCCATCGGCTATGCTGATCAAGCGCGTTGGTTATAAGAATGGTATGGCGATTGGCTGTGCGATTATGGCTTTATCGGCGCTGATGTATATTCCGGCTGCGAAACTGCAAATGATCGAAATTTTCTTGTTCGCACAGTTAATGATAGGTGTTGGACAAACCGTGCTACAAACCGCTGTTAACCCATATGTGGTGAAAATGGGCTCTGAAAAATCAGCCGCTGTGCGCGTGTGTATCATGGGCTTATTAAACAAATTTGCGGGTGTTATCGTGCCTGTGATTTTTGCAGCTGTAGTAGTAAGCGGTGTGGTTGATGGCGCAGGTAAATTATCGCAAGAACAAAAAGATATTATGGCAAATAGCCTTATCATGCCTTATGTATTGATTGCTGCGTTAATCATGTTATTTGCTGCCTTTGCGAAATTTGCACCATTACCTGATTTAGTGTTTGATGAAGACGAAACATCAAACGGTAAAGGTGAAATTAAAGAAACCCTAGCACATCCTCACTTAGTTTTAGGTGTCGTGGGTATTGCTTTATACGTTGCTGTTGAAGTTATTGCAGCAGATACCATTGGCTCGTACGCTTTACAAATTGGCGTTGCCGACTACTCAGTTATGACCTCTTACACTATGGCGTGTATGTTGATTGGTTACGCGATTGGTATTTTGACTATTCCACGCTTTATGAGCCAACAAACGGCGTTATTAATGTCGGGTATTGCTGGTATTATCACCGTGTTGTTAGTGGTACTTGGTAGTAATGACTCGTTTATTATTTCAAACCTATTATTAGTGCCATTTGGTGGCCCACAATTACCAGACCCATTGTTATGCATTGCGTTATTAGGCTTTGCTAATGCCATGGTTTGGCCTGCAATTTGGCCACTGGCTTTAGCTGGCTTAGGTCGCTTAACAGGCACTGCATCAGGCTTATTGATCATGGGCATTGCTGGTGGTGCACTAGGCCCATTATTAATCGGTTTAGGAAACGTAGCAGGCCTAGGCGCACAAGGCGCTTACATTGTTATGATCCCAAGTTATGTATTCATTTTATTCTATGCCCTAAAAGGCCATAAGATGAGAAGCTGGAAGTAATCCAGTAGATTATTTTCAAGTTAGGCAAAGCCGCGGTACGCCCATCACCGCGGCTTTTTTGAGATTCTTTGATAACACACATCTCTATGTTTTTACGCAGGGTGAGAGTATTAAAAACACTTTTAAGTCAAAGTTTTACCAAGAAACCCCCTACTGCGCATCGCTTTCTTTTGCTTTTCAAGCATACTTTTTAATACTTGTCTTTGCTTTTAAATGATTGAAGTCGATATGCCTAAGTCCGGCGAATACCAATGCTACTCCCTCACGCCTAAAATGGCAATCATCTTCTCTAAACCCCATATCTAAGCGCCAACATAATCCATTTTCAATTTGCCTGTGTTGACAAGCTGACACCACTAGTTTTTCTGCTGTTAAATGTGCTGAACTTATGTAATAGCGATAGCATAACTCATTATTTATTTTTATCTTTTTCTTTCCTGTAAGAGACTATTACATCAATCGTTTTTGCGTCTCTCCAATGAACCGTTTCAAGTAATTTTTCTAAACCATGTTATTGCACAATTCCTGAATTCTTCTCTATTTCTTTGATAGTCGGCTTCATTAAACAGCACACGATCTCTTACTTGTTCGGTTAGCTTTGGTAATAGCTCACTTTCAATCTGCTTAAGTAACGCTTTCTGATTTGCCTTAACTACAAATAGATAATCAACTTCTTTACCATAGTGCATCTCGTCTATCTGCTTGAGTAAATGAGCCTTTTAATCGTTTCCTATCTAAGGCGATTACTTCGCCATAAGTAAGCTTACTACAAGCCTTCATGCAAGATGAAAATGAATCTTGAAATTGTGTTATGTCTATACAACTGATGACTCGCGCAATAGTATCGTGGCGAGGAATGTTATTTTTAAATGGGACAAACTTTCTAAGCCAATCAAGTCTATCGTGTCCAAAATCTTTTATATCTTGCCAACCTTGACATCCTGAAATAACAGTACTGACAGTTAAGAATATGATATCAAAGAGCTTGCTAACGACGATTAACCAAAGATAAGCTCAGTCCTGAATTCATCGTCAAAGCTGGTCCGAAAGCACTTACCACGAATCGAATCTTTACGGCCTCTGTGCTATTTTACCAGATTGCGAACAACCTGTTTGAATAGCGCGATATTTTCCGCCGAAATCGGTTCATCTATCTGGCAAGTGTCTTCCTTAAACACGACATCTAGCGCCCAATGCTGCTGGTTTTCTATGTGCCAGTGATGGCGGATCGCTTTTGTAACATATTTGCATCTGGTTCGACAGAAGTAATAACAGTAACAGTGTGTGTCTATTTTTGTTGTCGAGCCGGACTTGTTGTATCTTTCAACTGCGACCAGTGAAATCAGCCTTTCTTAAAATCAGTGTTGAGAGTGTCGCTTTCTGACAATGTAGCGTATCTAATGTGACGATAGAATCTGAAATATCGAGCACATCTAATAAGGCCCTAACTGCTGGGATCTCGTTGGACCTACTTTCTACCGTACGCTGATACAAAGTTAAACCATACGCACAATCATAAGCTGACATCAAATGTAAGTTTTCCTCACGCTTTCTACTGGCACTGCGTAGGGTTTTGCCATTAAACGCAATTATTGGCTTACCAGACTCAGACCGCTGCTCGTTGACCTAACTGAACAAGGCCAAAACCAACGGATCAGTCTCCACTGTTTTAAGAATACGTGCAATGCTATGTCGCGTTGGAATACTGTGTTTAAATGCTCTGACTGCCTGAGACCGGGGAGTTTACTTCAATATTTTTCCAGCCTTCATACCGGATAAAACCGCCGAGATGATAAGAAACAAAACATCAGTAAGATCATGATGTTGATAGATAAAAGAACGCATATCTTCAATAAGTTCAAGGTGGCTAAATAACGATATAATTAACAAGTAGATAGTGATTATGTAGGCGTTATTAGATCAGAAAAGAGCTGGGTGTTAAAGCCTTTTTACAAAGTGCGGTCTCACCGTGTGTTGACGAGGGTCATCAATTGATTAGAAGTATTTTAGAAATAAGGGATCAGACATAAGAGCGCTAACTTAAAAAAGAAGTATAAGATCATATTTTTAAGTCAAGGTAAAGTTCGTGATCTTGCTCTGTGTTTTTACGTTCCTTCATATTATTAGTTATGTGCTCTGCCAAATACTCTTCAATCAATAATTTTCTAAAAATAGAATTTATCTTCTTCGTTTGGATATAATTCGTGAGAGCATTGAAATAATTCCTTTTCATGAACCGTAAAATGATTTTATGGACTTAATAAGTTATATGCTAATTTTTTGTTTTTTAGATTTTAATTTTGTTTTTTTGTAGGGTTGAATTTTTAATATGGATTATGAATTTGTTATTTTTTAAATTCACTAAACATGAACGTGGGTTTTAAAGTTGCTTTTTAAGTGGTTATTTTTATTGTTTTTGTGGTTTCTGTTTAATGAGTTATTATTGTTTTTTTGTTTTTATTCAGCTTTTTTTCTATGTTTTTTATTTCTGTGTTTTATTTTTATAATTTATTGAAAATAAATAGTTATTTTGATTCAGTTACTTGTGGGTCTTGATGTTGAATTGAGTATCTGCTCGAGGTTGATATTAATTCTTTTTTTTCATTGTGTTGCTTTGGGTTGTTTTGTTTTTTCTATCTTTTTTACCTGTGTCTTTTTGAGGTGAAAATGTTTGACATTCTTGAATGTTGATATAATAGTTAAAGTGGGAGTGAAATTATATTGTTATAATTTTTTAAAATGGAGTTTATCATGAGGCTTTTTTTAGTTTTCTTTCTGTTTTTATTTCAGTGTCTTTTGAGTTTGTCTATAAGGGCCGGGGAGGTGGAAGAAGTATCTGATTTAAATGGTGTTTCAGATGGAATACAAAAACTATACTCTTTAAATGACGTTTTAAGTTTAAAAGAGTATGGGAAATTACTACATAATAAAAAGACTAATTCAGAAGGAGAGTTACTTTTTATTCAGTATTATATCGCTCTCATCAACTATAGGCTTGGGTTACTCGACTACGAAAATGGCGAAGCCTATTTTCAAAACTGTCTTGACATTAACGCTAATATACTCGCCAGGTCAGTAGAGTATACTGAAGCATATATTCTCAATGCAGCATGTTCTAATGCCATGATTCGTTACCAACCAGAACAAACTATGGCATTGTCACTTAAAAGTCGTGATGCCCTTGAAGCTGCGACGAAAATAGACAGTCAAAATCCTCGCTTGTTATTCATCAAAGGGACGAGTGCTGTGTATACCCCCCCACAATTTGGTGGAGGCGTAGAGAGAGCAAGTCAATTGTTTAGCAGCGCTATAGCGCATTTTAAAACTCAAAACTCAAATGGAGGTCACCCCTTACCTAAATGGGGTCTTGACGAAGCTTATCTTTGGTTAGGTATGCTCAAATCCGTATCTGGCGAGCAAGAAGAGGCAATATCTGCACTTACTCAATCGTTAGAGATTTCTGACAATGTTTGGATTAGGAACACATTGATACCAACTCTAGAGAAGGGGGAGTCAATCGGGCAGTACTTTGGCTTGAATAAATACTAAATAACAAACATCAAAAAGTAAATTCGCTTGGGACTATTACTATGTCAGCTAACATTGAATCGACTGCAATTAATCAACAGTACCTGTCTTTGCCTTACATTACAGGAATCAAGGAAAGTAAAGGGTATGAAGAAATAAACTCTTATTATTACCCAAGGGGACCAATCAAAAGGATACTTAGTTATTTTAGAGGCTCAGGGGGGCTTACTATGTACACTGGGAACTGTGAATTCTATGAGTTTGATCATATTGCTCGAGATATTCTTGGCAAGAATTCTTTCGAAAGTAGTATACAACGGACCATTTTTGGTGGCGGTAAAGGCTTTGACTTACCTGCCATGATGGCCTCTTCCTTGGGCGAAGTTATCGAGAGGGCAATGGGAAGCTTCATCTCATTTGCATACGATGACCGGCTGATACATGGTACCTACAGAACTATGCAGGAAAAAGGATTCAACTGCTTGCATCCCAGTGAATTACCCTTGTTTGCAGATGAACAATACGAAAGAGAAGGATTTGAATACGAGAGATTTACTGAAGATACCTTTGTGGGATGGATTCAAGGTGAACGATTATTGGATAGTTCTGAGAAAATTTGGGTGCCTGCTCAAATTGTTATGCCATTTAGCTTACTGCATCCAAAAGAAAATATGTTTTGCTATGCCACAAGTGGTGGATTAGCGACTCACATTACAAAAGAACTCGCCGTTTATCATGGTATTTCTGAAGTGTTAGAGCGCGATGCTGTGAATGTACACTGGAATACAGGACATGCACCGAAGATCATTGAATTGGACTGCTTGCCTGACGATTTTAAAGTGCAACGCATTTTAGAACACGCCAAAACCCTAGTTGACGATATTACTCTTTACTTACATATGACAGATGTAGAGGATTTTTATACTGTCACTGCTGTTGGTTTCGTTAAAGGCTTTAACAAATACAACTATATTTCCGGAGGCGGCGGTGGTCTAACAATTGAAGATGCCATCCTCTCAGCCTTAGGTGAATTTGCACAGGCAGAGGGAAGTAGCCGAATCATTCTAAACTGTCCTCAATGGGCATACTCAGAAAGAGTGAAAGAACTGTTTTTTGTTGAAGAGGATGTACCTGTAGAAAAGTTCGATATTTTCTACAAAGTAATTGGTCACTATGGTTACCCATCCCACGCCAAAAAGCTCCAATGGTATTTAGAAGGTTCTGGAAAAATAAAATTATCAGAGCTTATAAAAAAGCCTAAGAGTAATGAAAGTAAATACGAGCAAATGTTGGAAATTTCCAGAAAAAATGGTTTAAACCCAATATTTTTTAATTTTACGCTACCTAATTTAAAAACAGTCCATTTGACGAAAGTTTTCTGTACCAAACTTACACCTCCATACTTACATTCAATGCCTTCATATGGAGTTGATCGTTATTTCGAATTACCACAAGAATTAAATTGGAAAGACAGAAAGTTAACTTTTGAAGACTTGACTAAATCACCACAACCATATCCATAGAAACTGGGTTACATGTAATTTAAAACCGGGTTAGCGGTAATGGGTGCTTGTTGCATTGCAACTTGCAGCTTTAGTAGGAAAACACACGGAATAACCGTGGGGTTGGTTTTTAAATTTAAATATAAGGAAGACAAATGAAACTCTCAAAATCTTCAGTTTTTGATCACAGATACGAGTCAGGATTAGCGTTTGCTCCTGGCGGTTGTAACTGCTGGTGCTGTTGCTGTTGTTGCTGTAATGGCGGTGATCAAACCAAAGCTAAGTAAATTAATGCCGGCCCTTTAACTAGGGTTGGCATTTTAAAAGAATCTATGTTGCCCAAAAATATAAGGTAATTATAAATGGAACTTGGAAACGAAAAATATCAGGTTAATCCACATCTTCGAGTGATAAAAGTCACCGAAAATGAAATATTGGTTAAACACAGTGCTCGCTCTTTCTTTTCCAAAAATTGGACGGATAAAGGGCGTACTGGTTTATTAGGTCGTGTTATTAACCATATGAACAGTCAAACTAATCTTCAGGAACTCAGAGAAAAGGGAATCGTTAAACACGAAGAACAAGAAGATGCCCGCCAACTCATTGAGCAATTAATTGAAGAAAAAATTCTGGTTGAGGCTGACCACGATTTAGTGGACGTTTACTACCGGGTTATTCAAGACGCCGAAACGCCATTGGCGAATAAACGCATAGGGGTAATAGGCTGTGGTCAAGCGGGAAGTCGCATAGCCAAACAATTGGTGCAAAGCGGCATTCAGCACTTGATCTTGGCAGATGACGCCAAAATCAACAATACCAATACCGTTCATCGCTTCCTCGGTATTGAGCCCAGATATATTCAAGAGCAGGCTCCTATCGCTGACTGTTTAGCTGAATCTTTACAGCAGTACGACTTAAAGCGTATTTCCACCTTTACCGAGGACAGTTTTTCTAAAGAAAATATCGCCAGAGTATTTGAAGAGTGTGACTTTGTAGTGGCTGCACTGGATGAATATATGCAATCCATATTGCACACTATCAATGAACAAGCTCTTGAAGCGGAAAAGCCTTGGGCTATTAGTATATTTGATGGTTCTGAAGGCGTTGCAGGACCTATTTTTATTCCTGGGGAAACCGGTTGTTTTAACGAGTTCGACGTTCAGGGCATTGCCGCCGCCGGTACCTTAAAGCGCGATGTAATCACCTATTATGATGCAGTGAGTGCAATGGGGCAGCCAGATTTAGGAATAGCCCCCCCTCCCTATGTTGATGTGGTATCAGGACAGTTTACCGCAGGGCTGCTGACCTATCTTACAACTGGCAGAAGTTATTTGGTGAGTCGCGCCATACGGACTGACTTCGAGCGCATGTCGGTCGATTACGAAGATATTAAACGCATTCCACGCTGCCCGGCTTGTGCTCCATTCCGTCCATTTAGAAACGTGTTCTTGTAGGAGTCCGGTTATGCCATTTATCGATCCTGCTGATTATTTTCTAGATCAGAAAACTACAGCCGAAGGCACCTTTATGCCGCCGATTAACAGTATCGACTTACTACCGGAGGTATACAGGGAATTTCAATGCCGCTTCGGTGAGCTTTCCATTAACCCGGCGGAATTCTTTCACGAAAATTCGAAAGTATCTCGCCACACCACTAGGCGAATCGCTGAAAATCAAGAGAGCATAGATCAGATTATTCAGCATTATATGGACACTCCATACAACTACAGCCCAGACACTGTCAGTGATATGAATGTCAGTCCAATACTGCCGGCGTTTGAGTGGCATAAGGAAGTACCTCAGTGCTTGCATTCACTGGGACAATTTGCTCCCAGAAGATTTTACGCCATAGACGCTTATGTACTCACTGGCGACAAGCTGCGCAAGATCCTGCCCAACAAACAAATTCTAGTTAAAGACAGAAATTACGACGCCGCAAAGCTGGAAAAGCTAAATCAATCATTTTATGGACCCAGTGCAGGTTCAGTATCTACTCAAGATTCACTGGTGTTTCTAGTCGGCTGTCCTTGGAGATACATGATGATGTTCGGGACAAAAGGTTACCGCAAAATGCTATTAGACCTGGGCTATATCCTCGGTTACTACGAGGAAGAAATGCAAAGTGGGAAAATGACTCAACTAGATTACTTCTACGATAACGAAGTGGATCGTTTCTTAGATCTCGACGGAATCGAACAGTCTATTCAATGCGTTCTCGGTGTCACAAACGATAAGAATGGAGCAAACAGTCATGAATAATAGCGAACAAACCATAGATCAGGAAATGCCTGCTTCCGCACCTGCGGCTGAACAATCTAATCAAAGTTGTCCTTTTCCGAATGGAGATACGGTTACTCCTCTGTTGGAGCAACTGGATGCGGCAAACAAGGCGGCTATTGAAGTGTATATTAAGCGTGCTTTGGCTCGTCAGGAAGAAGGTTTACCTATTAGCCCTCTGGCCTTGGCTCACGATGGATTAAAGCTGGATGTTGATGTGGGTAAGCAGGTAATGAACAACATTTTGTTCTCTGACCGGCCCGCGATTAACCAAGGTGATGATAACAATACTTTGATCACGCTCCCTGAGCCAAGCGAGCAACCCTCGGAAAAGTTTGAACAACTGATGCGCAGAAGAACATCAGTGAGAGATTACACTGATGAAGCCGTTTCTCTTGCTGAAATATCAAGTTTATGTGCATCCACAGTGAGTGCAAGAGATAGATTTAAAACTACTTCATCTCAGGTTATTCCCCATGCACCTCTAGCTCCTACCGGGGGAGGTTTGCTCTCTATCCAGCTTTACTATATTTCGCTGAATACGGAATCACTGTCCCGTGGAATATATAAGTACAGAGCCGACAAACACGCATTGGAGTTGGTCAGTGAAGGCGAAATAAGAGGGCGCATATTTGAAATCACTTCATTTCAGGACTGGATTGCACGCTGCGCAGGCATCTTTGTATTGGTCAGTGACTTAGACAGAGTGCAATGGAAATATGAGGACAGGGCCTATCGCCTCACCCATATGGATGCCGGTGTATTGGGACAAAGCTTACACCTTGCCGCAACCTCAATTGATTTGGGATCCTGCATGGTATTTGGCTTTCTAGATGACGAGATGAATCAGCTCATGAGTATTGATGGAGACCGCCAATTTGTCTCTCTGATTATGCCAATTGGTAAACCGATACCGGACTACAGCTCCCTCTAATAGGTGATGGATATGGTACTTTATTGGATACTTGGTTTTGTTCTGATTTTGGCAGTGGTATTCGCTCTTTCAGCACAGCTACTTACTAAGTTGCGCATTGATAGTTATGACTTTTTCGGCCGAAACAGCTTGCTAATGTACGCTGGTACCCTGGCTCTTCTGTTTGTTGCTGTATATTGGGCCTCTTCCCACTCTGAAGTTAATCAACAGTTCAAACTGCCATTGAGTTCTGAGCACAGGCTGGTATCGACAGCAATTATCCTGCTGTCCGCTATTTCAGGGCTATTACTCTTCAAACTCGAAGCTTGGTTAATATCGCTAAAAATCAAACAACAAGCACACGCTCACGCATCTGTAGTGCCCTATTGGCAAAAGAAATGGTTTGTTCCTGTCGTGGTGTCCATTGTGTTGATGGAAGAGATTATTTGGCGAGCCTATTTGCCATTAGCCATATTTCAGGAGTGGTCACTCTCTTTAACATGGGCAGCTGTCATTAGCTCACTGGCATTTGGGTTGCACCACGTTTTCTTTGGCTGGATACATGTGGTTTTCAAATCAGTATACGGCTTTATATGGCTGTTAATGACTTTGAGTACTGAATCATTAATACCCGCCATTATCGCCCATTGCGCCTTTAATTTCGCAGTCTATTGGCACAGTGCAAATCAAACTAACACTTCAATCAAGGGGTACAAGGAGCAACAAGGCTGATATGTCAACAATACTCAATTTCAAAAATATTCATAAGTCCTATGACGCCAATCCAGCTGTCAAAGGTGTCAGTTTCTCTGTAGATGCTGGCAAGGTACTGGGAATTTTAGGCAGAAATGGAGCTGGAAAAACGACCATAGTCAATTTGTTGGTTGGGCTTCTTTCATCGGACGAAGGGCAGGTAGAGTTGTTCAATTCAATGCCTCCATATGATCAAACAACGCGCTCAAAAATAGGTTTGGCCCCCCAGAGAATCGCCTTGTACAGCAGTTTGTCCATAATGGAGAATCTGACTTTCTTCGCTACTCTGCAAGGCTTAAAGGGAAGTGAACTTGAAAAAAAAGTTAATTACGCCTCAGAAAAGATGGGTCTGGAGACCTTTATCCATCGCAAGGTAAAGGCTTGTTCAGAAGGAATGAAACGCAGAGCCAATATGGCGGTGGCACTGCTGAGTAACGCCGAATTGTTGTTGTTGGATGAACCTACCGCTGGAGTGGATATTCAAAGCCGGCAACACATTTTAGACGTGGTGTTAGACCTAAAAAACTCAGGTAAAACTGTGTTGTATACCACTCATTATATCGAGGAAGCGGATCAGGTCTGTGACGAGGTGCTGATACTACACGAAGGCCGGGCTCTGGCTTGCGCCTCCACACAGGATCTTATTGCTCAATACGGCGGTGATAGTCAAATTTCGTATCAGGAGACTGAGCAGGGGCAACCTTTTGTTCTGTCCAGCAGAGAGCCAGCCAAAGCGGTACATCAATTGTTTGATTCTCACTCCAGTATTTTTAATCTCAGGGTCATTCCGCCCAGCCTGCAAGACGTGCTGACAAATTTGTTGAACGGAGAAAAACTCAGTGCGTGAAATCATCCATTTAATTAAAAAAGATTGCATGTTAATTGTGCGTGATGCATCCAACCTGGTTATGATTTTGTTGTTGCCACTTTTGATCGCCACTATCTTCGGGGCCATTAACAGTGCCAGTGAGGAAACCAACAAATTGGCCGTAGCCCTGGTTGACAATGACAAGACACCAATCAGTGCTGCCTATATAGAACGATTGTCACAACGGGATGATCTGGAAATTATTCAGAGCACATTAGAAGAGGCCCAAAACGCCACGCGTTTGGGGGACGTTATTGCCTATATGATTTTAGAGCCGGATTTTGGTGCCAGATTACAGCAGTTTCCTTTCATCAGCTCTCCTCCTGAAATTCGCATAGTGTCCGATCCTAAGCGCAAAGTAATTTCCGGGATGATCACCGGCATCACTATCCCCACAGCGATGGAGTTAGTGCAGGAAAGACAAGACAGTGGCACATCGGGTATGGCCAGCCCAAGTCTGCAGCCGTTAAAGATCACCCATGAAGATTATGTTGTTGAAAGCGAGCTGCCCGTGAGTGCTTTTAGTATTACCGTACCGCAAGCTGCACTCTGGTCTATATTAGCCTGCGTGGCCATTATGAGTACTAGCCTGGCCACCGAAAGACTGCAACAAACCATATTGCGATTAAAAGTCTCCCCCACTCCTATGTGGGTGATTTTATCCTCCAAGATCCTGTCATGTATGTTCACTATTTTTATTTCCTGCGCCATTTTAATTGTGTACGGAAAGATTGCGTTTCAACTGAATATTCAATCTTTCGCTATGCTGAGTTTCGCCATTCTGTGTTCTGCGTTTTGTTTTGCCGGACTGATGCTAGCCATTGGCAGCCTTGGCTCTAACCCGGGTTCGGTGGCAGGTGCTGCCTGGTCAATTATGGTGATATTCGCCATGTTAGGCGGTGGCATGATGCCGCAGTTTTTAATGCCTGAATGGCTGTCTGCCCTTAGCAGTATCAGTCCCGGTAAATGGTCTATTTTGCTGATGGAAGGCGCAATTTGGCGTAATTATTCAATCGTAGAAGCACTATTTCCGGCAGCTATTTTAATAGGTTTGGGCGGGTTGGGTTGTGTCGCCGGCGTTAGAAACCTCAATCGAGAAAAATTCATATGAGCCGAATTCAAAGTAACCTAAGCAAAGACACCAATGAAGATATGTTGTCCATCTTGCACAAACTTGAATTTGGTGACACTGCACAGTTGCACAAACCAAGTAATCTTAAATTGATCTACTATCCAATTTTTGTGTTATTACTACTGGGAATCAGCTATATTGCAGTTCAAAACCTATCAACAGATAAACCAACCGAAGTCGGCGTAATTGTTATCCCACAGGATACTAGTTCTTCAGGAGTCGCTTTAGCTCCTTTGTTAGAGGTATCTGGCTTTGTTGTTGCGCCTGAGAGCACCACTGTATCAGCCAATGTAACGGGTAGAGTGACCGGTATTTCTGTAGAGCTAGGGGATTTGGTACAAGCAGGTCAAGCTGTTGCCACTTTGGATGACAGGCAAGCAAAGATAGAGCTCAATACCTTTGAAACCAAGTTGAAATCTCAGTTATCTCTCAGGGAGGTTAGATTAGAAGATTTGGCTTTAACACAAGCTTCCGGTGAAAGGGCGAAACGACTGTTTGAAAATCAGCTTATTAGTAACGAAGCCTACGAACAAGTACTCAGTCAGGTCATTAGCAAGAAAATAGCGATCATCCAGTTAGAGCAATCCATTGATGAATTAAAAAATGCCATTCTGCAAACTCAGCTGTATCTCGATGACCTAGTTATACGCTCGCCGTTCAGTGGTATAGTGACCGCTATGAGTGCTAACGTCGGCGAAATTATTTCCCCTGCATCTGCCGGAGGTACTTTTACCCGAAGCGGCATATGCACCATCACAGACTTGTCTTCTTTGGAGTTTCACTTTGACGTCAATGAACGCTTTCTTTCACAAGTGTTTAGCAGCGACAGCATACGTGTCAGTTTCACCTCTCAGCCCGATTTGCTAGTTGAAGCAAAAATTAAACAAATCGCGCCAATTACTGACAGTCAAACTGGCACAGTTATAGTTATAACAGAACCTGTAGAGCAAGTGAATACAATCAACCCTGGCGCGACGGTAACAGGGGTTTTTACTAAAAAGCCAGACCATCTAAAAGACGCCCCCAGAGCTATTGTGATTCCCAATTCAGCGGTGCATTTTATAGATGGAAAAACCTATGTATTTGTCGAGGAAAACGGCGTTGCAAGATTGCGACTAGTAGATGCAAGACAAAACGCAAATGACGATTATCTGCTAACTGATGTACCACAAAGATTAACAGTTATCGCATCGTCAACTTCCCCTTTAACAGATGGCCAGACTATTACTATTAAGCGATAATATTATGTTTTTACAAATAAAAAAATTATCAAAAGAATACCGAAAAGGTGACACTCGGATTATCGCCTTGGATCAAATCAACCTGAATGTCGAACAGGGAGAGTTTATTGCTTTAACTGGCCCTTCGGGCTCAGGAAAAACCACACTGCTGAATATTATCGGCGGGTTGGATAGTCAGGATGCTGGTCAAATACTCATTGAAGGTCAGGCACAAATCAAAGGCAGCGATGCAGAATCTGCGTTTTGGAGAGCGAGAAATATCGGTTTTGTTTTTCAGTTTAGCAACTTGCTGCCCTATTTAAGCGCCGCACAAAATGTGGAATTGCCACTACTCCTTACCAGTATGTCATCAAAAAAGAGACGAGAACGAGTGGGTGCAGCACTTGAACTGGTGGGACTAGCAGACAGAGCGTCACACTATCCTAACGAATTATCTGGTGGACAGGAACAAAGAGTCGCGATTGCTAGAGCTTTTGTCAGTTCACCAAAATTAATGTTATGCGATGAGCCTACCGGTGATCTGGACAGAAAATCCGCTAAATCAATTTTAAACTTACTCAATACATTAAAAACAGAGTTTAAGAAAACTATTATTATGGTGACTCACGATATGATAGCGGCTGAAGCAACCGATAGGCGCATAGAGCTGTATAAAGGAAGACTTACCCAAGCTAGTGTTTGTTCAGAGGTATTCCTATCTTCAGGTAAGGAGTACTAGTGTGAGCTTGCTGCAGATAATTGTGAAGAATATGCTGCGAAAGCCGGTACGACTTGTATTGACTGTAATACCTATGTGTTTGGCATTTTTTGTTTTCAGTCTGATTATTGGTATTGATAATGCCTATGACGTGGAATTTGAACTGGATGAAAAACGTCGCATAGTCACCATCAACCAACAGTCAATTATTCAGCCATTAATGCAACCTGCCATTGAGCGGGTGAGAAAAATGCCACAAGTGAGCAACGCTACTTTTGCCACTTGGTTTGGTGGTTACTTTCTTAAACCTGACCAGACCTTTTCTCAATACGCTATTGAAGAAGATACCTATTTTGCAGTGTATGACGGAATTCAAATTCCAAATACTAGTCTGCCCTTGTGGCTGGAAGATCCAACTGCTGTTTTAGTCACGCCGCTACTTGCAGAGCGTTTTGATTGGAAAGTAGGTGATAAAATTGTGCTTACTACCAGTATTTGGACCCAAAAGAATTTCAGCAACGATTGGCCCTTTACCATTGCTGGGATTTTTTATGCCGAGGACGGTACCGAAGAGCAGTCTATGTTAATCAAGCACACTTATTTGGAGCGGAATCGTTTGTTCGGCAGAGGTATGACTAGCTTTTTTGTATCTCGGGTTCGATCTGATTATGATATCAACAACACTATCAACCAGTTAGACAAGCTGTTTGAAAATAGCAAAAACGCAACTTTTACTTCAAAAGAAAGCGCTTTTGCTGAATCATTTCGTAGGCAGTTGGGTGATTTGGCTCTCATGACAAAACTCGTCTTAGCCATAGCCGTTTTGGTTGTGTTTTTACTCACGTCCAGTTCTATGGCTCAGTCATTGGTGGAGCGTAAGAGGGAGTTGGCACTTTTTAGTGCGCTGGGTTATTCAAAAAGAAAGATTAGTTCACTGTTAGTGGCAGAGAATATTTTGGTTGTGGTGTTGGCCATGTTGATTGCAACTTGTATTACTCTTGTCAGCTCCGTACTACTCGGACAGATACTTGTGGATGGTCCGTTCTCCGATATTGAGCTCAGATTTTGGGACATAGTTCAAATTTCCGCCATCGCTATTTCTCTTGGTGCAACAGGTGCCACTCTTCCTTTGTTAAAGTTGTTGCAAGAAGACATGGCAGCTAACTTAAAATCGGCAATTTAATATGAAGCTACTTTTAAATTGTTTACTACTAGACATTAAGAGTTTAGCCCAAAGGCGTTATGAGGTTGCCTCTATTCTAATTTGCTCTGCTAGTCTGACATTGATTATCTTAGTGTTTTCGTCACTTCGGGTGGGGTTATCAGGGGTGATTGAAACAGCTGGCTCAGATAAACAATTGATACTGTTGGGCAATGGTTCAGAAAGCGAAGTGATCAGTTCTTTTAGCCTTCAACAAGTAGAACAACTAAAAACACTGATCAATGCAAACTCTAGGAATTCGATTGTCGCTTCGGAGCTTTTTACTAATATTCGAGTTGCCGATGCAGCCAAACACGAAGTTCAGGTGGTTGCCGTTAGAGGTGTAAGTGATGATTCACTGAAACTGAGAAATCACTTCAGTATTCAAAGTGGTAGGATGTTTTCGTCAGGCAGGCGTGAACTCATCGTTGGCGATAAGCTAGTTTCACGATTTCCTTGGTTGGGGCTTAACCAGAAAATTACTTTGGGCTCATTGGAGTGGACAATTGTGGGGGTTTTCGCCACAACTGAGACTGTTGCAGAGTCGGAGGTATGGGGCGAAATCAGTTTATTACAGGATGCTTACAATCGTGGGGCTATTTTTCAATCTATTCGAGTAGGAGTTGAAGATGCTGCAAATGCTCAAGCGATAGTCAATATACTTAACCAAGAAAACAACCGAATCAACTTGGTTGCCAAAACGCAGCGACATTACTACGCAGGTCAAATCGATGAAATGATTCAGTTTGTAGATATTATTGCTATTCCCAGCATTATTATTTTAATTCTAGCCACAGGTTTTTCGACATTGCAGAGCATGCACACCATGATTGAAGCCCGTCAGAGAGAAACAGCAGTGCTCAGAGCGATAGGCTTTTCTTCGCTAAATCTAGCAACCAGTATTTATAGTGTCACCATTTTAATAAGTATAGCAGGCTCGGTAGTGGGAATATTGTTGACATTGGGTATATTTTTGCAGTCTAAAGCCGTGATTTTGAATCATCTCAGCCTAAGTGAAGTAGTTTTTCCATTTAGTATCACTTGGCAAAGTGCGCTTATAGCTGTTCTGACTGCTATCACTATTGCCTTTGTCGGTGGACTCCCTCCGACTTTTATTTCACTTAATCGCTCAATTGTGACTGCCATTAGAAAAGGTTAATTCGAGTAAGGAGATAGGAAATGTATCAACATACGCGTCACTTTCTAGATATTGAAACACAAATTTGGCGGCTAAAAATGCAATATGATATTAAAGGATTAAATCGGCTTTTTAATGATTTTGTGAAAGAACAGATGCCTGAACAATTAAAGCCTTGGCAGGTTTACTATAGTGTTTTTACATTATTGACACTGAGCCAGTTGGAGGTGGATAGTAAAGCTCATTCGCGACAGGCTATGAGTTTGTTAAAAGATGCTCATGGAGTGGAAAATAAAAGCGATGAGTTTTATGCTTTGGCAGCCTGTTGTAGTGGTCACTTGGCAGCTGTAATAAAAGATCCTATAGCGAAAGCAAGAGCTGGGATGACAGCGGATAGGTCTTTTAAGATTGCTTTTGAAATAAATCCTAACAACCCCCGGGCGTATCTATTACAAGGTTTATCGTTTATGAACAAACCGAAGCTAGTTGGAGGCAGTAAGAAAAAAGCACTTACGTTACTAGCTAAGTCTGTTGAGTTATTTGAAACAGCCCAGCCAATAACAGAGCAAATACCTTCATGGGGATACCTCGATGCCCTTTATTGGCTTTCCCACTGTCACTTGCACTTTAATCACTTCAAAGAAGCTAGTGATTACATAGAGGTGGCACTTAAAATAGATGCTAACTTTGAATGGGGGTTGTCACTAAAGCAAAAAATAGCGCTTAAAAGTATGAATTAAGGCAGGAGGGAGCTGAATGCTTAAATTAGCCTCAATGAACCTAGTTGCCTATTTTCTGATAGGCATTAGTCTAAATATTCATGCAGCTTTGATAACCAAATCAAAAGAGGTAGGGGCAAGAGTGAAAGCTGAGCCTTATTTAGGTGTAGGTGAACTTGACTCTTTGCAGCTTGCAGCAGATTTTTCACTTCGCAGGAAGATTGCTTGGCAAATTTCAGCTGAAGTTTTAGCTCCTGCCAAGCAACAAGCCGGTTTTGGTTTCGTTATGGAAAATAGTCCAGCTTCATTGTGGCAAACATGGTTTTCTCGTGATGACATTACGTATCTTTTAGACGCGATAGATTCCAATGTAGCGCTTACCGACTCTGGACTTACAGAAATTGCAGCAAAAAAATTATTGACTAAAATTCAAAGGCTTAAATCTCCTAATTTTGATCCAGCACCATTAACTGGAGGGTTTCAACCGTTTTCTCCTGCAGTTTACAACTCAGATTATGTGCTCCACATATTGCAGAACTTTCGAAGTATTGCTAAATGCTCACCAGTGAGTATAAAGTTGATGGACGCACCGCTAACGAACAAAGCATCTCATTCCAATTGTATGGCTGAGTTTCCGCCAACATCAATTATGATGAAATTGGCGTGGGGTGAAGCTAAATCTCAAAATGACATAGGTTTTTGTCACAAAAGTGATGTTAAAGATCTTAGCCCTATAGGAGTGCATGAAGTTATTGCTAATAGTAGTGAGTGGATTAAAAAAGGGGAATATTGTCTAGATAAAAAAAATTCTTTTATGATACGTGATGGTGAAAGAGTCTTCGTTCTAAAAGGCTTCCACATTGTCACTAAGGAGCTAAAAGATTGGATATGGATTTCATTTATTTGGCAACCTGAGGCAGATAAAGGGTTTGGTAGTGATAGACCGGATAATATCAACGATATCTACACTAACTATATTATGTTAGTGTCGGTTAATGAACTTGAAATGGATTCTTCACCGGGAGATGGCATGAATAACTTTCCACTATTTAGTGGTAGCAAAAAGTTATTTTTAAGCTATCGTAATAAGTCGAAGGTAATAACTTGGAATTCTAACCCTTTTATAGAGGGGCCTGACTCGACTAGTAATTGTATTAGTTGCCACCAAGGAATATTTGCAACGGGTAAATTTGGGCCACATACAGAGCGCAAGCACTTTCCGTATGACTATACCTTTGGTACGCAAAATCGTGAATCTATTCTGATGCCTAGAGTGTCATTTAGAGAAGCAATCGACCGAGCTGAAGCTAGGCTTGGATCTAGTTACAAAAGTGATAAATATCAATGATATGAATTTACAATAATTCTCAATCATTTTACTAACTAAACTTGGCGTTAGAGGTGGTCAAAATTCTCATATGTGATTCTCTAGATACAGTGATTGTCAGTTCAATTGAATCATGAAACTTCAGCTCTATCACTATTGAGGTCTCTTTTTTAAAAATTAACTAATTACATTATTTATTTAAAATCAAGGTTTTAAAATATTATGTGGTGTTCGAGTAGTAAACTAGAAGTATTAAGGTTTGAATGGTTAAGATATGAATAGTGAAAATGAGGATTTAAAACTATGCATAGCCTTGCAAAATGCTGAAATAATCCAAGGGCAAGCAATTTTAATCACACGATGATAACTTGTTTTTGCAATACGTTTAACCAGTCAAAAAGCCGTGGGATTTTCATCACACGGCTTTTGATATTTCGCTAAGTCGTTTTATTAGAACGAGTAGCTGTAACCTAGTTGTAGGGTACGTGGTTTACCCGGTTGAATACCGCCGTTTGCACGGTTTGCAACGTAGGTTTTGTCAAACAGGTTGTCTACTGTTAAGTATACTTTTTGTTTGTCGTCGATTAGATATTTAGCAGCTAAATCCCATACCACGCGGCTGTCGATTGCATTGCGACCTGAGCTAGTTAAGTCTGCGTGTGCATCAGACACATAACGCATTTGCGTATCGAATACAAAGCTTGAGAACTCAGCACCCACTGAAAGCGCTAATTGGTTTTCAGGCACGTATGGCATTGCATCGCCTTTTTCTACGCTACCCCAAAGATCTGATTCAAATGCATTGTCAAACTCAGAATCAGTGTAAGTGTAAGTTAAGCGAACAGGGAATGAAGCTGCGTTAGTAGCAAACACTTTACCTGCGCTTAGCTCAAAACCAGACACAGATACTTCACCGTAGTTGTATTGGTCGCCAATGTTGTCATCGCTACAACCAACAGCCGCAGTACAGTTACCGTGCATGTTTGTGTAGTCAGAGTTAAAGTAAATTACTTCACCTTGAATGCCCGCGTAATCGTAACGACCACCTAGCTCAATGTTAACACTCTCTTCTTCTTCTTGATCCGCATTACCAGGGGCTGCTGGTGCGTAACCTTTTTGAATACCAGCAAGAAGCGTTAGGTTATCGCTAACAGTGTAAGTAGCACCTAGTGATGGTACTAAGATCTCAGTGTCGTTGCTGATATCTTTTGTTAAGCCATTTTCACGGTTTGGATCAGACTTAGCCCATTCAACACGTTTGATTGTGATGTCTTCGTAGCGAAGGCCTGCGCTAATAACTAATGCATCAAGTGACCACTCATCTTGAATGAATAGGGTCGTCGCTTCTGCGCTATCTAAACGGTTGCTGTTTGAACCTGGAACGCCTTTTTCTGTAAGCGTCATTGATAGGTCTTGGTTAAGCGTGTACTTGTCTTCCCATTGGAAACGATCCATTTCATCTTCATGGTAACGTGCACCCACAGTGATGTAGTGGTTGCCCGCAGGGATATGGAATTCAGTTTGCAAGCCTTTCGCTTGGTAATCACGGTTATTCGCTTTTACGCCAACACCTTCAATACCTTCGCTCGTTGGGTTTGCTTCAAACTCGCTGTATTGCTCAAGGTAGCTGCTGCTTACTTTGCTTGCTTTATACCAGTTACGGTGGAAATCGTTCAGGTAAGCTGTCGCAAGTAGCTCGTAACCTTTACCAAAGCGGTATGCATAGTTGATTTGGTATGCATTGTGTTGTGTGTTCATTTCATCGTTTTGCGATGCAGCATAACGACGGTAAGGGTTTTCTTGGTAATCAGCGTCAGTTAAGCCCATGTACGTTTCGTCAGAGCGCTCGTCTGAGTACTTTAACTTCATTTCTAGGCTGTGTGCTTCGTTATCACCAAAGTCAAAGCCAAACTTTAATAAGAAATCGTTCTTTTCGAAGCCTGTGTTGTCGCTACCTACTGGTAAATCTTTAAAGCCATCTGCACCGTAAGTGAAAACTTCTACAAGGCCTGCAGCATTGTTTTTCTTTTTACCGAAGTAAGCATGACCTTTGTAGAAACCGTCGCTACCAAGCTCGGCGTTAAGTAAACCTTTAGACCCTTCAGTTGGTAAGCTACGAGAAACTAAGTTTAAAACACCGCCTGTTGTACGCGGGCCATACTTTACAGAAGCTGCACCTTTAAGTACTTCGATAGACTCCATACGACCCATAGTAGGGAAGTAGTAAGCAGAAGGCGCTGAGTAAGGTGCTGGTGCTACAAGTACACCATCTTCCATTACTGAGATTTTGTCGTTACGACCTGTACCCGTACCACGCATACCGATGTTAGGACGAAGGCCGTAGCCGTCTTCTTCTTGTACATATACACCCGGTACAGCACTTAAAACACGAGATATATCAGTATATTCAAACTTTTCTAGTTCTTGCTCATCAATAAAAGTAGCAGAGCCAGGAATATCGTTAATTGCAGATGCAGAGCCAATTACAGTGATTTGCTCGAAGTTCTTCTCTTCTTTAGTTACATCTTTTGCAAAAGCATTAGCGCTTAAAGATAAAGCGACCGCAGTCGAAAGCGTAGAAACAATAAACTTAGGTGTCATTGTGTGTCCTGTATATGTTTAGATTTTTTTAACCGGCGCAATTAAAACATGTAAAAAAATGCGAATCAATCCTATTTGTAATAAAACAGGTCTGAACTGTAAGTTTTTGAAATAAATAAGATATAAAAAATACAGTAGTATTGTATTACGATATTGGGTTTTGGGAGGTGTTAAGTAAAACTTAATAGGGTGGAGCCATCAGCTTTCAGCCGTCAGCTATCAGATTAAAAGTTAGCGAGTTAGAAAGAGTAAAGGGGAAAGTTTGCGAGATAAGAGGAACGAGATGCAAGTTGTAGGAGGCGTTTTAACGCCGAAAAAATGGAGATATTAGATAACAGTGGTTAGAAGTTAGATTAAAACAACAGAGCTGTAAGCTTTAAGCTATAAGTCAGATCAGCCTGCACGCAGTCTCAGTGAAATGCATACCCGTAGGCGTGAAATTTATTTCGCGCGATGCTTATCTAAGCCTAACGTTTGGAGCCATCAGCTTTCAACCGTTAGCTATCAGATTAAAAGTTAGCGAGTTAGAAAGAGTAAAGGGGAAAGTTTGCGAGATACGAGGAACGAGATGCGAGTTGTAGGAGGCGTTTTAACGCCGAAAAAAGTCTATGCTGTTAGCACCTAGCACCTAGCACCTAGCACCTAACACCTAGCACCTAGCACCTAGCACCTAGCACCTAGCACCTAGCACCTAACACCTAGCACCTAGCACCTAGCACCTAGCTAAATTCCTACGCGATATAAAATCGCTGCTACAATCTTGCTAACTTGCTAACTCGCAACTCGCAACTCGCAACTCGCAACTCGCAACTCAATCCTAAGTCAAACGTAGGGCGATGAATTCGGCGAGTTTGTCTACGGCGGTGCCGGGGTCGTCGGTACGTTTAATTAAACTAATACCGATTTGACCAAGCTCGGGGAGGTCCTTGGTTTGTATTTGGTAATTAAGCTCATTCGGTACGGTGCTTTTTGCAAGCACCGTAATGCCTAAGCCTTCTTTTAATGCCGCAGTTAGGCCAGTTAAGTCGGCATTACTGTAAGCAATGCGGTATTTAATACCCGCACTTTGTAGTGCTTCGATTGCGCGGCGGCGATAAATACATCCCTCGGGGGCGGTTACAAGCGTTACCACATCGTTCTGTGCAAGGTTTAAATCACCCACCCATACTAGTTGGTCTTGCATAAAGATAGGGAACTTAGCTGATTCTAGCTCTTCGTTTAATGCCAGCACTAAATCGAATTGATCTTGGCGCGAGACCGACAACAAATGTTTACTCAATCGAGAGCGCACTTCGAGCGATACGTCAGGGTATAGGGCCACGAAGTCACCAATGATCGACGGTAAAATACGTGCAGCAAATTCACTGGGGATCCCCAAGCGCACTTTACCGGTCACGTTTTCGCTGGTGAACTGCTGCAAAATGGCATCGTTTTGTTGCAGCATTTGCTTAGCTAATGGCATAAGCAATTCGCCATATTGATTAAGCACTTGGCGCTGGCCTTGCTTTTTAAAAAGCTTATGGCCCAGCATGTCTTCTAGGCGCTTTATTTGTAAGCTCACAGCCGGTTGCGATAGCCCCAATAATTCACCAGCTTTGGCAAATCCGCCAACTTCAACAACAGTGACTAAAGTACGTAAACTATCGGTAGAAATGTTTTTCATTAAAAAATTCTATTTATAGGGCTATGTATATAAGCATTATTTATCAATTGATAAATAATTACAATTTGTTGTTGCCAGCACGGCGCAATATACTTCAAGCATTAACGATTGATAGGTGTCACATATGACTTTTACGCCAATAATGTTTGCTCGCCACAGCCAAGCTGAGACCCCAGCAGACAACGTGCTACAAGCAAATAGCGATACTGCCATTATGGATTTTAGTGGCACTGAAGCAATCCCATTTTTAACGGCTATTTTAGGTCTTGATATTAATAAGCTAACCGCCAGTGGTTTAGGCTTACGTAGTTCATTAGACGATGACCTAACAAGCAGCTACGCTTATGCCCTGTATTACTTTAACGAAACTGCATTTCGTTTTGTATTAGGTAAAGATGCCAGCGTGCAATTACAGTCGCTTATTAATGAGCAACAACTACGTTACGACATTGATTATGTAATGCGTGACGATTTAAGCGCACTAACCCTAAGTGGTGAGCAAGCGTTTGATGCCTTGGTCGACAGCTTTAAGCTAACGCCGGGGCTGCGTTTATCAGACATGCGCAGTTGTTATGGTGCACAAAGTGGTGAGGTATTTATTACCGCCATAGATAACCAAGCAACACAGCAATTTCAGCTGGTGGCGCGCCAAGCAGAGCTTGATAAATGGCAAACGCACTTACAGCAGCTCGGCTTTGATTTAGCCTTAGCCAACGTTGCTTAAAAGATAAAATTTTTAAAACAGCTACGCACTTGGGTGTTTAGCTGTTTTTTAGTTACAAAATCGCAATTTGGGTGTGACAACTGTGCAACTAATGTATAATCGCCGCCCATGTTATTCCCCCTCATTAAATTGAGGCCACGCCCCACAACTTGTGGGTTAATTTAAAAGTGAAGGAATATTATGACTTCTAAAACAGTTTTACATGCTAAGCACCTTGAAGCTGGCGCAAAAATGGTTGATTTCCACGGCTGGGAAATGCCAATCAACTACGGCTCACAAATCGAAGAGCATAATGCGGTTCGCACAGATGCAGGTATGTTTGACGTATCTCACATGACTATTGTCGATATTCAAGGCGAGCAAGCACAAGCGTTCTTACGTAAGCTAGTTGCAAACGACGTTGCTAAGTTAACTGTACCGGGTAAAGCACTTTACACAGGTATGCTTAACGAAGAAGGCGGCGTAATCGACGACCTAATCATCTACTTCTTCTCAGAAACGAACTACCGTTTAGTAGTTAACTCAGCAACACGTGAAAAAGATTTAGCGCATTTAGCTAAAGTTTCAGCTGATTTCGCCGTAACGGTTACTGAGCGTCCTGAGTTTGCAATGATTGCCGTTCAAGGCCCTAATGCACGTGCTAAAACAGCAACAGTACTTAACGCAGAGCAACAAGCTGCTGTTGAAGGTATGAAGCCTTTCTTTGGTGTGCAAGCAGGTGATTTATTTATTGCGACAACAGGCTATACTGGCGAAGATGGTTATGAAATCGTAGTGCCTAACGATCAAGCTGCTGATTTATGGCAACAACTTCTAGACGCAGGCGTAGCGCCAGCGGGTCTAGGTGCACGTGATACGTTACGTCTTGAAGCGGGTATGAACCTTTACGGCCTAGATATGGACGAAAGTGTTTCTCCACTTGCTGCAAACATGGCGTGGACAATCGCATGGGAGCCAGAAGATCGTAAGTTTATCGGTCGTGAAGTATTAGAACAGCAACGCGCTGATAAGTGCACAGACAAACTAGTTGGTTTAGTGCTTGAAGAAAAAGGCGTATTGCGTAGCGGTTTAAAAGTCATCGTTGAAGGTGGTGAAGGGGTGATTACCTCTGGTACATTCTCACCAACCCTTGGTCACAGTGTTGCGCTAGCACGCGTTCCGCGTTCAACTGGCGAAACAGCCCAAGTAGAGATGCGTAAAAAACTGGTTAACGTTAAGGTTGTTAAACCTTGCTTTGTACGTAACGGCAAATCAGTTATCTAAACTATAAAAAATTTGGTGTTATCACCCAATATAAACCAAAGGAACAAAAAGATGAGCAATATCCCAAGCGAATTAAAATATGCTACTTCACACGAGTGGGTTCGCGACGAAGGTGACGGTACGTTTACTGTAGGTATCACTGAGCACGCACAAGAACTTCTTGGCGACATGGTATTTGTTGAATTACCAGAAGTTGGTGATGAAGTTGACGCGGGTGAAGACTGCGCAGTAGCTGAGTCTGTAAAAGCAGCATCAGACATCTACGCACCAATCGGCGGTGAAATCGTTGCAATCAACGAAGAGCTTGAAGATTCGCCTGAAACAGTAAATAACGACCCGTACACTGACGGTTGGTTATTCCGTATCAAAGCATCTGACACATCAGAGCTTGATAACCTGTTAGACGCTGAAGGCTACGCTAACACAATCGACGAAGACTAATTAATTAGTCACGCCGACTAAAAAGCCCCAGAGATACCCAAACCACTTGAATATACAAAATTCAGTGGGAATTTAAATTGCTTTTGGCAAGGCGACTGATTGAAGATCTAGTGGGCTAAATCGAAATCAGTTAACGCAGAATAAAGCAATTTAAAACCCACCGTTCCGGGGCGTGTGAGCAATATCACTTCATCGTTATATTGATTTAAAAGGGAATGCCATTCCTGCATCAATATGCCTTGAATTGAAAATACTCACATCGCCCTGAATAAAGTATTATCAAGCGGTTTGGGTATCCAGTTGGGGCTTTTATGATTTTATAGCTTACTTTTCCATACGCTGTAAGTTACTGAATCAACCTGTTTTTAAGTTATTGCCAGTTACCCATTGGCAGTAACCACTTTTTTTTGGATCATAGGAATCTGGACAAATGTCAAACGCCAAATCTCTTGAACAATTAGAGCAAAAGCAAGATTTTATTCGCCGTCACATTGGGCCAAGCCCAGCGCAAGTAAGCGACATGCTGAGCGCTCTTGGAGTATCGAGTGTTGAAGAGCTGATCGGTCAAACGGTACCTGCAAGCATTCGCTTAGAGCAAGGTTTATCAATTGGCGAAAGCCGCACTGAAGTTGAAACACTAAGCTACTTAAAATCAGTAGCAAGCAAAAATAAAGTGTTCAAATCATACATCGGTCAAGGCTACCACCCAACTCACGTACCACACGTAATTTTACGTAACGTACTTGAGAACCCAGGCTGGTACACTGCGTATACACCATACCAACCAGAGATTGCACAAGGTCGTTTAGAATCATTATTAAACTTCCAGACTATGACCCTAGACCTAACTGGTCTTGATTTAGCAAGCGCGTCATTACTTGACGAGTCAACGGCTGCTGCAGAAGCAATGGGCCTTGCAAAGCGTGTTGCTAAAGCTAAAAAAGCAAACATCTTCTTCATTGCCGATGACGTACACACACAAACTATCGACGTTGTTGCTACACGTGCAGACCAGTTTGGTTTTGAAGTAGTAGTTGGTCCTGCAAGCGAAGCGGCTAATCATGAGATTTTTGGTGCATTATTCCAATACCCATCAACAACCGGTGAAATCACTGACGTAACTGACCTAATCGCACAAGTACAAGACAAAAAAGCGATTGCCTGTGTTGCTGCAGACATCATGAGCTTATTAATGCTTAAAGCACCAGGTAAACTAGGTGCAGACGTAGTACTTGGTTCAGCACAGCGTTTTGGTGTACCTATGGGTTACGGTGGTCCACACGCTGCATTCTTCGCAACACGCGACAAGTACAAGCGTTCACTACCTGGTCGTATTATCGGTGTTTCTAAAGACCGTTTAGGTAACGACGCACTACGTATGGCAATGCAAACACGTGAACAACACATTCGTCGTGAAAAAGCCAACTCAAACATCTGTACAGCGCAAGTATTACTAGCGAACATGGCAGCGTTCTACGCGGTTTACCATGGTCCACAAGGCCTTAAAACTATCGCTGAGCGTATCCACCGTTTTGCAGACATCTTAGCAGCAGGCTTAAAAGAGAAAGGTGTAAACCTTAAGCACGACACATGGTTCGATACACTGACTGTTGTTGCAGATAACAAAGACGAAATCGTTGCACGTGCAGTAGAGCACGGTGTTAACTTTGCGTCTAACCGCGCAGGTGAATATTCAATTTCTGTATCAGAAACAACAACCCGTGCAGACGTAGCTGAGCTATTCGACATCATTTTAGGTGAAGATCACGGCCTAAGCGTTGATGCACTTGCAAACGAAATCGAAGTAAATGGCAGCAACTCAATTCCTGCAAGCCTAGTACGCGATGACGAAATTTTAACGCACCCTAACTTCAACTCGTACCACAGCGAGACTGAAATGTTGCGTTACATCAAGCGCCTAGAGAACAAAGACTTAGCGCTTAACCACTCAATGATCTCATTAGGTTCATGTACAATGAAACTTAATGCGACAGCTGAGATGATCCCAATCACTTGGCCTGAGTTTGCAAACTTACACCCATTCTGCCCACTTGATCAGGCTGCGGGTTACCAAATCATGATGACAGAGTTACATGATTGGTTAGTAAACATCACAGGTTACGATGCTGTTTCACTACAACCTAACTCAGGTGCACAAGGTGAATACGCAGGCTTAATCGCGATTCGTAAATACCACGAGTCACGCGGTGAAGGTCACCGTAACGTATGTTTGATCCCAAGTTCAGCGCACGGTACAAACCCAGCGTCTGCACAAATGGCAAGCATGAAAATCGTGGTTGTTGACTGTGATAAAAACGGTAACGTTGATATGGCAGACCTTAAAGCGAAAGCCGAAGAGGTATCTGAAAACCTATCTTGTATCATGATCACTTACCCATCTACACACGGTGTTTACGAAGAAACAATTCGTGAAATCTGTGACATCGTGCACCAGCACGGCGGTCAAGTGTACATGGATGGCGCAAACATGAACGCGCAAGTAGGTGTTACAAGCCCAGGTTCAATTGGTTCTGACGTATCGCACCTTAACCTACACAAAACATTCTGTATTCCACACGGTGGTGGTGGTCCAGGTGTTGGCCCAATCGGTGTTAAATCTCACCTAGCGCCATTTATGCCTAACCACAGCGTAATTAATGTTGCTGGCACAAACATCGGTAACGGTGCGGTTTCTGCTGCCCCTTACGGCTCAGCAGCTATTTTACCAATCTCGTGGGCATACATTGCCATGATGGGCTCTGAAGGCTTAAAACAAGCAACAGAAATGGCTATCGTGAACGCTAACTACTTATCTGAGAAGCTAAGCGAACACTACCCAATTTTATACCGTGGCCGTAACAACCGCGTTGCGCACGAGTGTATTGTTGACCTACGCCCAATCAAAGAGCAAACAGGCGTAACAGAAATGGACGTAGCTAAACGTCTACAAGACTACGGCTTCCATTCACCAACTATGTCATTCCCAGTAGCTGGCACGCTAATGATTGAGCCAACTGAGTCTGAGTCTAAAGTTGAGATCGACCGTTTCATCGAAGCAATGGTGTCAATCAAGTCAGAAATCGACCGTATCGCATCTGGCGAATGGTCAATTGAAAACAACCCGCTAGTGTTTGCACCGCACACACAAGCAGACGTACTAGGCAATGAATGGGATCGTGCATACGACCGTTTCTACGCAGCATTCCCAGTACCAAGCGTAGCAAAAGACAAATTCTGGCCTACAGTAACCCGTATCGATGACGTATACGGCGACCGTAACCTAGTTTGTTCATGCCCAGCGGTAGAGACATACCGTGACTAAGGTTTGATTAAATTCAAATGCCAAAAAGCCGTTGCAGCAATGTAACGGCTTTTTTGTTGGAGAAAAGCTATCAGCTTTCAGCCGTCAGCTGTCAGATTAAAAACACAAGTTAGCGAGTTGCGAGGGGAAAGATCCGAGTTTTGAGGAACGAGATGCGAGTTGTAGGAGGTGTTTTAACGCTGAAAAAAGAGTTATCAGATATCAGTGATTAGAAGTTAGATTAAAAATACTCAAGCTAGCGAGCTTCGAGGGGAAAGAGTAAAGGAGCTTTAAGCCACAAGTTTGAAGTTAGACGTGCCTGCATATTGCTGCGGTTAAACTCGATACTGTAGGCGTGAAATTTATTTCTCGCGAAAAGCCTTAAATGACAACTTTGAAACAACCTGTGTATTTATATGGGTACAACCATCAAAAAACCTGTATTATGCATGCTTTGTTGTTGGGTGGCGAAACCTCTTACTTAACCACCTGATTATGTTGTTGAAAATTTAAGGTGAAATAATGCTAAAAGGGAACTTTGTGAGCATGAACATGGCTTTGGCCTGTTTGTTTGTATTAAATCTTGGGGTTGCTAGTGCTTCGGCTAATGACGATACACCAACAGAGGACGTGGTTGCAGATGCTAATTTCTTAGCGTGTTTACAAGAAAGTGGCTATAAAACTGTGGGTGAGGTGACAAAAATACATTGCAGAGATCGAGGTATTACTTCAGCCAAAGGGATTGAGCATTTTAGTAACTTAACAAAACTCGTCCTCAGTAATGAAGGGGATAGCTTCATAGTTGGTGAAATTGGCGGCATTACAAGTAGGCCTGCCGATAAGAAAGTGCCAAACCAACTGACCGAAATCGACATAAGCCGTAACAGCCAGCTTTTCCTTGTTGATTTAAGCCAAAACAACCTTACGAGTATTGATGTAAGTAACAACGAAGAGTTAGAGACTTTAATGCTGAGTGGCAATAAGCTTTCAAAGCTTGATGTAAGCAATAACAGTAAACTTACATGGATTGATCTTAAAGATAATAAGCTGACAGGCGAATTGACGCTTGTTAATTCTGAACTATATCAACTTAACCTGTCGGGCAATAAGCTCACAAAAGTAAATATACCGAGTGGCATTCGTAACCTTGAGCTTGCAAATAATCAGTTAAAAAACCTAGATTTAAGCAAGTTCAAGATGCTCAGCGAACTAAACCTAGATGCCAACCAGCTTAGCTCTTTAGACATAAGCCATAATAAAAAGTTAACTGCACTTTACGCCAGTAATAACCACTTAAGCACTATCGATTTAACAGCAAACCCCATGCTTCAAGTGCTCTTTTTGTCAAATAACAAATTAAAAAACATTGATTTACGTGAACATGCAAATTTAGTAGATATCAGCCTTTTTAATAATCCACTAAAAAAAGTAGATGTAAGCAAAAGTTATAATTTAGAGCTGTTAGAACTCGACAGTGGTGTTGAGTGCATAGGCATAGGTTGTGCAACAAGGTTTGAAGGGTATTAATAACAGCGTGTTGGGCAGAGCACAGCGAAACTCGATAAGTTAGCGAGGGTAAAGGGGAAAGTTCCCCGAACTCGCAAACTTGTGTTCGTAATCTGATAGCTACAAATGTTGGGTTTCGCTCCGCTCTAACCAACCTACAAGCTGATGCTCTTATGTTCATCGCGCGAAATAAATTTCACGCCTACGGATGAGCATTCCAATTTAAGTATGCGTAGGCACAATCTAATCTGACTTCTAACGACTGATATCTATTATCTCCTTCCTCGTCCCTCGCACCTATTAAAAATTTTTATCCCTCCATAATTCATCCATTATTGTGATTTACCCTTTGAAATATGAACCTTTTGTACCCCAGTTTGGGTGGGTTAAAGCTTAACCGTTTCGAAAATAAGTCGGTCGGACTTTGAGTAGAAGTATGAGTTTTATTAATTAATAGTTTGTCGAAATTACAATCAATAATTAGGAATCGTAATATGAATCAGTGTAAAAGGATTAGTGCTGTGTTGGCTTTATCCCTACTTTCAATAGTTGGGTGTTCTGATGATGACTCTACCGAACAAGAAGCTGTTGCTAATGTAGCGTTGAAATCTATGAGCCCAGTCTCTGATGACGTTTATCAACCAGGACAACAGATCACAGTTGATTTCAGTACCGAAACAGCCTTATTAACGAATGAACATGTTGGTGTTTCATTTATTTTAATTGAAAGAAGTAAAGTCGCTGAGCTCGAAACTGAAGATGAGCCTGATGGCTACGATTTGGGTGAGTTTTATATTGAGCAGTTACAAGAAGGCGAGCAAAATCATACGGCAACACTAATTTTGCCAAATGAAGATCTCGCTGCGGGTGAATTTATTATTGCCGCTTTTGTTGATACAAGTGGTGTGATCTCAAGTGAAGTTGATGTTACAGATAATAAGTCGCGTGGCATTGAGTCTGGTGACGAAACAACCTACAGCTCAGTAACCATTAGCGATGGTCATTACCATGATTTTGTTTTAGATAAACTTAAAGTAGGCGACGGCTTTGCTATTTTTCCTGGCCCGGGTAAAAGAGATACCACAGGTACTGGTGAACCAACACAGAAAGTACCTGATTTAATAGGTTTTATTAATGCCACCAAATTTGGTAATTCAGTAAACGAGGCTGACATCAGTGCAACAATAACCATCGGCGAAACGACTTATCATGCTCACTTATGGAATGAGCAAGCGCAAGCTTATATGGAGACGATGCGTATTAAGTTTCCTGATCATGAGCAATCTCATTACTTTCCTTGGGATGTTGCAGTAAATGGCGTATTGCTCAAAGCGATACACGATAATTTTGATCACGATGGTGGCGAAAACAGCTTTAGCATGACATTTACCTTCCACGACAACTCTGATGAAATTGAAGCTCATAGCGAAAATAATAGTATTACTGTTGAAGTACCTTATGCGCTTTATCATGATGAAGTGAGTACTGCAGAATCGGTAGAGCTAAATAGTAATAAAACAACAATAGCTTCAGCATCAGCGATGCAGACTACTGCTGCTACAGCAACAACGTTGGCAAAAGTTGGCAGTTGGAGTGCTACTTATGGTGACAGTGACGCTGTAGCAATCAGTCCTTCTTTTTATAGCTATATGAATGTTTCTTCTAGTAATGGTGGTTCTGCTGAGGGGCTAGTTGAAGCAGATTTAGATCTTTACCTATTTGATAAATCAGCGAGTTTGGTTAGTGCCAGTGCTGAAGCGAGTGCAAATGTAAGTGATGGTGAGATTACTTATGCAGCAAACTTTAGTGTGCTGGGTGACACTTTAATTGACGAGGGCGACACGTTAACGGCCTTAGACAAGTCTTTAGGATATAGCTGGAGCGAAGAGCAAAAAGTGGTTGAAACGACGTTCACCATTGTAATTGTTCCGGTTACAGTGGAGGCTGGCGTCACTGGCAGCTTGGATTTAGGAGTTGGTTTAACTTATAGCAATAGCCGAATTGACTTAGGGGGAGATATTGTTACTGCCAGCATGGATGCGTATGCCACTGCAGAAATAAATTTGGGCGTTGCAAGTGGCGGTGTTGGTATAGACTTTTTGATTATTGCAGATACATTTAATGCCACACTTTATGCGGATTTAGCTAAAGCTATCACTGATTCTAAAATAACCTTAGGAATTGATGTAACAAATGATATTGAGGCTATTTCCGGTGAATTTTATGTTTATGTGAAATACCCTAAATACAAGTGGTGTTGCAAGATTAAGACAAAAACCAAAACTCAAACTATCTACGATACCAGTACCTTGTACGATAAAAGCTGGACAATTTTAGACGAATCAGCAACCTTAAATTATTAGTATGAAGGCAAAGGTATAATGCGTTTAATTAAACTGAGTTTATTATTTGGCACTTTATTAGGCTATGCTTCGGCCGCTTATGCAGTGCCTCATTGTACTGTTTGGGGTGAACTTCAATCAAAAGCAGATACTAATATTGTTTCGATGAATAGCCCCTCAAAAAGCCAGTTTGACTTGCTAGGGCGGTTAATTTATCGGCCTTTGTTAGTTGCAGAGAAATTTCACTGGTTGGGTTTTGAGCTGTACCAAGCTCAAGCAAAGTTGAATAAAACAGTGAGTACCAGCAATGAGTATGCAGTGCCTTTTGCTGTGAAAATTAGCAATAACTCAGGTGAAGTTTTAGATTATCGGTTTAACGCTAAATTAAAAGTGGCCGATCAACAAAAGCTGATTGCTTTATACCGTGCCTTTCACCGTGCAAAACCCCCTGAAAATTTACAGGGGGATAAGTACTGGGTTAAAGAGCGTGACGATATCGGTCAGTACAAATCACTCTACACAGTGTTAGCTGATAACAAACTAAAGCGAAATAAACTCAGTTATTTAGAACCAACTGACTCTAGGCAAAGTACTAACGCAGCGAAAAAGCTAATGCAGTTAGAAACGGCGAACATTATTAGTGATGAGTTTATCTTTGAAAACGATAAATGCTGGTTAACAAAAACCCTCGGAAATAGTCATATTCAAGTCAGTAGTAGTGATGGAAGTATGAATATTGAAGTACTGCAAACACTAAGTTTAAATCGCTCGAATCAATCGATACCCAGTGATGCAAGATTACTACAATTACCTGAAGACCCTAATCAATGGGAGAATTTAAGCACAGATTGGGTTTACCCTAAAGCGCCGCCTCAACCCTTAAAAAATACTGAAACGTTTATCACAGCTTTAAAAAGTATGGATTGGCTAGAGGGAGACCGAAAAACGCTTCTGCAATTTCTTTATGACAATGATCAGTATTTGATGAGCTTAAAAGAGCTTATTTCAACTAAATCAATTGCAGATCCTTTGGAAAGTAAATTGTTTATGTACCTAGGTAAGCATGACTCAGTTAATTCAAAACAATTACTGACAGAGGTATTTGTTGAGCCTGGTTTATTTTCTCCAAATCAGCGCTTTAGAAGTTTAATGGCACTAAAATACAGTGAAAAACCGTTAACTGACTTACAGGTTGAGGCGATTTTTGAGTATTCCATGTCATATGGTCTTGATGAAGAAAATTCAAAGCTGGCTCATAGTGCTTTAATGGTAATGGGGGCAATAGCAAAAAATCAGCAGGGCAGTGAGTTTTCAACTCAGTTAACCCAAAAATTAGCTGATTCATTGAGCTCTAGTGCAACGGAGCAAAAAGCATCAGCCCTAATCACCGCACTAGGTAATAGTGGAGACTATGATCATCAACAGCTTATTGGTGATTATTTAGCTGGCGACAGTGCAAGATTACGACTAAATGCGGCAGAGGCCTTGGCAAAAATGCCAAGTAAAACCAGTTTGAATTACTTGAGTAATCAACTAAATCAAGAAACTGATAGTAAAACGCAAGGGGCGATATTAAAGGCTATGGGTAATAATGAGTTAGACGCAGAACAAGTCGATAGTATTTATGCCTTTGCTGACCCTAGTCACCCAAGAGATATTCGCAGCGCCGCTATATCGGCGTTAAGTCAACAAGCGAAGTCAAAACCAGAGGTTAAAAGCCGTTTAAAAGCGCTGGTTAAGACGGAAACTAATCAAAAGAACCTGCGCCAATTGATGAAAGCGCTGTATGGTTCGTAAAAGCATAAGTTAGCGAGATACGAGATACGAGGGGCGAGTTGTAGGAGGCGTTTTAACGCCGAACAGGTAGCAGAGGGTTTACCCCGCGTTCTCAAATTTAAAATACCCAAGTTAGCGAGTTACAAGGGGAAAGGGTAAAGGTACGAGTTTCGAGGAACGAGATACGAGTTGTAGGAGGCGTTTTAACGCCGAACAAAAAATGGAGATATTAGGTATCAGTTGTTAGAAGTTAGATTAGATTGTGCCTGCGAGTAGTTAAATTGAAATGCTCATCCGTAGGCGTGAAATTTATTTCGCGCGATGAACAAAAGAGCTATCAGATTGAAAGTTAGCAAGTTAGAAAGAGTAAAGGGGAAAGTTTACTCGCACCTCGCACCTCGCACCTCGCACCTCGCACCTCGCACCTCGCACCTCGCACCTCGCATCTCGCATCTCACCCCTTCTTTTTCTCCTAAAACCTAATAATTTGTACTTAAAAAACACACAAAAGTTAAATTAATGTAAATTTATTCTTGCTTTCGTACCTGTTTGGTCTATGTTTTTGGTCGGAGGTCACTCCTCCAACCTGATAGATAAAATGACAATCAACAGGAACACACATGAAAATAAAAACACTCTCACTAGTGCCAGCTTTAATGTTGGCAGCGGGTATCAGCCACAGTGCTTTTGCTGCGCAAGGAGTCGCATTTGTGCACGGTACAGGCCAGCAAAGCGATGCGTATAATGACTATTGGACAGGCAGTTTTGTCGACACGGTTCGTCAAGGTTTATCAAACAGTAGTAATTACACGGTCATTAATTGTGACTTTGATCAATACATGTGGGCAGACGCGGCATCTGGCTGTTTAGCAGGGCAGCTCACTACATTTATCAATAATAAAAACATCACTGATTTAACCCTGATCACCCATTCTAATGGCGGTAATGTAGTGCGTTGGATTTTATCTAACCCAACATGGGATAGCCGCTATCCAAATATTATTAGCAAAGTCACGCGTACTATTGCTCTGGCTCCTTCAAGTGGTGGTACGCCGTTGGCTGATGCGGTTATTGCGGGTAATTCGTTCGAGCAAAGCTTGGGTTGGCTTTTAGGTTACGGCAGCGATGCAGTAAAACAACAACAAGTATCCTGGATGGAATCGTATAACGCACAGTGGCTGTATGGCACACCGAACCGCCCAAATTTACCGTCTCGATTCGAAACCGTGGTGGGCAGTGATGTTGAGTCAGCGGTATGGGATAGCGATAGCTATTGTGGCGGTTATCAAAATCAAGTGGGCCTTGAAGTAACGCAAAACTGGTTAGATAGCTGCTCAGATGGCTTTTTAAATTGCAGTTCTCAGTCGTTAGCTGGGGTGGTGTGGTTTACCGATAAATCACGAACCCAAGGTGGTGAGCCTTTGAGTCATCAGCAAAGTCGACGTAACTGTTTTGGCTTGCCAAACATGCTTAAAAACCGAATTTAGGAGCCCGCTATGATTAATAAGTTAACCACAATTGCAACTGCAATAGTGCTTGTAAGCACAGCCGCAAATGCTAATGAGCAAACGGTTTATCAATTTCCTCAAGTTCAACCAGCATCAAGCGCTCAACTACAAACACTTGAAAAAGACAGTGTTGAATATTGGCAGAAAGTTTCGGGTAAAGAGCTTAAGCGTGGTGTGCCTGTTTTTGTAAACCAAGCTGATAACTTTATTCGCATTGCACCAAAAGCACGCTTTGATAGTGGCGAAGTATTTAAGCCTCATGGCTTACAGCTTGATAAGCTGTCGGTGCGAGATGACAACTTTAGACAAATGCCAATGCAAGCCATGGTTGCACGTGAGCAAATGGAAAATGCAGGATTTAGCGATGGCAGTGTTGGATTGAAGCTTGGTCAGGTAAATGGCAAAGCAATGTTAAGAACAAGCCAAGCGCTTAACGATAACGACACCTACTTGCTGCATGTGATTGAAAAAGGCTCGAGCAATGCCTTACATGCTAAATCGCAGTTTAAAGTGAAAGATCAGCAACAACGTGTTGCTATGCAGCTTAGTATGGGTAAAAAGCGCTTTAAAGATAGTGATGTGAAGTTAACACTTTCAAGCCCTGATGGCGAAAAACTAGATGTACGTTACGAAAATGGTGAAGCCGTATTTAATTACCCGCTTGAAACTTTGGGTGCCGCAAATGGTTACTATGAGCTTGAAGCCAGTGTAGACACTAAAGTGAATGGCCAAACGGTAAAACGCTCTATAAAAATGCCGTTTGTGCATAGCTCGCAAACCATTAGTATGGATAAAGCCAAAGTCACTGTGCTTGGTAATAACAAATACCAAGCCAAGGTGCCAGTGCAAGTGACTGACTCTGGCCGCTATGCTATTCGTGCTACGTTAACTGGCAAAGGTAATAAAGGTGAGCGCATCAAACTGGCAACCGTTGAAGTTGCTAAACAGATTGATAGTTACGGCAGTTTCACCATGCCCTTTGCAGTCACTCAAGTAGCCAAAGCCCCGTTCGAGCTGGTGGATATTGAGCTTACCGACCAAACGCGAATGTTAAAGTTTGCTGGGGAGTAAAGGATAGCTCTTATTGTATGTTGGGTGGAGCGAAGCGAAACCCAACAAGTTAGTGAGTTGCTAGGGGAAGGAGCTATCAGCTTTCAGCCGTCAGCTATCAGATTGAAAAGTTAGCAAGTTAGAAAGAGTAAAGGGGAAAGGTACGAGTTTCGAGGGGCGAGATACGAGGTGTTTTAACGCCGAACAAAAATGGAGATATTAGATATCAGTCGTTAGAAGTTAGATTAAAACAAAAGAGCTGTAAGCTTTAAGCTATAAGTTTTGAGTTGATTCTTCCTGCACATCACTATGGCTTAACACGTTACTGTAGGTGTGAAATTTATTTCGCGCGTAATAAATTTTGTTTTTCTCTATGTAGCGCGAAGCGCCTTGGGGCAGTTAGTTTAGTACTTGAACGTAAAGGAAATATATCATTAAGTAGGAATGTTGGCTTAATGGGAAAGTAATGGCAAAATTGTGTTTTAAAAATGGAAACTTAAATAATGGATTATAATCAGCCACTTTCGAAGCACTCCCTAGATTTAAACCTGAGCGACCGAGTTTGGTTTAGATATTCAACTTTCTATAAAAAGCCAGTATTGCAGGCTGATTCTAATACAAAACTAAAGTCGCTACCGGGCCTAGCTGTGCTGTCGGGCGGAGCTGAATTTTTATTTTTCTTTATGACTATCGCTATTGCTGTAATGAGCCTAGTGCTTCAAGAAACGATGCAGCCGATACCTGCTTTTGTAACTTGTGTGAGTTGTTATCTTTGTGTATTTGTTATCAAGCGAATTGTGATTTATAACAAATTTGGATTTGGTCGTAAGTGGGTTATGAGTATATCTAAAGACTCACTCGAAATAGATAGGCAAGCAATAGAGGGTAAAGCTTCAAAAGTTTTGCAAATCGCTAAGGGCGATATCCAAGAAGTCATTTTTAATTATACTTTTCACGGTAGAAGTGGTCATATTGTGAACGAAAAAACGGCCAATTTACACGCTTGTGAAATTCATCAAAAAAGTGGCGATGTTGTTACGCTAGATAGTATGCGAGTAGGTCTTTTTGATGTGCTGTATCTTTTAAAATTCCACGAGTACCCGCTACTATTCAGAAGTACAACTTCAGGCGGTGCAGGTAATATAGTTATTTTGATTATGCGGTTAATTTCTCTTTCTGCGATCATTTCGGCTCTTGTAATGTTGGCATTTAATTTAAAGTCATAAAGGTGAGTTATTTTATGGCTATTAGCTGGTAGGTTGGTTAGAGCGATTTAAACTCAACGTTTGGAGCCATCAGCTTTCAGACGTCAGCTATCAGATTGAAAAGTTAGCGAGATGTGAGTTGTAGGAGGCGTTAGAAGGTATTAGATATCAGTCGTTAGAAGTTAGATTGGATTGTGCCAGCACATAGTTAAATTGAAATGCATACCCGTAGGCGTGAAATTTATTTCGCGCGATATTTCTTAAATCAACGGGTGAGTTGTAGGTCGGGCTTCAGCCCGTAATGTTAGCGAGTTACAAGGGGAAAGGTACGAGTTTCGAGGGAGGAGATACGAGTTGTAGGAGGCGTTTTAACGCCGAAAAAAGTCGATTGGATAGGGAGCCCCCTTTACGAATCCAAAACCAACACTATGCTGTTAGCACCTAGCACCTAGCACCTAGCACCTAGCACCTAGCACCTAGCACCTAGCACCTAGCACCTAGCACCTAGCACTGTAGGCGTGAAATTTATTTCGCGCGATGATCTATTTAAAACGTGCCATGCAAGCATAACGCTTACCAGGCATTTGATTACGCGATATAAAATCGCTGCTACAATTTTGCTAACTCGCTAACTCGCTAACTCGCTAACTCGCTAACTCGCTAACTTGCTAACTTGCTAACTTGCTAACTTGCAACTCCTGCCCCTAGACCCTTTTACCTGTATTCTTTTACAATGCATAAAATGACTTTATTTAGAGAATGCGTTGAACTACTTGGCTCACCTTTATTTAGCACAACCGACGGCTGATTCACATTTTGGTAATTTGCTGGGGGACTTTGGTGGGCGTCGGTATTCAGCGCAGTTACCCAATACGGTTAAAAATGGCCTTGAAAATCATTATTTGGTTGATAGGTTTACTGACTCACATCCCCTTGTAAAAGAGGCTAAGCAGTACTTTTCGCCAGCACGTAAACGCTTTGCAAGTGTCGCGATTGATGTGGCGTTCGATCACTTTCTTATTCAGCATTGGCAGCACTTTAATGACCAACCATTAGCTGATTTCAAACAGCACAGCTATGGACTTTTAAATGCTCGCCGAGCCATGATGCCTTCGCGTATGCAGCAGGTTGTGACCAGTATGACCAACAGTGATTGGTTTAAAGAATATGAAACACTCGATGGGGTCGGCCTTGCCCTCGATAACATCGCCAAGCGTATTCGCTTTGCTAATAACTTTACAGGAGCCGCTGACGATATAGCCCGCCACTACCAACAATTAGACGCGGTGTTTTTAGCGTTTTTCCCCGAGCTGGTTGAACATGTGAAGCAAATGGGAGTGGAATGAGTTTGCGAGTTTCTAGAGTAAAGTTAGCGAGTTAAAGGGAAAGGTACGAGTTCCGAGGAACGAGATGCGAGTTGTAGGAGGCGTTTTAACGCAGAACAAAAATAGAGATATTAGATATCAGTCGTTAGAAATCAGATTAAATCAAAAGAGCTTTAAGCTATAAGATTTAAAACCCAACAAACAAGCTGAAACTTGCCCGTAGGCGTGAAATTTATTTCGCGCGATGGTTATTATCAAAGAGGTAATTTGTAAGTCGGGCTTCAGCCCGTGAGTGTTAACGGTTGCTTTTCGCCATAAATAACGATCTACAATGGGTTATATCTGTGAAGTTTGCTTTTAATAATTCCTCTAAAGCGCAGCGCCTCTTATCCTCTATGTGAAAATTACCCACACTGCGGTTTACAAGCCGATTTACCTCTTACTTTAAAATATGAAATGGCTGATATCTTGGCTGCTTGTTGCGGTTATATAGTTGTTAATCGATAGATAAGTAAACTTCTAGGCGCTTAAGAGCTCGTTTTTTAACTGAGCTGAACTACCCTTTGTAAAGCAAGTAAGCCTTGAATTAATACTTACCTCAATCGCAGTACCTTGAACATAGCAATGTAATGTAGCAACCGTGAGGGAACAATAATGAGCAAACCCATAATTGCAGCCGTTTCGCCGAAAAAAGTCACCTTAGAGCAGGGGCAAGAGTATTACTTTTGTGCCTGTGGGCGTTCTAAAAATCAGCCATTTTGTGATGGCTCACATGCCGGAACCGATTTCAAACCCAAAGCATTTACTGCAGAAGAGTCGGGCGATGCCTATTTATGCCAATGTAAGCACACCGCTAATGCGCCATTTTGTGATGGTAGTCACAAGCAATTTGATCAAAGCCAAGTTGGTCAAGAAGGGCCGGGCGTACAAATTCAAGCCTCTGATTCGCCTGTAGCTACTGCAACCAAAGAGGAGCCCACCGTTGAGCTTATTCATCAACTGGCACGTGAAGGGTTATCAAAGCTTGGTCATCATGGCCCTATGGTGTCGATGGGCGTGCCGCGATATCAATTACCTAAGTGGGATGATTTACAACTAATGGTGGCACAAATGGCAACGCAACCTTTAATGGAAGATGTTGCTGTTAATACTGAGCTTGTAATTGGCCCGCGAGCGAAAAAGCCATTAAAGCTGGCTATTCCATTATTTGTTTCTGATATGAGTTTTGGGGCTTTATCTGAAGAAGCTAAAGTATCTTTAGCAAAAGGAGCAGAACTTGCTGGCACAGGTATTTGTTCGGGTGAAGGCGGTATGCTTCCTGAAGAGCAGCAAGCCAATTCACGGTACTTTTATGAGTTAGCAAGTGCAGGCTTTGGTTATAGCGAAGATAAATTAAAGAACGTTCAGGCCTTTCACTTTAAAGGTGGACAAGGCGCAAAAACGGGTACTGGTGGGCATTTGCCGGGCAATAAGAATGTTGGCAAAATCTCTGAGGTTAGAGGAATTGAAGCGGGTACTTCGGCGATTTCACCACCAACATTTAAAGACTTACACAGTGCGGCCGATTTCAAAAAGTTTGCTGATAGAGTACGCGAGGTAACGGGCGGTATTCCAATCGGTTTTAAACTGAGTGCTAATCATATTGAGGAAGATATTCAATTTGCGCTCGATGCGAGTGCCGATTACATCATTCTTGATGGTCGTGGAGGCGGTACAGGCGCAGCCCCTGAAATTTTTAGGGATCATATTAGCGTACCGACTATTCCTGCACTTGCCAGAGCAAGAAAGTACTTAGATGAACAAGGTGCAAGTGATGTTAGTTTGATCATTACAGGTGGTTTACGTTTACCAATTGATTTTGTAAAAGCGCTCGCTCTTGGTGCTGATGGGGTGGCGATTTCAAATAGTGCAATGCAAGCAATCGGCTGTGTTGCTGCGCGTATGTGTAATACCAATAACTGCCCAGCAGGGATTGCCACACAAAAGCAAGACTTACGTCAGCGCTTAAATATTGAAAAGTCGGCAAATCAATTAAAGAACTTTTTTGAAGCGTCAACTGAGTTAATGTCGGTAATGGCTAGGGCATGTGGTCATGACTCTTTAGCTAAGTTTAATGCTAATGATTTAGCAACATGGCACAAAGATATGGCGTTGTTATCTGGTGTTAAGTACGCAGGTGTTGGAATAAGTTAGCGAGTTAGAAAGAGTAAAGGGGAAAGGTACGAGTTCCGAGGGACGAGATGCGATTTGTAGGAGGCGTTTTAGCGCTGAACAAAAATGGAGCTATTAGATATCAGTCGTTAGAAGTCAGATTAAAAACTCAACGAGTTAGCGAGTTGCTAGGGGAAAGAGTAAAGGGGAAAGATACGAGTTCCGAGGGACGAGATACGAGATGTAGGAGGCGTTTTAACGCTGAACAAAAATGGAGCTATTAGATATCAGTCGTTAGAAGTCAGATTAAAAACTCAACGAGTTAGCGAGTTACTTGACACAAGTGGTAGTCACTCTAGTGTTTTTAACTTGCTAACTTGCTAACTTGCTAACTTGCTAACTTGCTAACTTGCTAACTTGCTAACTTGCTAACTTGCTAACTCGCAACTTACCCATTTAATCGTCTGGGCCTTTTAGGGTAAACACTAAATGCCTGCGCATGTCTTTTAAAATCACGCCTTTTTTCAGCATTGCGCCACTTAGGCGTTTTTGCCATTTTAATAGATCTGGGGTCGCTGCATCGAGTGATTGCTGGTTTTCAAATTGAAAACATAAAAGCAATGAGCCTGGGAATAAGTGGTATTCCACATCAAACCAGCATTGCAACATGCCTTCAAGTTCTGCGCGACCTTGCTCTTCAAGGGCGTCGGCAACATTTAATACAAGGGCTTGCTGTTTTAATTGTACTTTAGAAAGCTTTTTCATTTAAAAACCAAAATCGAGTCGAAAAACTAATTATACCTAAGCTTTGATTGCTGCAACAACTTAACGTTCATTTGCACTGAGTGAAAAATAAAACTTGCTACCGTATTACACAAATATGGATAATAAAGATTGAATATTTATATTTTAAAGGATTAATAAATGAAGCAATTTCTTAAGCTACCTCTACACACTGCTATCGTACTTGCATTGACTGGATGTGGGGGGAGTTCATCAGACGAAAGCAGCTCTGGAAACCAAGGTTTAGGTGACGGAGGAGCTAGTGATTTACAAACAATATCTTTAAAAGCGCGCAATTATAGCTTTCGATGCTCTGATGTACCTTACCAAGCTGATATTGTCTTCCATGCTGAAAATGGTTCACCGATTGGTTTTGCTAAAACGAATGAAGAGGGAGTGTTCTCTGATACGGTTCCAAAAGGCACTAAACACATCTCAATCTTGGGGGAGACAGTAGAAGACGCTGAAAAATATACGTTTATTTCTTCTGAACTAGATATTGAAGGACGCTCAAACTTAGGTACCTTTAGTTTTTTTGACCCTAGCTTAAACTGTAGTTGTGAAGATTATCAACTTGACACTTCGCAATTAGGAAGTATTTCCTATGACTACACTTTAGGTTTGGATAATGGTACGACATTAGGTGATACTTATTCAGTGTGCCCTGAAGACAATAAACTTTATATTCAAGCTAAATCTAAATATGGCTACGATGCAAAAGCCGCGATTATTGAAATCCCTAAAAACTCAAACACGATAGAAATAAAAGAGTCTGATTTTATCCATCAAGGTGTTGAAGTTCTTGCTGATTATAACCCATATATCGACTATACCAGCACCCGAGGTTATTTTTTAGAAGAGCACCAATATCACCTTATTGATTTTTCATTTCTTAGCAACTCTGAATATCTTTATGTATTCCCATCAGCAACTGAACATAATTTTCATGTTCAAGTAAATTCTGAATCACAAAGTATAGAAAGTGGCACTATGAGAACCACTAGTTATGCTAGAAGTCGTGTGGATAATGACGGTAGCTTTGAACTAACTGCTTTGCCTGAAATTTCAAATGAAATTGGAGACAGCTTACTAAATTTCCTAAGTAGTTCTGATTTGAATTATGATTTTAGTAGTGCTGACAGTCGCTTTGCTCGTGTTTATTGGTCATTTAGCTTTTTAGTTGATGATGCAGCCGCAACGCGTTTTGATTGGCAAATTTCTGGAGGGATCCGAGGTGAAATACCTGACTTATCGTTTGGTAGTGTTTTCGCGGAACCTGTAGCTGACGTTACGGCAGAGAAGGTGAACATTTTACTTTATGGTTATGCTGGTAATAATACAGATAAACAAACTTATGAGCAGCTGTTAGAAACCATTGCTGAGGGGGGGCATCTCGCAAACCCTAAATTTAGTAACTATGTGTATTTATCAATAGATGCGGCAATTAATCGATAACTTCATAAGCCACCTTAGTTAAGGTGGCTTTTTAGAAATTGGTAACATTTAATACAAGGGCTTGCTGTTTTAATTGTACTTTAGAAAGCTTTTTCATTTAAAAACCAAAATCGAGTTGAAAAACAGATTATACCTAAGCTTTACGCTTGGCGGAATGCATTACGCCAGTCTCGCGGTGATAAACCAAACTGAGAGCGAAAATGGTGGCGTAAAGTAACAGATGATCCAAAACCGCATTGCTCGGCTAAATGTTCTAATGGTAAATCAGTTGACTCAAGAAGTCGCTGCGCGTGGTTTAAACGTTGATTTAATAGCCATTGCCCAACGCTCTGCCCTGTAAGCGATTGAAAGTGGCGGGTAAAGGTACGCCGGCTCATGTGCATTTGCTCTGCGAGAGTATCAATCGTGTGATTGCTGGCTAAGTTTTCTTGCATCTGTTCAAGTAAGCTTGCTAAACGCTCATCAGCAACACTTTCGGGGACGGGTAGGGCAATAAATTGTGTTTGCCCACCAGTACGGTACGGAGCCGTTACCATCATTCTGGCAATAGCATTAGTTTGCTCGCTTCCTAAAAATTTGCGAACTAAATATAAGCAACAATCAATGGCTGCCGCTGTTCCTGCCGACGTATATAGCCGGTTATGTTCAAGGTAAAGTACTTGATTGTTAAGCTTCACTTTTGCAAAGCGCGCTTTGAAGTCATCGCTGTATGCCCAGTGGGTGGTTGCTTCAATATTATCTAAAAGCCCAATGTGCGCTAACGCATAAGCGCCTAAACAAAGCCCTACAATTATAGCGCCACGGCTATGCGCGTGTAGCAAACTGGTTGCTAATTCTTTAGAGGGGGCTGTTTCAGGGGATGGCCAAGACGGAATAATTATAATATCTGCCTGATCAAACTTTGTTATTGAGTGATGCGCTTGAATATCAAACCCCGCGCTTGAGGGCATTACAGCTTTACTTTCGCTGCACACTGCTAAGTTAAATTCTTTGATACCAGCTGAGCGAGCGCCTTCACCAAACACCATGCATGGTACTGCAAGGTGAAATGGACTGATATTTGGAAATGCGAATACTGCAACATTCATGGTAAAGCCTTATCAAACACTTTGGCCCAATATTATCGATAAATGGTGTTTGGGTCACTGTTTGATACGTTAAAAATTCAGCAAACTAGGCGTCAATACAATGAAAAAGGGTTTATACAATGACAAACACAGCATTACTAATTATCGACTTACAGAATGATTACTTTGAGGATGGCGCGTTTCCTTTATGGCAGGCTAAACAAGTAAAAGATCAGCTCGTCGATGTGATAAAACAAGCCTCAGAGCGCGGGGTTTTACCTATTCATATTCAGCATGTTGCTGATCCTTCTCAGGGGTTAGCGCCATTTTTTAATGAAGGTACAGAAGGTGTTGATATTCATCCTGATATTTTAAATGCGGCACCAAAAGCCCCTGTGGTTGTAAAACACTATGCAGACAGCTTTTATCAAACCAATTTAGAAGATGTATTAAAGCAGCATGGTATTAAAAAACTTTTGATCGCAGGCATGATGACGCAAAACTGTGTGACTCATACAGCTATCTCAGAGCAAGCTAAAGAGTACGACGTAGAAGTTTTGACAGATGTGTGTACCACAGTATCTGAAATGCTACATTTAATCGCACTAAATGCGCTTGCCCCACGAGTAAAACTGCTAGACGCAAAGCAGGCCTTGCTTAGTTTGCAAAGTAATTAATATTTGCAAAGGCCGAAATAACATCTTTGGCAAATGCAATACGGGGGTGCTTTAATGCCCCTTTGTTCCAAACTAAGTAAATAATATTTTCTGGGCCTTCGGGCCCCAGCTGCACAAGCTCTCCGGCTTTTATCTGATCGCGACAAAGGTAATCGGGTAATACAGAATAGCCAATGCCTGAGCGAATAATATTGCTAATAGCACGTATATCTGGGCAAATAGCAATGACGTTTGAGTGGCATTTTGCGTTGAATACAGCTTCAAAGTATTGTCTTATCAAAGGCAGCTCTTCATCATAAGCAACGACATTGTAGCTTGAGAGTAAATCTGCGGTAATGGTGCTGTCTTTGATTTCTCTTCCATGTAGACGGTTCATTACTAAAATTAGCTTTTCTTTGTCGAGCACTAGGCTATCGAATAGTGCTGGATCAGGCGCTGATGCGGCAATAGCAATATCTGCAGTACCTGATTGCAATGCGTCAAAAATACTTACCTTATTACCAATATGCAGAACAAGGTTCACATTGCCAGATTGCAGTAAGTTGGCAATTTGTGGCCCTGACACACTACTAATATATTCGGCAGGTCCTGCGATATTTATAGTGCCATGTGCGGCATCAGAACGTGCCCGTATCGACATGATTTTTTGCTCTAATATATCGATATGACCAGAAACCTGAAGAGCTAGATCATGTGCTGCTGCAGTGGGGGTAACACCGCGGGCTTTACGCTCAAATAAAGGTTTACCAACTACAGCTTCCATTGCTTGAATGTGTGAGGTCACCGAAGGCTGAGATAAGCCTAAATTAGCCGCTGCCTTCGTAATATTTTTACAACGATAAACTTCAACAAAGGTTTTTAATTGCGTGAGATAAGACATGTAACTGTACGAGCCATAAATATTCTGATTGCTCCTCTTAATTTATCCGAATTCTACTCGCCCCGCAAACCAACTATGATGGCTGCACTTTCTAAGAGGATGAGTTATGAAAAAGATATTACAGCGACTAACGCTTGTTGCTGCATCAACTATGTCGATGTTTGCAGTGGCGGGTGAAGGTGAAGTTTTGGTTATTTTATCAAGTGAAACAACCATGGACTTAGCTGACGGCCAGAGTATTGAAACAGGCTACTACCTAAATGAGTTTGGTGTGCCTGCGAAAGCATTAGTCGATGCGGGTTATGAGCTTGTACTTGCAACACCCAAAGGTAATGCGCCTCAAGTAGATAAAAAATCAGTGAGTACCGACTACTTTGATGGTAATGAAGCTAAAATGCAGAGCATTCAGCGTTTTGTAGCATCGCTACCAGATATAAAAGATACCGCAAGTTTAAGCGAAATTTTAGCGGGTGACTTAAGCCAATATGAGGCTGTGTTTATCCCAGGCGGCCATGCGCCTTTAATTGATTTAGCAAACAACCCAGAAGTGGGTGAAATTTTGCGTCATTTTAATAAGCAAGGTAAACCAACAGCGGCAATTTGCCATGGCCCAATTACGTTGTTGTCGGCACAAGTTCAGCCAAATTCTTATTATCAAGCGATAAAAGATGGCGAAAAAGCATCAGCCAATAACTGGATTTATGACGGCTATAAAATGACTATTTTTTCAGACCCTGAAGAACGTATTTTTGAAAGCAGTTTAGAAGGTAAAAAGCTTAAGTTTTATCCAGCTATGGCAATGGAAAAGGCCGGTGGAAATATGGCATTTGCTAGTGAGTGGCAGCCTAATGTGGTTGTTGACCGCGAACTGATTACGGGGCAAAACCCGTTTTCAGATAAATTATTAGCAGAAAAGCTTTTAGAAATGTTAGCTAAGTAAGTTAGCTAATTAGCAATTTAAACCTAATTTAAGGGGCATTTAAATGTTGAACTTTATTTATAAAAATCAAACCGAAATTTTGTTTGGTAAAGGTCAAATGAGTGAGATCACCTCACGTTTACCAGAAAACGCTAAAGTACTATTACTTTTTGGTGGTGGCTCAATAAAGAAAAATGGCGTATACGACCAAGCAATGAGTGCATTAGCCGATGTTGACGTGATTGAGTTTGGTGGTGTTGAACCTAACCCAACATACGAAACACTAATGCAAGCATTAGTAACTGCTAAAGAGCATAATGTTAACTTTATTTTAGCTGTTGGCGGTGGCAGTGTTATTGATGGCGCTAAGTTTGTTGCAGCAGCTTATAACTTTGCAGGTGAGCCGTGGGATATCCTTGTTAAAGGTGCTGAGTTTAGCAACCCGCTTCCTATCGGTGCGGTATTAACTTTACCTGCAACTGGCTCTGAGAGTAACGGTAACTCAGTGGTTACTAAAAAAGAGACGTCGCAAAAACGTGCTTTTTCATCACCGAGTGTGCAACCTGTTTTTGCAGTACTTGATCCTGAATATACTTTTTCGTTACCAGAGCGCCAAGTAAGTAATGGTGTAGTAGATGCGTTTGTACACGTTATTGAGCAGTACTTAACTTACCCAGTAAACGCGCCATTACAAGACCGCTTTGCAGAAGGTATTTTACAAACCTTGATCAGCGAAGGGCCTAAAGCGCTGAGCGAGCCGCAAAACTATGATGTAAGAGCCAATGTTATGTGGTCAGCTACAATGGCACTGAATGGCTTGATTGGTCAGGGTGTACCGCAAGATTGGTCTACGCATATGATTGGTCATGAATTAACGGCCCTTTACAATCTTGATCACGCACAAACGCTGGCGATTGTTTTACCTGCGCTAATGCATGTTCAAAAAGAGCAAAAGTCTATTAAAATACAGCAGCTTGGTGAGCGAGTGTTTGGTTTTAATTATAGCGATGAAGCTGAACAAATCGATAAAACGATTAAAGCAGTGCAAGACTTCTTCGAAGCAATGGCTGTGAAAACACGCCTTGCTGATTATGACCTTGATGAACAAGCAATCGACGCGGTTGTTAAAAACTTAGAAAAGAATGAGTTAACAACGCTAGGTGAACACGGTGATATTGATTTAGCGAAAGTTAAGCAAATATTAGCGCTTGCACTTTAGGGCTTAAATTTAAAGGCGTAACATAAGCTGTTACGCCTTTTTTAGTGCTCAAAAATCGATTTGCTAGAACTGGCTAAAGAAACCCAAAAGGGAAGTTTACTTGAGCAGTTTAATACCGCGATGAAAGAGCAATATCAGCTACGTCACCCTGAAAAAGCAAACTAACATTGGTGAGTGTTCACTACTTCATTGAGCGCCATGCAAAGGTCGAGGCGGCAACCACAATCGCAATAGAAATACCAAGGTAGAGGGTTTCTATTGTGCCGCCGAATTCAACAGCGTGTTCTAAAAACAGAATCACTAAAATGACGGATGTTACCTGCACTAAGGTAATTTTTAAGTCATGAAAATCTTCGATATGAAAGGCGGCCAAAAACTGGCTACTCTTTGTGGTTGCAGGCGAAATGAATAGCCGGTAAAGGCTGATGGTAATAACTTGAAGAGTAATACCAATCAGTAATAAGTCGAGAATTTTTAAAAGCTCGACTATCATCTCTTTCCCTCCCTTAGCAGAGTCAGGCAAAGATATAATCGTTGTTTTAACAACATTAAAAACGATGTTCACACAGGTTATATAAACAAGTAACGATGAAATTGCTGTAGTGATAATCGCGATGATGACTAAAAACCGACTATTTTGAAAAAGGCGCTCCATATCAGCTCACATATATAAATTTCTTTACTATACGAAGCTTAGCTGGTTTTTGATTAAATACAGCACGGTCATTAGCTGAGGGGACTTAACTTATTAGCTCTTTGAGTATTTACGTGTGAGCTCTGGTTGTGTATAAGTTTAGGAACAAAAAGGTTGCTTCTATTAAGCATTAATACAAAAGGGATTTTTATGGGCTCGATGGCTAAGCACTCACTAGAACTGGATTTAAATGATAAAAAATGGTTTCGGTATGCTGCCTTTAAAGGAAAATCGTCACTAACTGAAGAGTCAATAACAGAACTAGAATCTCTCCCAGGCTTAGCGACGTTATCTGAGTGGGCCGAAGTGTTTTTTGCGCTTATGGTATGCGCAATTTCGCTATCTAGTTTTTATTTAGTCGATGCTTTTAACCCATGGTTGGCTTTTTTAGTTTGTCTTACAAGTTTTTTGGTCGTGTTTATTACCAAGCGCATCATGACTTACAAGAAGTATGGCTTTGGTTCTAAATGGGCAATGAGCATAAGCAAGGATGAGCTCAAAATTGATAAATTGACTTTTAAAGAGCACCAAAATCACACTCTCACCATTGCTAAAAACGAAATCGCAGAGGTTTTGTTTCACTACACGATGGATCTAAAACGCAAACGAAAGTTTGGCGAACCACGAATTAGATTACCCACTTTGCATGTGTGTGAAATTCACTTAAAAAATGGCGACACCCATGAAATTGACGGGATGCGGGTAGGACTTTTTAACGTGTTATATTTAATGGTTTTTCATGGCTACCCATTAAGCTTTAAAGGCACTTTTGCTGGTGGCGCAAGGAATGCCTTAATTTTGTTACTAAGGATGTTTGCCCTATCGGCAATTGCAAGTGCGCTCAGTATGCTTTTCATTAATTTAAAACCATGAGCAGTTGTAGCGTGTTCTTGAATGAAATAGCGCCTATTAGAATTAATAGACGCAGTTGGTACGCTCGTATTAAGCAATAAAGTCGAGGGTTACAAGTAGCCGTTTTTCGCCAGCAGCGAGTGCTGGTGAGCGGTGCACAAGGCCTTTGCCTTCGTTATTTTGCCAAGTTTCGCCTTTTAATAGGGCTACATCACCGACATTTAGAGAGTGAATTTTAGTATTTGCTGTCATTAAGCCTGATTCTTCATCACTTAATCCTTGGTGACCTGCGCCAAGTTTAGTGCGATCTAGTCCTGCATTTTGCAACCACTGTGAGCCACTACCACAATATGTGCTGACTAACCGACAAGGAACTCTGTCAACATGAAAGCGTGGGCACATGGCTCGTTCAAGTACTCTTAGGCGTAATCCGGTACGTTTTAATTCGAACAAATAACAAAACATATCAACGAGCTGAGCGAGGTCGGCTTTAAGCTCTTCTGCTTGAGGTAGTTTTTCAATGGACTTATTTATGTCAGCCACAATGGTATTTTGATTGATCACAGCGTTAATACTGAGATCTGGGTTTGCTGTAATACTCTCAGCTACTTCTGATTGTAACTGATTTGATAAGCTGCGTTGCCAAATTGCAATGTTATGCTCAGGTTTATAAATTTGTGAAAACACCACAGGGCTTAGCGCTGTTGCTGCCGCTGATGGTAGGTTATCAGTGTCATATTCTAATGCGTAGGCTGTCATTATGCTTCCTCCCAAACAGGAAATGGATCGGGCAGGGTTTGCCAAAGCGCTTTGCCTGCTAATAGTTCATCGTCGCTAAGTAAGCAGTTATCGAGAGCTTGAATGATCGCTGCTTGATTGAGGTTTTGGCCAATAAAAACCAGCTCTTGGCGCATATCACCAAAGGGTTCTTGCCATACTTGGTTAATTGAATCTAAGTAGTCGCTATCTGTTGGCCACTGATCTTGCGGTAAGGCTTTCCAAAATATCCCGTCAAAACCATAGCGGGCGATGCCGCCAGCTTGATTCCATTGGCAAGCAAATTGTGGTCGAGAGGCTAACCAAAAGTAGCCTTTAGAGCGAAGTAGTTTGCCTTCGCGTTGATTATTATGCATAAAGTTATAAAATTTTTCAGGGTGAAAAGGGCGGCGGGCCTCGTAAGTAAAGCTGCTAATACCGTATTCTTCGGTTTCTGGGGTATGCTCGCCGCGTAGCTCTTTTAGCCAGCCAGGTGCTTGCTGAGCTTTTTCAAAGTTAAACAGGCCCGTGCCGAGAATTGCATTGATATCAACTTGGCCATTTTCAATGGCAATTAGCTCTGCAGAGGTATTTAATGAGCTTAAAATGGCTTTTAAACTCTCAAGTTCATCGGCGCTAATTAGGTCTGTTTTACTAATTAAAATAACATCAGCAAACTCAACTTGATCAATGAGTAAGTCGGCAACGCTCCGCTCATCTTCATCGCCTAAATGTTCGTTGGTTTCTTGCAAAAACTTGGCTTCGTTAAAGTCGTTTAAAAAGTTAACGGCATCAACGACCGTGACCATGGTATCAAGCTTTGCAACATCAGACAGTGACACGCCATCTTCATCAGCGAAGGTAAATGTTTCGGCAACCGGAAGGGGCTCTGAAATACCGGTTGATTCGATAACTAAATAATCAAATTGGCCTGTTTGCGCTAAAGCGCGTACTTCAATGAGTAAGTCTTCACGCAGCGTGCAGCAGATACAACCATTGCTCATTTCTACTAGTTTTTCTTCGCCGCGGCTAAGCGAAACATCGTTTTTAACTGTTGCTGCATCGATGTTTATTTCGCTCATATCATTGACGATTACAGCCACTTTTTTGTCTTCACGGTTATTTAAAATATGGCTGAGCACAGTGGTTTTACCTGCACCTAAAAAGCCAGAGAGCACGGTGACGGGAAGTTTGCTCATAGTAGTGACCCTTAATAAGATTAAACAAAATATGTTAAATGTTTTGTTATAATATATCAATTTACTGGCGTTTAGGAATAGTTGTTATGTGTTAATGCAAGATAAAGGTTCACGGTAGTGAAGTGTAATACGCTATCGCATTGATTTTTATTAGTGAAAGCTGAGCTTTTGCTGTGTGCTTACCTAAAAAGACGAAGTTAATAAATGCCGAATGTTGAGTGTAATTTATGGTGGGGAGGATAAATCTAAAGTAGGAGGTTTAGATTGTTTTAGTTAGAAAAAATTACACAAATTGTGTAATAAGTTTAATTACAGGTTATTTAATTTAATTTTAACTTATTGATATCGTTTGTTTTAATTTTGGCTTTTTACTTGCTTACTAGTTTTCCTAAATTCACGTAATAACAATTTAACGAGTTTAAAATAAAGGGAAACTTATGCCGGAGTCATTTAAATATTCAGGTCAAAAGGGGCATGGTGGTGAGCTACATCAACATGCAAATAATCAGTATTCAACAATGACTACAGCACAAGGTTGTCCTGTTAGTGATAATCAAAACTCCTTGTCAGCAGGGAAGCGTGGTCCAACATTAATGGAGGACCATATTTTCCGTGAAAAAATGTTTCATTTCGATCATGAGCGTATTCCTGAGAGGGTTGTGCATGCTAGAGGTTATGGGGCACACGGTTACTTTGAAACTTACGAAACACTTGAAGAGCTGACATGCGCGGATATATTTCAACGAAAAGGCGAAAAAACACCTGTATTCACTCGGTTTTCAACGGTCGCTGGTAGCAAGGGCTCGCCTGACTTAGCAAGGGATGTGCGCGGATTTGCTGTTAAATTTTATACAAAAGAGGGAAACTGGGATTTAGTTGGAAATAACATTCCTGTGTTTTTTATCCAAGATGCGATGAAATTCCCAGACTTGATCCATAGCGCTAAAGCTGAGCCAGATCGTGGTTTTCCGCAAGCTCAAACGGCTCATGATAATTTTTGGGACTTTATTAGCTTATCGCCTGAATCAATGCACATGGTCATGTGGGCGATGTCTGATAGAGCTATTCCACGTTCATTACGGTTTATTGAAGGATTTGGCGTTCACACATTTAAGTTTATCAATAAAAATGGTGAGCAAAAGTACGTTAAATTCCATTGGAAACCTAAATCAGGCATGCAATCAGTGGTTTGGAATGAAGCTGTTAAAATTAATGGAGCAGATCCTGACTTTCATCGCCGTGATATGTGGGAATCAATTCAAAATGGCGATTACCCTGAGTGGGAACTTGGCGTACAGGTATTTGACCAAGCTTTTGCCGATGACTTTGAGTTTGATGTATTTGATGCCACAAAGCTTATCCCTGAAGAGCAAGTACCCGTTAAGATCATTGGTCGAATGGTTTTAGATAGAGTGGTTGATAATTTTTTTGCAGAAACAGAGCAGGTTGCTTTTTGCACACAAAACATAGTTCCCGGAATCGATTTTACACCAGATCCACTATTACAAGGGCGTAACTTCTCATATTTAGATACGCAAACAAAGCGATTAGGAGGGCCAAATTTCACTCATATCCCTATTAATGCACCTAAATGTCCAATGCACCACTTTCACCAAGATGGTCACATGGCAATGCATAACCCCAAAGGAAGAGTAAATTATGAGCCAAACTCTTGGCAAAGTGATGAAAACAATCCAAGAGAATGTCCTGTTCATGGCTTTAAAAGCTCTGATGATGAAGCGCAAGGTAGCAAGCTAAGGTATCGATCAGAAACCTTCAGTGATCATTACAGCCAAGCTAGGCAGTTTTATCTAAGTCAAACTAAGATAGAGCAATCACATATCCAGGACGCATTGATTTTTGAACTGTCAAAAGTGGAACATTTAGCTATTAGGGAGCGTGTGGTGTCTCATTTACTAAATATTGATAGCGAATTAGCTAAGTTAGTGGCCTCTGGTTTGGGTTTGCAAACAATGCCTGAACCTGCTGAGGCTGCACTAAAAACTCGCCAAGATTTACCTGTATCTGATGCACTGAGTATTCAAAAAAGTGCTTTGGCTACTTTTGAGGGAAGGAAGCTCGGTATTCTCGTTAGTGATGACTTTGACGATCAGCTATTTAATTCATTAGTTAGCGAAATAAACGAGCAAGGTGCGAACTTTGAAGTCATTGCAGCCCAGATCGGTGGAGCGAAAAGCTCTACTGGTGTTCACCTTGGAGCAGAGCAAGTTATTAACGGCGGCCCTTCTGTTTTATATGATGCAGTTGTTTTACTGACATCAGAGGAAGGTGCTAAAGAGTTAATTAAAATTCCAGAGGCGAGAGATTTCGTTTCTGATGCGTACTCACACAAAAAATTTATTGGTTTTACTGAAAGCTCAATGGAGTTGTTAAAAGCTGTTGGCTTAAATGAAGACCAAGACGACGGCATCATTAACCTAGAAACGTGCAAGGCATGTGACTTTCTTCAGACACTAACACAACTTCGTTATTGGCAACGATAACTCATCTTTCAAGGCGAGGGCTACTCGCCTTGAGTAATAATTATATAGTGAGAAGGTGCAGTGAAATTAATTTATGTTGATGATAATTTGCCTGGTATTACTCGAAAAAGTCACTCTAAATGTTGGCTTTACTACGACCCAACAGGTAAGCGGATTAATGATAAAAGTGAAATCGCCCGTTTAGATGCACTAGCATTCCCTCCTGCATACAAAGATGTTTGGTTTTGTCCTGAAGAAAATGGCCATATTTTAGCAACTGGTTACGATACAAAAGGGAGAAAACAATACCTTTATCACCCAGATTTCAGAGAGCAGCAGGAGCTAAAAAAGTTCGAAGTGTGTGAGCTTTTCGGAAATAAATTACCCTTACTAAGAGCAAAGTTAGCTGAATACTTAGAAGGTAATACACTTGATTATCAAAGGACAATAGCTGCAGTTGTTAGATTGATGGATTTAGGCTCTTTAAGGATAGGATCTAAACGTAACGCGAAAGAAAATAATAGTTTTGGAGCGACAACCTTACGTCGCCGCCATGCGAAGATAACAGGGAAAAATATTCGCTTAGAATATAAAGCTAAATCTGGCAAAGTGAGAGAGGTTAACCTTACAGATCGCGTTTTGAGCTCTATTATTAAAGAGTTGCAAGATTTACCCGGACAAAACCTGTTTCAATACAAAGAGGATGGTGAATGTATTCCCGTGACTTCACGTGAAGTTAATCAATTTATCCAGAATGTAATGGGAGAGGAGTTTAGCGCAAAACACTTTAGAACCTGGCGTGCGAGTGTTTTAGCATTCGAAGCTTTTTATAATGCAAAGAAAAAGCTCCCATTGTGCGACATGCTAGAAACGGTATCGAGCCATTTGGGTAATACGCCAACGATAGCCCGTAATTCTTATATTCACCCGGCGCTTATTGATTTATGTAAAAAGGATGAAAACAACCAGGTTAGTTTAAGAAAGCAATTAAAACTGCCCCGTAAAACGAAGTATTTGAATAGATACGAGCGAGGACTTCTACTCTTTCTCGGCCAGTAGATATGTCTATTCTGGTAGTCAAGCAATGCTATTTCCTGATAGCAACATTACAGAATAAGTAAGACTATTTGGCAGTGTACTAATCGGTACGACTGGCTTAACCTTTAGCTAATTGACTGCTTATTAAGGATTTATATGCGTTTAGCCAAACTGTTGTTAGCATTTTCTATTACTTGTTTACCTTATACGTTATCGGCAAAAGAGCTGTTAGCACCAAAGCTCCCTGAGGCTATACAAGAAATTTACCCTACAGTAATGAATCAACAAATTTGGGTTGCTGGGGGCATCTCTACTGAGCTACCAGCATCAGCGGGTAAGATGACTGCAAAAGTCCATTATTGGTCACCTAAGTATGCTAGTTGGCAAACAGCCCCGAGTTTACCTGAAGGGCGTCATCACACGTATTTAATCGCAGTAGAAAACAGATTATTTGCCTTTGGTGGTTTTGTTAATAGCCAAGGTCAATGGACCAATAGCCGTGATGTGCTAATGCTAGATAAAGGCGCCAAAGCATGGCAAAAGGTGTCGAGTTTGCCTTTTGCGTTAAGTGAGACTGCGGGCGCTGTGCTTAATGGTAAAGTGCACTTAGCAGGTGGACGTAGCCCAAGCAGTGAGAAAAATGGCCAATGGCAGCATAGTTTAGATGTGAGTGCGCATTTAATTTTTGATCCTAAAAGCTTCACCTTCAAAGAAGCTGCACCTTTACCTTCGGCTAGAAACAGTGCGGCAAGTGCACAAGTAAACGGCCGTTGGTTTGTACTAGGTGGCAGAACCGTTGGCGGAGAGCCTATCACTGACATGCTCGAATACTTACCCGAAACAAACACCTGGCAAGTACATGCAGCACTCCCTAAAGCACGAGCAGGGCATGCGGTGGCAGTTATTGATAATGCTATCACTGTGTTTGGCGGTGAACATCATAAAGGGGTTGACCGTGAGGTTTTTAGTTATGATTTAACCAAGCAGCAATGGCGCAAAACTTTCGAATGGCAAACACCTCGCCACGGTTTAGGAGCTGTTACATTAAACGGCGAAATTTGGCTAGTGGGTGGTGCCACAAAGGTAGGGCTTTCTGAAACGAGCCGTGAAGTGACTTCATTAAGAAAATTAGTCGAACAATAGCTTGCTTTTAATTAGATACTTTTAGTTAAGAGTTCATAATCTAATTCTTGAATAAATGTCTCTAATAGAGGAAAATCGTCTGCTTAATCTCATAATAAGAAAACAGTTTTTTGTTGTGAGTAAAATAAAAATTATAAGTTGTTTAGGATAGGGAAATGACCAAGCTACCATACCTTGCGTTGCTATTTTGCTCGCAATCACTTTTAGCCACAGAAAATACTGCACATTATAACCAATATGGTGATGCGACACTTTTAAATTCGCAACAGATTAATTACGAAAAAACTTATTTTACTAGCCGCGATAAAAACAATTCGCAAGCAGATTTAGACAGAGCTTCAGGGATTAACTTATCCAATACCACTGTAGATGAAAGCTTAGATTTAACATCTGTATTTCGTCGTTACTCTTTAGGTAATTCAACAGGTCTAAATGGCCTTTATTCTGTAGACTTGCTCGGTAACGGTAATAAGCAAATTATTTCGGTGCAACAAAACGATTTTAATATTATTGAGTATAAAGATAATCAATATTCAGTCGTTGAAGGTTTCGATTCTCAGGATTACATCACAGATAGTACATTGTTAAAAAGCATTGCCGATGATACTTATTATTTAATACTTATGACGAGCAATCAGATAGTAAAAATTAATTTACTAACAATGAAAGTCGAAAGTACAAAGGAGGTATTTTCTAGCCAATCAGTAATGGCAAGAGATATTAATAACGACGGTCAGGACGAGCTCATTGCAATTGCCAATAGTCAGATCTTGGTACTAGACCAGTCAGACCTGTCTGTTATTTCTCAACTTGAGTATTACGGTAACAAATTTGTTGTTGGTTCGTTTACCGAACAAAATGTTCACGAATTAATGCTTGAAGATGGAAAATTGTATCGTATCTCTGAAAATTCAATAAATTATATAAAAACATTGAGTACGCAACTAACAGGTATCCATTTACAAAGTGTTGATACTAACCAAGATGGTTTAGATGAAGTAATCAATGGTAATGGTTGGTATTCGATTGAATTAATTAGTCCAAACACAGACAGTGTCATGTGGACAGCTAATAGCGAGTTAGACATTTCAAGAATTATAGTCGCAGATATTAATAATGATGGCGCTCAAGACCTAGTATATGGAGATGGTCAATGGGGGCAAATCCATGCTTTATCTTTAAGTACTGGTCAGGAGTTTTGGCAGATCAATAACCCTGAACACAGTGTTTCAAGTATTTTGGTAGACGATTTTAATCTTGATGGTAAAACAGATATTGCGTGGGGAGCTGGTTATACGTCTTCAGGTGATGATGGGTTTCATATTCATACTGTAGAAGATAAGTCTAAGCAATGGTCGCAAACGATCTATAGTTATTCACAGTTTTTATTAGGCCTTGCTGATATTGATGGTAAAGGTGGAATTGATGTTATTTTTTCTGAAAATGGCACAAATAAACTTCAAGTTGTTGATATCGAAACAAACGAGCAATTACTATCTAGTGTCGATTTAACCGATGGCTGGAATGACTACCAGTATGTGATTGCTGCTGATTTATTCAATGATGATAAAAATTATTTAATCGTTGCAGGATCAAAATCTTACAAAGGAAACATACAAGTATTTTCCCCAGATAATGGAAATTTACTGTATACAGTACCTTTTGAAAGTGGCGACCAAATTTCAACGATTGAAGCCTATGATATTAATCAAGATGGTTTCTTAGAGCTAATTGTTGGTAATGGCGCATCGCACACCGGAAGTGAAGGCTCTTATATACGAGTTTTTAACGGACAAACCGGTGAACTTATTAAGCGCTCACCTCGTTTACAGGACTTTTGGGGTGGGGTTTCTGGCATAGTCGCAGGCATAGATACACAACAAAGCAGTAAAGAGTTATTTGCTTTAACAGGTAACCAATTAGTTAAATATAACTACACTGATAATAGTGTAACTAATTACTCTTTAAACGACCGTTTTAAGTCGCTAGAGGGGGTTGTTATCAATGGTGAAAAAGCGCTTTATGCTGCCAATCAATATGGCCTTTTATTCTCTTTGACGGAAACTGGAGAAAAGTCTGAAGTTGCTAAATTATGTGACAATTCATTAAACAATATAGTATCTACACGTGCAGGCTTCATCTTATTTAGTTGTGAAGATAAGTTTGGAGAGTACGATTTAAATAATGATGAGCTGCTTTATGAAGTAGCGCGTGCAAATCAACGCAGTTCTATAGTAAGTGCAACTTATAATGGTGTGGATTATTCATTGCTTTCAGGAAAATCTATAGAGGTTTTCTCAAATGAAGCCCCAGCTCCTTTAGCTAAACCGCAAGATAGCGAGGTAACATCCCATGTGCTTTCGCCACTCGAAGTTAACCTTAATTTGAGTGATATTGACTTTGTGGTTTTTGAAAATAGTCCTAGCCTTGGCCAGTTGACGTTTATTGACCGTCAAACAGGACAGTTCACATATACGCCTCACGGCACTGTCGGTGTTGATGAATTAGCGTTTTATACAGTAAAAGGTCGTTCACGTTCTGAGCTTGCAAAGTTTACAGCTACGTTAACTAATCAGTCGCCAGTAGTTGATAATTCTACGATCACAACGCACTGGAATACGCCTTTGATTCTTAATTTGCCTGCCTCAGATGCAGATGATGAGCCACTTATTTTCACTGTAAAAAATGAGCCTCAACATGGTCAAATTGAATTACTTGATAAAAATACGGGTGAAATAAAATACACGCCGAGTGGTGAATCTTTACAGCCTGTTTCAATTACTTTTACCGCGAAGGACTCGCTTGAAGAGACTGCGCTTGCCAATGTTGTTGTTGAATTAACAAATACAACACCGACGGCTACAGATTTAAGTTATGAAACATATTACTCAACGGTAGTTAATGGTCGTTTTATTGGTAATGACGAAGATAATGATAAGTTAGAATTTGAACTAGTAACGAGCCCAAGTTCTGGTGAGCTTAGTTTTGATAAAGATACTGGATTATTTGTATACGAACCGACAGGGGAGTCTTCTTACTCAGTAAACTTTAGTTATCGAGCAAAAGATAGATTTGCTTCATCAGATACTAAAACAGTAGTTATAAACATTATTGGTAAAGCAGATAATTCAGGATCAAGCTCTGATTCCAGCTCAGACTCAGGCGGTAGTCTTTACTACTTAATGTCTTTATTACTTGCTATGGTTGCCTGTAGACGTAAATTTAAAGTATAAACAGGTACTTTTTTAGTACTTAAATTGTAAGGTGCTGTACCAATGATGTTGGTGCAGCATTTTTTTAGTTGGTTTCATAAAAAAAGCCTCCGTTAGGAGGCTTTGGGTTAGGTTCATCACCTACAACAACATAATGGGTTAGAAGGTTCCGCGAATACCTACGAAGTACTGGCGACCTGTAAAGTTGGTTGTCGCAATGATTGATTCGTCGTTATTGAAGTAACGGTCGAAACGCTCATTGGTTAAGTTGGTCACATTAAAGGTCAATGAGTAGTTGTCATTGATTTTGTAAGACGTACTTAAATCAAGCTGTTGGTAGTCGTTTACATGACGAGGACCAGCGAAGAAACCGAACGAAGGTTCTAGTAAGTATTTCTCACGATAGTTGTAAGATAAACGTACTGACGCTGGGCCTTTTTCATAGTAACCAACTAGGTTATATACATTTTTAGACAAGCCAGTGTAGCTGAATGTTTGACCTTCAAAGCCATCACCAAAGTCAGTGTCACTGTCTGTGTAAGTATAATTTGCTAGCATACCTAAGCCATCGAATGGCGCTGGTAAAAAATCAAAAGCAGTTTGGAAGCTAAGCTCTGCACCATTGATTGTTGCCGATGCTGCATTACGTGGACGGTCTACCGATGCCCAATCAATTCCGGCAATTGTTTCTGGTGAGCTTGAGTTAAATACAAAGCCATCAATGTCTTTTTGGAACAAAGCAACACTTGCTAAACCTGTATCATTGAAGTACCACTCAAGTGATAAGTCGAGTGAATCAGACTCAAATGGTTCAAGAGCCGGGTTACCCGCAGAGCCTGTCAGTGTGGTAGTGCTAAAAGTAAAGCGTGGCGATAACTGCGAAAGTGTAGGACGCGTTACTGTTTTGCTAGCCCCAAAGCGTAAGTACACTTCGTCAGTTAGCTCTGCATTTAAGCTTAAGCTTGGTAACACATTGGTGTAGCTACTGCCTGTTGAGCTGGTTTCACCAACTACATCGAAGTCACCAGCACTGCGGATAACGATTTCAACAGGTAATGCACCCGTTGCTTCAACGTCGGTAGTTACTGCACGCACACCCACATTACCTTTTACTGGAATGTCTGCAACATCAAAGGCCATGTTCGCTTTTACGTATGCTGCAGCAATATCTTCTTCAACTTTGAATGAGCTGATGCTATCAAACTGTTGCTCAACACCGTATTTATTGTGGAAGTCAGTTGGATCACCAATCACAAAGCTGCGGATAACATTAGCGTTTGGTGCTTCACCTAAAAAGTCATCAACCGGGAAATCAAGTAAGTTAATCGCTGATGTAGGTAGTACATCAGGTACCCCATTTGAGCCTGTAAAGCTGTTACCTACATAGGCTTTGATTTCTTTTGAACGTTGTGTGTAACGTACACCTGTTTCTAGGCTTGTGAAGTACTCATTGTCTAAGAAGTACTTAGCGTCAACAGAAAACGACAGAGATGTATCTTTTACGTCACGTGCATTTGAGTTACCAAACGCTACACGGTAGTTATCAGGGTCATTCAAGTCAGTACCAGTAACATAAAGGTCAGGGATACCATTATCTGGATTACGCGCATCATACACTACGTCAGCAAATGCTTGTAATAGCACGCTTTTAAGATCGCGTGTTTGCTCACCTTTAGAATAACCAATATCAAAATCAAGTTCCCAATCATCATTTGGCGCCCAATTTACATGAGTACCTAAAGCAAGCGTGTCTGATTCCATCTTAGTTAATTCAGATACGCTTCTAAACTGAGTTTGCGGTGCAACGGCATAAACCAGGTTATCGTTTTCTACCACAGCTTCGGTTACGAGGAATGGGAAAATACCGCCTACACCACGACCGTTTGGGTCATTTAGGTCGGCTGCAACCCACAGGCTAGGGTCTTGTGGGCCACGGAATTGGAATCGAGCAGGTAACTGTAGCGCTGTTTCATCTACATCGAATGTTGCATATAAACCATCAAATGTGATGTTTAACTCGTCGCTAGGTTGAAACTCGATAACAGCATTTAAGCCAGTACGAGTTCGCTCATCACCATAGTATTGAGTAAGGGGTTCGATAGGGTAAAGAGAATTAGGGTAATCGATACTACCATCATCTGTACCACCTGGCACTGTGGCAAGGTCAGGGCGAATTTCAACACCATCGCCAGTGCCTGGACCAAAGTTTACATTACCCCAAGAAAAATATTCGTCTTCACGAGTTTGTCGCTCAGAGTAGGTTACGCCTACCAGTACACCGAGCTTTTCATCGTCTGATTTCCAGTTCACAATGCCTGAAATACGCGGGTCGGTTGAATCTGGCAGCTCACTGTACACACCTTCAGCTGACCAAGCACCAGAAAAGCCAACTTCATCTGCATCAAGCGGTTTACGAGTTTTGATGTCAGCATTACCACCAATACCGCCTTCGAGTTGATCTGCTGATACTGTTTTATAAACGTCTAGCTGACCAATTAGCTCTGAAGGCAGTACATCTAAAGAAAATTGACGACCAATACTGCGACCAGATGCCAAAGAGCGGCCATTTAAAGTAACCTGTGTAAAATCAACTGGTAAGCCACGGATTTGTACATATTGACCACCTAGTCGGCCATCGGTACTGCCATTGGTGCCGCCATTTGGGCTACCGCGAGGACGGTCAATTGAAATACCTGGAACACGTTGCAAAGACTGCGCGACGTTTTCATCAGGGAATTTACCCATATCTTCAGCGGCAATTGAGTCAAGAATTTTGTCAGAGCCACGCTTGGTGGCGATAGCTTCTTTCAAACTCAGTCTCACACCGCTGACAGCGATTACTTCAATATCATCTTGTGCAACATCCTTAGCTGTACTTTGTTCCTCTGCCATTGCTGTGCTACCCATCAGGGATAAAGCAACAGATAAGGCTATTTGGCTTTTGGTGAATTTCATCATATTGACCCCCATCGCTCTCGGCGAATTATTCTCGTGAATGTTCAAATGTCCATTCAGTGATATATAAAGACTAAAAATCCGTCAACGCGCTTTGCTGACTGCGTTAGCTAGGTTTCTTAGTTAAAATTTCGCCAAGAATGATGTTTTATAAATGAAACAAAATGGTTGAATTTATGTTAATGTTTGTTTTAGGAAAATTCCTAAAATAGTATTAGCTAGTTGCGTATTCACCAAAAGAATTGTGCATACCAAAAGACCAATATATTGCTTGAATATTTGTATGAGTGGAAAGTCATAAGAAAAGCACCATGATTTAGGCCTCTTCGTCAAAACCCATTTTCTGTGAAATTTGAAGTGAGGTTTCTTTTAACTTATTTATCACATGCTCGAAATCAGCATTACGCGATTCGTCACGGTACATCAGAATTGAGGTGAGCAGCACAGCGACAGCATTATGGTAATAATCGAAAATGGGCACGCCTATATCATATACGCCAGCAAGAACAGGGCTTGGCATGGCTTCATGACCTTGTTCTTTTACGCGCAGCCAAATATTTCGCAGTGCCATTAAATCAAGAGACAAGTCAGGGTGATTTTCTTGGTATGCTTTGAGCATTCGTTCACGGTTGTCGTACGATGCAAATGCTAATAGCACATGTCCTGCACAGTTATCGGTAAGGGGGCCTCTTCCTCCAACGGGTAGGGTTAAGCAGTTGCTGTTGGTATCATAATCTTGGTGAGACAAGATTAATCCACCACCGTCTGAATACACCACTAAGTGGCAAGATTGTTGAATTTCACTACACAATTCTTGGATGATAGGAAAGGCAACATTATTTAGGTGGTGAACTGGCGCGTAGCGGTGAGTAAGCCGATAAAGCTTGAGTGAGAGCCTATAAACACGTTCAGTTTGAAAAAACTCAAGGTAGTGGAGATCATTTAGAACCGCCACCATACGAAAAATTTCAGCTTTTGATTTCCCTAATGAGTCAGAAATTTGTGTCAGATTTAACCCTTCCGGGGTTCTTGCGAGTAATTCTATAATCGCCATGCCTTTCTCAAGAGCGGGCGCTTTATATTTAGTTTCTTTCTCTGTCATCGGGTACTTCTAATTACTTATTCTTAGATTAAAACCTTATACATAAGTGTAGTCTCAAAGAGCGCTTATGCACTGAAATATCACCTGAATTTGGTAATAAAGTAGCTTGTATATCCCAACTGTTTTGTTTTGGTCAATAAAGGTTTTCTGATTTTTATTTGAAAATTAAGTAGTTGAATTTATTTTTGAACAATGATTCACGTAAAGTTTTTGTTATCAAAGTGAGTGAATATAGCGCCTCTCGATAATAAAGATTATTTAACGTACAGCTAACTAGAACCTTTATTAATTGAAGATTGTTTTGTATGTAAAACCCATGTTGAGCCGAATTTCATAAAAAAAATCCCATTCACAAAGCGCAGACAAGTGATTGACTGTTCAAGTGCAAGGTAACTAACTTGAGTTATTAATGTACCTTGTAGGAATAAAATTGTGAAAGTAGGAATTTGTGGTTTAGGCGACCGGTTAAGTTATGTTGCCAAAGTGATGCATGAGCTTATTCCAAATTTTGATTTGGTGGCTTATGCCGACCCTGAATCTGTAAAAGTTGAGTACATGCAGTCGCATGGTATCTCGATGCGCGCTTATGACGAACTTGCAGATATGTTGCAAAATGAGCAGCTTGATATGTTGATGATCGGCTCTCCAAATCATATGCATTTAGAGCACTTACGCCTTGGCATTGAAGCAGGATTACTCATTTTTGCAGAGAAACCTATTGTGATGTCTGAGCAGCAGACCTACGACGTGCTTGAGCTTATCGCTAAACATAATGCCTTCGATAAAATTTTAGTGGGTATGGTGCTTCGTTATGCGCCTTTGTATAAAGATTTGGTCGGAGCCTTATCATCTAAATTACTGGGTGAAATCACCAGTATTGAGGCATCAGAGCATATTCCGCCAGAGCATGGTGCGTTTTTTATGCGAGATTGGCGCAGACATCAGGGACTTTCGGGCGGCTTCTTATTAGAAAAATGCTGTCACGACTTAGATCTTTATCAGGGCATTGTGAAAAGTCGCCCAGCTAAACTTGCCAGTTTTGGCGGTCGAAGAACCTTCACGCCTGAGAACAAGCACTTAGGCAAGCATCCTGTCTATCATCAGCGCAAGTCACGCTGGAATGGCATAGATGAAGTGTTTGATAACGATTCTGAGCTGGTGGATCACCAAACCGCACTCATTCAATATGAAAATGGCATAAATCTGAGTTTTCATACTAACTTAAATGTACCGAACGATTACCGACACTTTAGTGTATTTGGCACACTCGGTATGGCTGAAGGTGACTTTGTGCGTAACTATTTCAAAGTGCATGACTGTATTACCTCAGGGGCATTGATTGATAAAACGTACTTACACGATGATTCAATTTCGATGCACTACGGCGCTGAAGAAGAAATGGCGGCAGATTGGATTGCCTTTTTTGAAAGGGGGACTCCTTTACCGGTATCCATTGTTGACGCTTTGCAAGCGGGGCTGACCGCCATCAAGTTAGATGAAGCTAGGCAAACAGGTTCGATTATCGATATGACAGAAACATGGAAAAAATTTGATAGCTACCTAAATAAAAATTAAAACACATCGGGGGATTCACATGGTCTTAATTGATTGGTTAATAGTTGCATTTTATGTAGTAGCAGCGGTTGTTATCGGGATGCTCTTTACAAAAAAGGCCAGTGAAAGTACGGCTGATTTTTTTGTCGCAGGGCGATCTTTACCTTGGTATATCGCGGGCACATCCATGGTGGCCACCACCTTTTCATCTGATACACCCTTGTTTGTAGCAGGGGCTGTGCGAGAGCAAGGCATTTACGCAAACTGGATTTGGTGGGTCAGTGTAATTGGCGTGATAATTTCGGTGTTCTTCTTTGCTAATTTATGGCGAAGATCAAAAGCACTGACCGAAATTGAGCTTATCTCACAGCGATATGATAAGAGTAAAGCCACTGATTTTTTAAGAATTTTTAAAGCTATTTTTGATGGCGTGTTTGTTAACTGCATTATCATCGCATCTGTTACTCTCGCTATGTCTAAAATCATTGTGGTGATTTTAGGCCTTTCGGCTGAGCCCTTGTTCGAAATCCCTCTGTTTGGCCCAATCACCGCGACTACGCTTATTTTGATTGTACTTGCTATTGCTGCTGTGGTGTATACCGCTATGTCTGGTTTATATGGCGTTGTATATACCGATTTAATCCAATTTGCCTTGGCAATAGTGGGTTCTGTGGTATTAGCTATTATTGTCTATGTCGACTTACAAGATCACGGTGGCATCGTTGCAGCGGTAGAGGCCTCTCCTGGGTTTAATAGCGATACACTAAAAATGATCCCCGACTTTGAATGGGATCTAAAAACCGCAACTTTTGTTATTTTAGTTTGTATTGGTTGGCTAAATTACGCGCCCGGGTTTGGTTTTTTCTTACAGCGCACACTTGCTGCTCGCAGTGAGAAAGATGCCATGTTGAGCTTATATTGGTTTGCTTTTTGCCATCTCGTGTTAAGAAGTTGGCCTTGGATTATCGTGGGTGTTGCCTCTTTGGCTTACTTTCCATCGTTGGTAGATGCAGAGCAATCATACCCAATGATGATAGATGAATTCTTACCAGTTGGTTTAAAAGGCATTATGGTCGCCTCTTTACTTGCTGCTTTTATGAGTACGCTCGATACTCAACTTAACTGGGGCTCGTCTTATTTAGTCAATGATGTTTATGAGCCTTACTTAGTTAAAGGCCGAGAAAAAGCACATTATATTAAGGCTGCTCGGATCAGCATGTTAGCCCTTACTTTGGTTGCTCTGATTGTAACGACTCAACTTGAAAGTATTCTAGGCGCTTATGAATATATTTCGGTAATCATCATTCCAATCTCTGTGGTACTTATCGCTCGCTGGTATTGGTGGCGAATAAATGCGTGGTCTGAAATTAGCGCGCTTATTACTGCCGTTATTGTCGGTAATGCGATGATGTACATATTACCCGATGAAGGCGAGGCTAAGTGGTTTGCCGTGCGCATGCTAGCAACCACGATGACAACCTTGGTTGTGTGCTTAGTTGTTACCTTAATGACCTCAAGTAAAACCCCAAGCCCAAAAACCATTGAGTTTTATAGTCGCTTAAAAATCCACGGCCGCGGCTGGAAAAAAGTCAGAGATTTAACAGGCATTGAACCAATCGCGGCGGGGATTAAAGATAACGCTATTGCTTGTGTTGCGAGTATTGCATTTATTTACTCGCTACTGCTCGGTATTGGTAATGCCTTATTTGAAGATTGGCAAACCTTTGGCTATTACTTAATTGTGATTGTGGCCTCTGGTTGGGTTGTAAAGCGTAAAATGCCGAAAGTGATAGCCTCATTAAGGCAAGAAGTATAACAATTTAAACTCCTAGTTGTGTCGCAAGCCATACGTTGTTTTTAAATAAGCATCGTATGGCTTTTTTATTAACATTTTTTAATTGGTAAATAAGAAAATTCATATTGATAAGAATATTTCATTTTTAAAATACCAATAATTTTAAAGCGTTAAATATGAAACGAATGAATGGCAGTTGCTTGTTTTTGTGTAATTTAATTGTTGCTCGTTTGTAAATTTAATAAGCTCGTTACATTCCTTATTTTCATGTGGTTTAGTTGCTATGAATAGTAAAATCCATAAAATCCTATCGGGTGTTGCCTTAGCAAGTAGTATTAATGTGGGTGCTGCAGAGTTACCTAAAGAAGTTAAATGGATGCAAGATGCCAAGTGGGGGATTAGTCATCACTATCTTGCTGGTGGCACTATGGATAATGCGTGGTACCAAATTACAGACTATAACGAGTGGAATAACTACGTTAATGGTTTTGATGTCAACGATTATGCTGATAAAGCCGCCAAGCTTGGTTATCGTTATGTAATTTTTACCATTACCCAAAACCGTGGTTACTTATCTACGACCAGTGATATTTACGATTTACACTCACCTGCATGTCCAAGTAAACAAATTGCACCGGGTTGTATCACACAAGTTAATTCTAATCAGGCTGATTATACGCCAACCCGTGACCTTGTTCTGGATATGGCGCTGGCGCTTAAAGCAAAAGGCATCAAGCTAATTGCATATCTACCTTCACACTTAGGTGATAGATGGACGGGCAAAAAAGTGAAAGCGCCATACCCAGATTGGTTTATAAATGGTTTTGTGAGTGAACGAGCCCAAACCTGGGGGGATAATATTGCCGGTTGGTGGTTCGATGGTTGGTATCAAGCAGATGAATCGCAGCAAGATCTTGCTGCAAATAATGCATACCCTGTGGCGGATCAGCTTGCGAAATCAGTGCGTAGTGGCAACCCGAATGCCGTGATTACTATTAGTGATGGTTTTGAGTACAGCTTTATTCCGAATGACCCACAAAGTAACTACACCCAAGGTGAGCATAATGAGCTACCGCCTATTCCAAAATCAGGTGAAGTAACCACGGCGCTCGGTACAAAAGTGCAATGGCATGGCTTTACGTATACCTCGCAAGAAGATCCATTATTTGGTGGCTGGGGGCAAGTTAAGCGCAGCTTAAAATACAGTAATAATGAGGTAGCAAACCGAGTAAAAGACATCGCAAGGGCTGGGGGTGTCACAACTTTAGATGTGGCTATTAATCCAAACGGTAGCTGGATAGTTGACCGCTTAGTGCAAATTCAAACGGTAGGAAACACGGTTGGTACAACATCTGACACCACTTATTCAGGCTTAGAGCTTGTAAACGATGATGATCCTCGAATTCAGTATAGCGAAAATGGCAACTGGGTGAGATCTGAGCAAACAAATACTGGCGAATATAAGCAAGATTTGCATATGACTACTGTCAATGGTGCGTCGTTTAGTTATGACTTTAGTGGTTCGAGTATTGTCTTTGCGACCTCAAAAGATATTAACCATGGTGACGTTGAGGTTTTCTTAGATGGTAAATCACAAGGCATATACTCTATTTTTGATGGTAACAACTACCGTCAAGTTCAAAGTATTGTGTTTGAAAAACATGATTTAGCAGCTGGAGCGCATACCTTAACGGTTAAAAAAGTATCGGGAGATGTTATGCCTGTTGATGTAGTGCTCTCGAAAAAAGCAAAGAAAATATATAAAGCCAAATCGCTCTAGCGATATCTAAATCAAGGGTGGATGGGGATCCCCCTTTTTATTCAAGCAAGTTTGAGGTTTATCTGAGAAGCCTTAAGCTTGCTGCTCCATATTAAACCTATTCCACGTAATGGTATTCCTTAACTTTCGCCAATAAAGCTTGGGCATCTTATAGCTTGTCCTTACATTTCTTTTCACTGTCTGTTAAAAATAATGTTATATTTGTGTTCTTACTCAAAAGTAATAAAATAATACAAATTAAAATTTAACGATCAGGTTTCAAGATGACATTACAAACAAATAGTCCGTTAGTAGAGCAGCGTGCCGATCCGTTTGTGCATAAGCACAGCGATGGTTTTTATTATTTTACAGGTTCTGTACCAACTTATGATCGCATTGAACTTCGTAAGTCTGCGACATTAGAGGGCTTAAAAGACGCTGAAACCTTTGATATTTGGTTTAAACATGACAGCGGCCCAATGAGCCGTCATATCTGGGCACCTGAAATTCATTACCTCGATGGCAAATGGTATATCTACTTTGCTGCCAGTGAAGAAGATGATATTTGGGCATTACGCCCGTATGTGCTTGAGTGTAAAGGTCAAGATCCGCTAAATGATGAGTGGGTTGAACTTGGCATGATGCAAGCGGCTGAGGGCGATGAAAAGTCGTTCACTGATTTTTCTTTAGATGCCACCATTTTTGAAAACAACGGTAAGCGTTACTTTTGCTGGGCAGAGAAAACCGGCGGTCAATTTGCTGCATCAAACCTGTATTTAGCGGAGATGGAATCTCCAATTAAGTTAAAAACAGCACAGTTTATGCTGACGACACCAGATTACGATTGGGAACGTGTCGACTTTTGGGTAAACGAAGGCCCGGCAGTACTTAAAAATAACGGTAAAATCTTCATTGCTTTCTCTGCAAGCGCAACAGGTGCATGTTACTGTATGGGCTATATGGAAGCCGATGAAAACAGCGATTTACTTGATCGTAATTCGTGGACTAAAACACGTATGCCTGTGCTTGAAACAAGTGTTGAAAAGAACATTTTTGGCCCAGGTCATAACTGTTTTACAGTAGCTGAAGATGGTGAAACACCACTGTGTATTTACCATGCTCGTGACTATGAGCACGCAGTTGGTGAACCAAGTGTGGTGCCAAAAACAGACACTCGTCCACTTGAAGAGATTGTAAAAGATCCGCTTTACGATCCAAACCGCCACGCTCGAGTTATGGAAGTGAAGTACGACGAAAATGGTCGTCCACTATTTGAACTGTATTAATTTTATAGTGACGTAAATTAAGTTCATAAAGCCACCAATTTAGGTGGCTTTATTGTATGAGAGTCAGTTAGCCAACAATCGCAGGGTACCAGTTTGCCAAAGTCACCCCAAATAAGCCGATTAAGAACACGATTGATATTAGCGTCATTAAACAGGCTGTGCCGATAGTGATAAACGTAATATTTGTACGAGCTGCATAGTGAACAAGCTCGGCTATTAAAAGTGGTACTAAGTAAGAGCAAAGGCTAACAGCAAGTACGGCAGGCCCAGTGAATGTGGCGGTATCGACGCCTAAGGTGCCAAATACTAAAAACCATGCAAATATCAGTAATCTAAAAAACAACACACCATTAGCAGCAAGATATAACCGTATAGCCCACCTTTGATGAGCGTTGAAGTTACGAACCCGTGCTGTTTTCACTGCAAATATACTTGATACAATAACCACTAAGCCGCCAAACATTGTCAGCGCATGCATCCAGGTATTACCAACGGTTCCCCTTACTATCATTAAATACATGCCAGCAAATGAAATACAGCAAGCTAAAACAACAAATACACGGCCATTGTAGCGGTGGAGGGCTCTGTGTTTTGCTCTCAATTTTTCAATGAGTTGTAAGCTTCCGCCAAGGATCATCACTACCGCAAATAATACATGCACTGCATACATGAAATTCCCTGTGGCATCATTAGCAACATAGGCGGTGCTATTAAGTCGGTTCCAACCTGATAGACCTGTAGTTAACCCTGTCATTCCATAACCAAGAATGAGGTAAATCACAAAGCAAGTTTGCGCCATTAGCAGGCTAATAAACCAAAGCTTTTTACTGTATTCGAGCGCTTTTAAAGGTGTGAGTTTGCTATCTTTGTTAAACATCATCAATTCCATTACATTTTTCTAATACCGCTAATATAAAGGGCTAGAGCAAGATTTCTTCTCAAATTCGAAATTTGATCAATGAAATATTGTGTTTACTTTTGAGAACTCACACAGGGTTTGACACATTCACTAACAAACTCTTTTTGCTATGTTGATTTTGAAAAAGTAAACTCATCTGATTGGTAAATAATTCATCAAACTCCCAATTTAAGGTATGTAGAGTTATGCAAAATACTTCCCCTTATTACGTGCTCGTTTTTGTTTGTATGGGGCTCATGCTGCTAAATGGTATGAAAAAAGAGAAGCAGCTTATTCATTATCTGTTTGCTGTATTTTGCGGTTCGCTTTGCATGGTTGGGGTGCAAAAAATCAGTGCACCAAGTATTGGTGTTTACAGTTATTTAATCGGCTTATTTACCTGCGCAACCTGTAATATGTCTTGGCTTATATCACGCACTTTGTTTCGTAAGCATAAGCCTATTTCTACGGTACATATTGCCGTGGCTGTTGCTATTGCGGGTTTAATTATGTTTAACCAAACTTGGCATTATTTGGTGAGTATTGATGTGCAAGTTTTCCCTGAGAGCCAATTCATGTGGCGTTTAAAGCAAGGTATGGCCGAAATAACGGTGTTGCTATCTTCAAGTATTCTGGTGTTGTCTTTTTGGGAAGCGTTACGGGGCTATAAAGAGAAATCACAAACGCAAAAGTTGCAGGCAAGTATTTTTGCTAGTTGCTACTTTTTAGCGGTATTTAATGCCAGCATACTGCCTAAGTTTTTATTCAGTGAAAGCGAATTTCAACAATTTGAGCCACTTATAATTACCTCATCTGCATTGTTGATTGTATTTGCAATGCAGCTAGTAATGTTTTTGCAAAACCGTGCCCACAGTAGCGTGCCTGAAGCTGTTGATAGTAAAGTGGTGAACTCTGAAAAGGTAGTGAAAGCTACCCATCAGGCTGAACAATCTGAAAATAAAGAGGTAGAGCCTGAGCTTATTACTGATATAGAAGCACTGATCAATAAGCAGGTTTATTTGCAAACTAATTTGAAAATTTCTGACTTTGCACAAGCATTAGCAGTACCTGAGTATAAGATTAGCCGCACTATTCGCCATCATTTTAAAGCATCTAATTTTAATTTATTTATTAATCAGTACCGAGTAAAGCATGCACAAGGGCTGCTACTTAAGGACGAAGCAAGTCATTGGAGCATTTTAAGTATTGCAATGGAAAGTGGTTTTTCTTCGCTTGCTACCTTTAACCGTGTTTTTAAAAGCATTGTTGGGGTTAACCCAAATGAGTTTCGTAAGCAGAACAACTCATTAGTTGAACAAAAAGTCTTAGAGCTTACTGACTAGAAGTTACAGTGGCTTTTGCGTTAAATGCTCAGCAATGACCTCAAACATGGTTTGCACTTCTATTGGCTTGGCTATATAGCCTTGCATTCCTGATTCTTTAGCTTTAGTTAGGTCGGCTTCCATGGTGTTGGCGGTCATGGCGATGATTGGAATATGGGCAAACTTTGATTGCTGTTTGATTTTATTCGCTGCGGTATAACCATCCATTCTTGGCATTTGGCAGTCCATCAAAATACAATCGAAAGTGCCTTTTTCTACAGCTTCAATCGCTGCTATGCCATCTTCGGCAATATCAACAATAAAGCCATTTGAGCGTAGTATTTGCGATGCAACTTGTTGGTTAAGCGGGTTGTCTTCAACTAGCAGTATTTTTGAGCCGGCGAGCTTTTTAAAGCATGTATTGTCGACTCTGGTCTCTTTTTTCGTAGCGATACCCATCACATGCTCGAGGGTTTTTAGTAAGTTTCCTTTAATAATTGGCTTTAATAATATTTCTTCAACGGTTTTATCAAGTGTACTTAGCGTGTCTTTAACTTCTTGGTTTTCAAAAGATGCGAGAATAATGGTTTTTTTAATATCGATAGAAAGCTGCTTTTTGAGGTTCTCTAAAATGTTATTTTGCTCACAGTTTAGTACGTGCCAGTCTAAAAAAATGAAGTCGTAATTATGGCTAATATCGACCTTAGATAGCTTTTCATCTAGGCAATTAATCGTCTGCACATTGATGTCTAATACTTTGAGCATGTCATGTAAAATAGTTTCAGGTTTGTCGCTTTGCTCAATAATAAGAGCACGTTTATGTTTAAAAATGTCTTTGTCGTGGCAGCTTTGCATAGCCGATAGCGCAAATGACACGTCAAAACTAAAGCAACTTCCTTTGTTTAATTGGCTTTTAACCTCAATATGCCCACCCATTAGTTCGATGATCTTTTTACTGATAACAAGACCAAGACCCGTACCACCAAACTTACGGGTTGTAGAAACATCAGCTTGAGAAAAGGGCTTGAACACACTATTAACTTGCTCTTGTGACATGCCAATACCTTGGTCAATCACCTGAAAATTAATACAAATAGAGGTATCGGTTTTTGACTCTCTTGTCATTTTTAGCGTGACATTTTGCTGGTTCGAAAATTTAATCGCATTGCTTAGTAAATTTAATAATACTTGATTGAGTCTAAGTGCATCACCGATTAAAAACTCGGGTATGTCATCGTCAATATCAAAAATGACTTCGATGTTATTTTTCTCAATTAAGCTGCTGGCTAAATTAGCTAGGTTAGCGAGAAAGTCATTTAAGTTAAAATCATTGTTTTCAAGTTCAAGCTTGTTGGCCTCTATTTTAGAAAAATCGAGAATGTCATTAATAATCCCAAGCAGTGATTTGGCCGACAGTTGGATTTTCTCGACGTAATCATATTGCTTGTCGGTTAATTCAGTATCGAGGGCGAGGTGTGCCATGCCTAAAATTGCATTCATAGGGGTGCGGATTTCGTGACTCATATTCGCTAAAAACATTGATTTAGCTTGGTTGGCGGCATCGGCCATCTCTTTTGCTTTATTCAAATCTTGGGTGCGAAGGATAACTTCTTTTTCTAGATTTTCGGCGGCATGTTTTAGCGTCATATTTGCTTCATATAACTCTAAAGACTTCTGTTCTAAAAGCGCTTCGGCTTGTTTTCGAGCCTGGCGCTCTCGTTCTATTCTACGTTTGTAGAGTTCTTCATCCACATTAAGCTTCTTTTGTTAGAGTAAAAGTGGCAGATTGATAGTTATCGTCAATCTCACTTTTAACGGTAATAACTTCATTGAAATGCTCACAGGCGCCTTCAATCAAGCCCTCAGCTAAACATGCAAATGGGTTACCTGATCGATAAAACATTTGCATTTCGCACTGACTAATTCGTTTTGTTTCAAAGCTTGGCAATTCTGCATCGTTGTAGAGCTTTTTGACCTCAATATGTACGTGTCGATCAATGGTATCAAGGAAATCAAAAGTATTTTCAACACTATCAAAGAAATGTGGATACAAAACAAAAAAGCGTTTTAACAAATGCTTACCGTAAGCATGAACCAGCTCATCAACGGGTTTGTTTATATGTTTACTCAAAGAGCTGACCAACAATAGCAGCTCTGTATTATCGTAATTGCCAACGCTAGTATAAGCGCCGTTTGAAGTAAGTAAGTTTTCTTCGATGATTTTGTCTGCAACTTCATAAGAAAACTCATTTTCGACCATTTCTAAAAACTCGGTAAAGACAATACCTTTCATACGATAGCCCAATAAATCTTCATACTAAAAGTTTAGATGTAAAGAGAGATATTACAATTTTTCACCGGTGAACTTTAGTATGGATAAGGTTTCAAATTTGCTGAAAAATTAAAGCCTAGCAAGCAAACTGGCCAAACAAGGTTATACTTTTTAGTACTAATGTATTTTTGATTCTGCTGGGTTTAATGTTTTATGGTGATTGGTACAAGGCTTAAAAAACGCTTATTACTTGCTTTTACTGCTGCGTGCTTTGCTATTTTATTAGCGCAAACAATCATCAGACACTTTTGGATATTGCCAACCTTTGAAGCAATGACAAAGCAAAACGATCGGATTGATATTCAGCGGGTGGAGTCACAGCTTCAGCAAGAGGTTGATGCCCTGTCAAAAATGGTCTTCGATAGCTCAGCTTGGGATACCATGTATAAAGCTGCACAGCAACGTGATACTCAGTGGTTCAATACTGACTATGTTATTGCAGATGCATTACAACGTTTAGACGTAAATGGTTGGTATTTATATGATACACAGGCAAATATTATCGGCGGTGGCAGTTTTAATAATGATTATAAGCCTTACTCACCAACGGTTTTAGAAAGCCCCAATTTGTTGATAAAAAACAATCTAATAATCTTATCTGACGATATAACCACTAGCCAATCTGAGTTAATCCATAAAGTCCGGTTTATTACTATAGATAAAACGCCTGCCGTGACGGTTGCTTACAATGTAACTAGGTCTGATGGCACAGGCGAATTTGTGGCTACGTTACTGCTTTGGAGCTTTATTGATGAAGGCTTTGTCGAAAATCTAACACCAGGGTTAGCAAATGATATTAGCTTTTATGGCACTGATGAAGCACCAAAATATAAGGAACATCTAATTAGGGTGTTTGGTGAAAAAAGGAGTGCACTCGAGACTACTCAATACAATCGGCGGCTTTACTTAGGAGTCAATGATCAAGCTGGAGACTTACTGTTTGTGCTATCTATCGCATCCCGTGAACGGACTTACGACCGAAGCTTGTTTGATAGCTCTCTAATTACCGGTTTATTGATTTCTGGTTCTGTGTTTATTTTGTTTTATTTATATATAAATCAACAGGTTTTAAGGCCACTCAGAAAGCTCTACATATTGGTAAATTCAGCAATCAGAAATAACGACTTTAGCGCTCGGGATGAGTATTTTGGCAATAACGAATTGCATCAGCTCGGGCGAGGTATGAATGAGTTGTTTAGTCTGATAGAAAATCAACGCGCAGAAATTTTAGAGCGCCACCAGAAGTTAAAACATATCAGTAATACCGACTCAATGACGACGCTTGCCAATCGTCGGGCATTGGATAAACATTTTGCAATGCTTGCCAGCGATACAGATTTAGCATCGCAGCCTATCTCAATGATTGTCGCCGATATCGATCATTTTAAACTCTACAATGACTACTATGGACATGATCAAGGTGACAAAGCGTTATGTGAAGTCGCCAATCTTCTTAAGGAAAATACCCAGCCAAGTAATCACTTTGTTGCCCGCTATGGCGGCGAAGAATTTGTAATTGTGCTCAGCAATACAGATAAGCAGGAGGCACTCAAAGTAGCTGAAACGCTACGAAACGCCGTTGCATCAGCTCACATAACTCATCAAGGCCGTGCAGACTTAAGCTATGTTACCTTATCGATAGGTGTTGCTAGTAAGGCTGCTAATGAGGCGTTTGATTCAGATAGCTTGTTTAAAATAGCAGATGACGCGCTTTATAAAGCGAAAAAGCAAGGTCGAAATTGCTGCGTTGCCGGATAGCTTTTAACATTCGTTTACATAAAATAAACATAAGTGGGTGTTTTTGGGTACGGATAAATTAAACTACCTCTTTAATAATGTAATTTTATATTACAAATATAATAAAGGAGATAGTCTTGAAGATTTTAAACCAAACTAAACTGTTAGCATTATGCCTACTAGCAGTTGCGTGTTTTGCTCAGAGTGCTGTTCATGCACAACAGTGTAGTGCTATGCCTGAATCTGGCACTGTATATTCCATTATTAATAGAGGCTCTGGCCTTGCACTTGATGTAAATACCAGTGATTCTAGCTCAGCCCCGAATATTATTAGCTACGAATACTGGGGTGGAAATAACCAAAAGTTTCAGCTTATTCAAGAAGCAGATGGCTATTGGATTATACGCTCTAAATTTAACAATAAAGTTCTTGATGTGTTGAACTCATCGCAATCAAATGGTGCAAATATAATTGCTTATGATGATTGGCAAGGGGCTAATCAACGTTGGTTGTTAAAAGCATCTTCATCGGGCGGCTTTAATATCGTCAATAAGTTAACTGGTAAATCTTTGACAGTTGCAGGCTCAAATAATACTGCAAATGTTTATCAAAATGATGATGCTGGGATCAGTTCACAAAGATGGTTTATTAATCCAGTAAATGGCGACTGTGGGACTACTGGAACCACTCCCAGTGACTTAATAGGCTTTGCATCTCAAGTAGGTCAAGATGGATTGAGCACAACGACCGGTGGTGGTAATAACACTGCCATCACAGTATATAGCTGTGATGATTTAAGTACTGCATTGAGCTCTGGCTCTGCTGCGGTTATTCAGGTCCCAGATAACACCGTGATTGATTGTCGAACCGCCAATAGAATGGTACCAGCTTGTCCACTTGATTGTGGTCAATGGGGAGATTACGGTAAGACGTGGTACAGAATTCCCGTTGGTAATCAAAGCTGTAGTGAGTTGGGAAGTAGCTCAAACTCAACCGTGAATGTTACCCGTAATGATAGACGTATCATTGTGCAATCAAATAAAACGCTGCAAGGGTTAGGTAAAAACTCGAAAATAATTGGTGCTAGCCTCGTTATTAGCAAGCAGCGAAATATTATTATTAAGAACATTATGCTTGAGGATATTAACCCTGCGCTTGTTGAAGCAGGTGATGCTATTTCAATAGATGATAGTAGTCATGTATGGGTTGATCACATGGCATTTAATAAAATCAGTGATGGATATATTGATGTAGACAATAGTCAAAACGTTACTTTAAGTTGGAATCGTTTTTATGGATATAACCCTCAAGTTTGCGCTAACCAGCATTGGTATACTCATTTATTCAGAAACTCTCAAATAACAGCGCATCACAATTTTTGGGATACAGCTGCAGGGCGAAACCCTAAAGTAGATGGCTATAACTCTCGTGTGCATATGTTTAATAATTACTGGAAGAACATTACTTATTTTTCAATTAGTGCGGGGAATGGCGCTGAGGTTTTAGTGGAAAATAATTACTTTGAAAATTCAGCGAAACCTCACTGGAATCAAGGCTCTGGTTATTTTAGTGCCTCAGGAAATGTTTACACTGGAAGTTCTGCAACTGATCAATATCGAGATAGAGGGGCAACAGTATTCGGTGATATTCAACTTTACCCATATCGATTAGATGATCCAAGTTCTTTGGGCAGTAAAGTGAATGGCGGAACAGGTCCACAATAAGTATCAATTGTGAATTGGAAAAAGCTCAGCTATTGCTTTATAGCTGAGCTTAACGCTTTATATTGCAACCAAGCTCTGCTCAAGCATTGCTTTAATTTGCTTAACAATTTTTGCTTCTGTTTCTGGCTCAAATTGTTGAATACGTGGGGTGTGAATATGCCCTGTAGGGATGTCTGAATTAAGCTCATCACGTAGGCGAATACTACGATACGAAATTTCATTTGATAAGTAGCCGCCGCCACCGCCTTTTACCGCAGTCGCACCTTCTAATTCTTTAAGTGATTTTGGCTCAAATGCTTTTTCAAGCGTAACGACTTTATGATTGTCGTTGATTGGGAATGGCCCTTTGGCTTTTTGCATCTGCTTAACAGGTAAGCTGAACGTTACAAATTCATTGCCCGGAAGAGGGCGGTCGTTAAGGCTCGAAATTTTCGGTGCTGTTGCTGTGCCGCCATACACAATATTGGCGTTATCGGGCGCCGTTACACTGCGGCGTTTACCCGGAAAGCGTTCAAGATCAAAGTCTTTGCTGCCCATACTGATAGTGGCAATCATATCGACATTGTTAAGTGCATAATATGGCGCAAGTAATGATTCGATAATACCTTGGTCAAAGTCTTCGTAGCGTACTGGCACCATCACCGTATTGATCTCGGCGCTAATGCCATTGTAATTAATCACTTGGCCATCAAGTAATAATGCCGCAACACCTGATGGGTTACTTTGATTAATATTTCTATCTAAAAGGAACGGATCAAAACCTGTAATTAAAATGCGTTTGTCGGTTTTTTTACTGTAATCAAGGTCGGTGCGGCCACGGCTGCCATTTTCGAGCATTGTTAATAACGCGGTTTGTTCGCTGTCGGTCATTGCAAACTGGGGTTTGCTGGTACGAATAATTTTGCTTGAAAGTAAACGAGCCCAATACAGCTCTCGGTCGTCGAAGCTGTTGGTTTTAATTATACGTGTTTTGGCATCGCGCCATAATTGTTTGGCGTAATCATCAATAAGGTCACTTGCTTGCTGATAACTAGCGGCAGCTTGCCACTGTTTTTCAAATTGGTTTACTTCATCAGAAAAAGCATTTAACACCTTTGGCATGGCTTTGCTGGCTTTTTCAATACGCAGTTCTTCAACGGTTAAATTGGCTGCAAATGCAGTAAATGACGTGGCAATTAAGCTGGTGGCAAGTAAAACTTTTTTCATGATTATCCTATTTAGTTACAGCACGTTTAGTAGGCTTGCGTTAACTATCCTATGGATAAATGCCAAGCGCAAATAAAATCGCTCAACACAGAATTTGAAAAATAATGAATTAACGGAGATAGCGCTTTTGATCAAAGTTATTTCTCAAAGGAAGGGCTTTTAATGTTCGATATTAAATAATTAATTATCGTTTTTCGATAATTTTAGTTTGTTTTTTAACTTATCTAGTGCCATAGTAGTTTTTTTACTAGAAGGATCGTGAAAATGAAATTTGGTTCTATTGCGGTGGTTTCGCTGATTGTGCTGTTATTAACTGGTTGTACGACAATTAAAGTTGAGGAGTCTCACTTTTTATATCCGGATAAAAAAATAACGATGCAGGATATACAAAGTGTTAATGCCACCGCCAAAACGCAGGAGGTAACTTTAACTACCGATGAGGGTACTAGACTTAAGGGTACCCTTATTAAAGTTGCAGATGCTCGTGCTACGGTAATTTACTTCGGTGGTAACCAGTTTCGCGTTAGTGCCGCAGGTGGGGAACCGGCAAAGCTACTTTTACCTTTTCAAGTTAATATTTTAATGATGGATCATCGTGGTTATGGGCTTAGTTCTGGAGTACCTAGCGTAGCTAATCTGCAAGCTGATGCATTACAGGTATTTGATTATGTAAAAGGCAGATCAGACCTAAATACTTTGCCTGTGGTGATCCATGGTCATTCTTTAGGAAGTATGATTGCCGGTTATCTTGCCAGTCAGCGTAACGTTGATGCTCTGGTACTCGAAGGGAGTGTGACAAATGTTGAACAGATGACAGCAGCACGAATTCCGTGGTTTGCTAAACCGTTTGTTAGTGTTGAGTTTAGTGAAGAGATTAAACAAGTCGATAATTTAAAAGCGTTACAAGTTTATCAAGCACCGCTATTAATAATTACCGGTGAAAAAGACACTCAAACTCCACCTGAGTTAGCTAAATCACTATATCAATATGCAAAATCTCAGCAAAAGCAGATTTACATTGCAAAAGGGAAGCACCATTCTAATGCGTTAACAGGTAAGCAGTTAGCGACTCATTATGAGCAACTTCTAAAACAAATAACACTGAGTAAATCGTCATGAAAAAAATTGTTTGGATGAGTTCGTTTATCCTAAGCCTGCTAATTTTTACGCTTATTAGCTTGTTAGTAACAAGCATTATTGTGCTTTTCAGTGACAGTAATGTTTTAAGTTTTACACAAAGTAATGGTGCGCATATGTGGATTGGTCTTGAAGTCAGCGGCTCTTGGCAAGGAGTAGCACAAACATTAAATGAGCATGGTTTTGATAGTGTTTTATGGCTTGGTCTTGTGCAATTGCTACCGTTTATTCTGATCAACATAATTTTGATTCGGTTATTTTTGCTTTACCGACGTGGATCCTTCTTCGCTATTGAAAATATACAATGTTTTAAATGGTTAGGTGGCGTATTATTGGCGCAATTTGCACTAGTTATGTGCTACCCGTCACTACTTATAACTCTTCTTAACTTGGCAACAGGATCAGATATCGGAAGGGTCGTGGCTATACAAGATACTGACATTATAGGCTTAGTGATGGGATTAATTATTTATGTTATTGGTTGGATCATGGGTCAAGCGCAGCAGCTACAAAAAGAGCAAGAGTTAGTGATTTAATGGCGATTATTATTGATTTAGATGTAGTGTTAGCTAAGCGAAAAATGAAGTCTGCAGAATTAGCTGAAGCGATAGGTATTACGCCACAAAACTTATCAGTTCTTAGAGCTGGACGAGCTAAAGCTGTGCGCTTTACGACCTTAGATGCAATTTGTAAGCACTTAGGCTGTCAGCCTGGTGATATTCTGCGTTTTGAGGATGACTAACGAAAAATAAGCTTTGTTTGTTTAGTTTGAGAGTCTTTTAATAGCTTGCGGTATTTTGCTGGGGTGATGTGCATTATTGCTTTGAATTCTTTAATTAAATGAGGCTGATCGGTAAAGCCACATTCAAGTGCAATGTCTGCAAAACTCATTTCAGGGTTATCTTTAATTGCTTGTTTAGCAAGTTTTACTCGGTAGATACGCTCAAAATACTTAGGGGTAACGCCGCATTGATCCTTAACTTGCCTTTCGAGCTGGCGTTGACTGAGTGGGGCTAGTTGGTAAGCAGTCTCGAGTGGTGTGAACTCAATAAGGTTACGGATTAGGTGCTTTGAGTGTCTGTTACTGTGGTTAATGTTTTTATTATCAGTAAAGTGGCGGCTAATAAGTGCAACAAACGCGGCTAAGCTGGCTTTATTTTGCAGATGGTCGGCAATTTCACATAGGGACTGTTCTGCAAGGAGTGGGTGAGCATTTCGCTTTAGTTCAGACAATACCGTTGGGTTAAAACGAATACCACAAAACTGTGCATCGTGTGAAAATGTGACTTTAGATGCTTGAGTCGATGTTTCTTGCACTGCATAAGGGGCAGCAAGCGGCTTGTCATCAAGTAAAACTTCACCAGCAACAGGAAACACAAGCCCTGTGGCACCATCGCAGGCAAGCCATTGCTCTCCTTGAGAGTGCGCTGTGGCATACCAAATAGCTTGTATGCTATCGGCAAGATTGCCCTTTGGGGTCATTAATTCGAGCGTTAAATGGTTACTCATTAAACTTCACTGCCTCTATCGATAGCGAAAGTATCATCAATTGAATAGCGTTGTGTCAATTTTTAGTCCAAAAGTAAGCTACTTTAAGGGCTGTTATTCGCACCCTGTTTTTAATCCTGCTATGCTACGCCCATTAGCAATCACTGAGTATTTGAGATGATTAACGATAACGATGTAATTGAAACCTTAGACGAGTTAGAAACATTTTTACGCCTAGTTGAAACTGGCGGTTTAGGGCTTGAGAATGTAACAGGTGTTGCTCTTGCAACCAATAATAGTGATGGCCGCCCATTTATTGCGGTACTTGATGATAAACATCAACTTTTACTTGGCCGTTACGTGACAACTGAAGTGTATGAAAACGGTAAAGATATGGTACGTTACGGCACTAAAAAACCGCATTAATCATTACTGGTTACGAGTTAAAGTGGGGCGAAGACGCCCCATTTTTATTGGTGTTCGGCAAGCTCTCTGTGAATGCTCATTACCAGTTCACTAGGAATGCATAATTGGTTAGCGAGCGTGTCTAAGTAGTGTTTAGAGATTGCTTGTTTTAAATCAATTGCGCTGGCACTAGCTGCATATACTTCAATGCCCATTTGTGCGTTAGGCACAGCGGCAACTAACTCTGATAGTTGCATTGGTTTTCTTAGCTCATCAAACAGCATGGCCTTTTCTTGCACAGACAATTGCATTGTTTCTACTTGTGCGAAGATTTTTTGTCTTTCTGTTTCATCAATGTGGCCATCTGCATAGGCGGCTGCAATCATAGCGCGCATCAGTAATAATTGCCCATCACTGTGATTATCGTCGATGACATCATTAAATGACTGCTCGGGCAGCGTGGCTGGGGTAAAATCAAAACCACGAGAACTAGTTTGCTGAACTGGAGCCGCTTTTTGTTCTGAGTATTGTTTATAGGCTTTCCAAGCAAGGCCACCGACAGCAGCAAGCGCACCATATTTTACGGCTTTTTTACTGCTCTTTTTACTTTTTCCGCCCATTAAGCTCGTTAGTCCGCCGCCAGCAACGCCTCCTAAAAAACCACTCAGCGCACCTGATTTATTTAAATTACCCACTAACTTTTGTAAGTCTTTCATTGTTCTCTCCTTGCAGTTATGTGCCCAGACTAGGTGATTTAAAATGAAAAGGAAACGAGATAAATGTTACAAAACACATCAGCTAACAATTATCTGCTTTAGGTACTTATCTTTAGCTTGCTTAAAATACACCCAGTACTATAAGTTAGGGTTTCTGTTTAATTAATAATAAGGAAAAACTCATGGCAGATAATTACACACCACCTGAAGCAAGCCTTCAGATGGCATCTGAAAATAACTCAGGGCAGGGGAAGGTAGACGATTTACCCGAGGGCATTAAAGGCTTTAGTTGGGGCGCTTTCTTGCTAAGTTGGATTTGGGCAATTGGCAACAGCACTTGGATTGGCTTATTGGCCTTAGTGCCTTATGTTGGTTTTATTGTGTCGATTTATCTGGGTTTTAAAGGCCGAGAAATGGCATGGCAAAATAAACGTTGGGATAGCGTTGAGCATTTTCAACGAGTACAAAAACAATGGTCATTTTGGGGCGTGTTGATCATTGGTGGCATATTTTTATTGGGTATTGTAGCGGCGATAGCTATCCCTGCTTACCAAGCCAATGTCTAACTTATAAATAGAGCGAAAAGCCAGTATTTACTGGCTTTTTTTATGCCTGAAATGGTCAAAATATGGGTTTAATTACTTACTGAGTTATTATGTTTATCATTCTTTGTTTTATGATAATCGTAAAATAAAGTTTGACAATCATAAATCCGCTGTGTACTTTTTAGACTATGAAAATACGAATCAACCTAGATATAGAATTGGCAAAGAACAAAATGCAGCTGAAAGAGCTATCTCAGCGAATTGATATTTCTATGACCAATTTATCATTACTAAAAAACGGAAAAGTGAAAGCGATCCGCTTTAGTACCCTTGAAGCTATTTGTGAAGAGCTTAATTGCCAACCCGGCGATATTTTGGTGTACGAACGCGATAGCGAATAACTTTCAACGCAACAGGATTTTGGAGGGCATATGCTCAACCGTGACTATTTACTACCCGGCATAGCAGCAGGATTACTCGCTGTCATTTTTCCCATGTACTGGATTTCAGTATTTGGCGAAACACTCGATGGCTTAGGAGAGGCGCTTAAGCTTGATTTACAAAGCTTAAATTTTTCAGACCTTGTGTTCGTGCTCATCGGTGCACTTGAAATTTACGTGTACCTGAGTTTACGCAAGGCACTAAAAGATATGTTTGATGTTGAAGGTGTACGCATACTGTTATGTGTGTTGGCGGTGTTGGTATTAGCTTTTCATGCCACTGTGTTATGTGATGTTTATCTTGCCGTAGCTGGTGATAAAGCATCGAATGATGTAGTAGAAAGTATTTCAATTATTGCCATGGTGGTCTCGGCTGGGAGTTTAGGCTTGTATGCCTTAGTAGGTTTGATCACAGCCGCGTTATTACTAACAAAGCGCCATGGAATGTCATCGTTGCTAACGGTGTTTTCTATCCTATTGTTGCTAATGTGCATCTTACAGCTAACGGTGATTTTTGCTTACTTGAATGTGTTTTTATTCCCAGCAGCATTATTAATTTTAATGGTGTTCTTTATCAAAAAACCTGAGCAAATCGAAGTGATTTAACAGCGCTTTGTAACACAAGGAATAGGGTATGAGCTGGTTTAAAACGATTCTGTTAACGCTATTTTTGTCATTTGTTTGGGCTGCTACCTGTGTATATGGTGGTGTCAGTGGTTGGTTTTTAAAACCCATTGCCGAAACGGGCAATACTGAGCAATTTATTGCTAATAGTCAGGTACTGATTGCCAACAATCACGCAAACATTGCTTATGTTTTGATTGAAAATGGCCAAGTGGTTTTTCAAGATTACTCAAAAAGCAAAGATGAAATAACCGCAAATACTCTGTTCCCAGTGGCGTCACTCAGTAAATTTATTACCGCCTATGGCGTGATGACTCTGGCAGAGCAACAACAAATTCGTTTAGATCACGCGATTAATGAGCAACTGACGGGCTGGCAGTTACCTGATTCAGAGTTTGGTAATCAAACTGTTAGCCTTGCTCATCTGTTGTCTCATACTGCGGGGCTTGGTGATGGTTTAGGCTTTGCTGATATTGAGCTAAATGAAACCGTACCAAGCTTGCTTGCGTCGCTAAACAAGCCGCTATCATCAACGGGTGTGCGGGAAATTAAAGTCACCAAGCCTGTGGGCGATTTTCAGTATTCTGGGGGCGGCTATTTGATGCTGGAGCTGCTGGTAGAAGAAAAAACGAATCAACGCTTTGCAACTTGGATGGCTGATAACGTCTTTAAGCCAGTCAATATGACTGATGCTAGTTACGATGTACTCACTGAGTTAGATAACATCGCACCTGCTTATGATAAAAGCGGGCAAGCTGCGGGGCATTTTCAATACGCATCGGCAGCGGCAACAGGCTTACTGGCAAGTAGCCATGACTTAATCGCTTTAGTGCAAGCATTAACATCACCTCAAACAGGGCAGTTAAGCCCGCAAATGATCAGTACCATGCGAGCGCCTTTGGCAATTAGCTTAGGCGCACCAATTTGGGGGCTAGGTACCATGCTTTATGCACCAACAGCATCGGGAGATTTTGTGTTTGGCCATGATGGCGCGAATGAGCCAGCAATAAATAGCACACTTCGCATCAACCCAGATAACAATGATGCAATCATCGTACTTAGTAGCGGCGGTGAACATATTGCATCAAAGCTCGGTTATGAATGGACGCTTTGGCAAACCGGTTACCCCGACTTTTTAGCGTTTGATGTTGCCTTGCAAAGTGCTTTTGTACCTTGCTTAATAGGCCTTGGCATTATCTTGATAGGTGTGCTTTTGGTGCGTTTCAAAAAAGCGAAATAAGCAATTGATGTTAGGTTTAAATTATTTTTCTGCTTTACCCTGTAATTAGTAGCATTGTCATTGTTCATTAACGTGAACAGCTATAGTATTTGCTTTACATTGATTATTCAGGGTAGGGCGCATGTTACGATTTTTTTCTATAGACCAAGGTGTGATCACAGAAACTGAGCCAGCTGTTGATACACCGCTTGTTACTTCTATTAAAAATGCCCACTGGATTGATACCATAAATCCGACCGAAGAAGAACGGCAAGCGCTGGCAAGCACGCTTAATATCACCTTACCCGGTGCTGATGATGTTGAAGAAATCGAGGCCTCTTCCCGTTGTTTTATCGACCATGAAGGCTTGCATGTGCATGCGCTTTTCATGTCACCAAATGAAGGGCGCTTTAATACGGTAACCGTGGCTTGTTTACTACAAGACAACTGCTTGCTGACAATCCGCGATGATGAACTAGCCGATTTTCGTCTTTTACGATTGCGTGCTCGGAAAGGGCAGGTAGCGTGTGATAATCCAAAGCAACTTTTGGTGACTTTATTTGACCAAAAAGTCGAAAACCACGCTGATATGCTTGAAGACATGCATCACCAGTTAGAAAAACTCAGTGCCTATGTACTTGAAGAGGATGACTCAGACTTAGAAGAAGCTGTTAGTCGAATTTCGCGCCTTGAAGATAATAACGGTAAAGTGCGTTTATGTTTGATGGATACGCGCCGGAATATCTCGTTTTTACTGCGCCACCTAGGAGCGCCGACAGAAGACCGCGAATCACTACGTGAAATTGTACTCGATATTGATACCCTTATGTCTCACTGTACATTTTTGTTTGATAAGGTGAATTTTTTAATGGACTCGACTCAGGGTTTTATTAACATCGAACAAAACCAAATTATAAAAACCTTCTCTATTGCCTCAGTGGTGTTTTTACCGCCGACCGTTGTCGCCAGTATCTATGGGATGAATTTTAACAGCATGCCTGAACTGCAATGGGCATGGGGTTACCCGTTTGCAATTGGCATTATGTTGCTGTCTGGCTTTGCACCTTACTTGTTCTTTAAACATAAAGGTTGGTTGTAACAAAGCATAAAAAAGCCCAGCAAATGCTGGGCAAGGGGTCTTCGGATAGACCTAGGGGGTTTAACCTTTCAATTCGCCGGTAGACGATTCGATATGTGCACGAACAAACCATTGGAATTGTTCTAAGTCAGCCAGTTGGCCGGTGATCATATCTTCAGAAACTGGGTCTAGCTCACCAAGCTTATCGATAGCTGCACGGTGGTCTTTATTAACACCGTTATACACTTTATCAAGCGCTGTTAGGTGGTCAGTAACTAAGCCTTTACCAATTGAATAATCTTGCCAAGTACGGCGTTCTACAATTGATTGTGGTGTGCCAACAGGTACGCCGCCCATAGTTGCAATACGCTCTGCAATCGTGTCAGTCATCTCTTGCACTGCGCTTACTTGCGGGTCTAACATTTCGTGTACACCAATAAAATTAGGACCAACAACATTCCAATGAATGTGTTTTAAAGTGAGGTGTAAATCGATTAAAGCGACCATGCGCTGGTCTAGAATAGCAATCGTGTCAGCTGCAGCTTGGTCTTTAACACCAGGTGCTGTAAATTCTGCGATTTTTGATGATGAATTACTCATTACTCCTCCGAGATTATCTATAAATTTCCTTTCGCTTTTAAATTAAAAAGCGTGTGTAGTTATATAGAAGCAAGCGTTGTGCCTAAAATGGATTTTTCCTTAACCTTATGAATTTAAATGTTTAATTTAATTTTGTTTTGAGGTGGGGAGGTTGTGGTGAGGTATGAGTATGAAAACTCTGCACACCTTCTGTAAAAAATTCAGTGTGCAGATACAAAGTTACGACTTAAGAAAGTAATGCAGCCGCTAAACGAACAAAGTCAGATGAAGTTAGAATGCCCACTAGGTTATTATCTTTATCAACCACAGGCATGCAGCCATGACGGTTTTCAACAAAAAACTTAGCAACTTCGTGAAGCGGTTGCTCTGGCGAGATACTGGTAAAATCGGTAGCCATAATATCAACTACTTTAGTTTGCTTTTCTTTGCGTTCAAGGGCGCTGGCGCTGTAATTAGCCATGATATTCATTACCTGAGCAATCATGATTTTTTGCGTTAACATGCCAACTAAGCCACCGTGCTCATTGATCACTGGAATATGACGGACATTCTTCTCTTTCATTAGATTATGAGCATCATGCAGGGTATTTTGCGCACTTATGGCGAATGGGTCTGGCGTCATCAAATCACTAACTAGGTGTGTCATGGCTACATCCTTACAATTAATCAAGTTGTGGTAAGTCTAGCGCTTATCGAGTTAATTGCACTTTAGTGAGATCAAAGTTTTAGTGATTAACGGTGCAAGTACCTGCATTATTTTGCTGACAATAATGAAAGTCTAAATAATAGTGAGACTTAGCTGGTCGTTCACCTTTAGTGAGGTATTGATACATTAATTCTGCAGAAAGTCGGCCCATTTCAAATGGGTTTTGACCAATATTGGCCGATGATAATCCTTGCTGTAATACTTCTAATTGCATTTGCTCAGTATCAGCAGAAACGATCACCACCTCTTGATTGGCAATGCGTTGTTTATGTTTAGCAATCACGTTTGCATAGTTAGAGTTAAATTGAGCAAAACCCGCTACCGCTAAAAATAGTGGTGGATTTTCAAGGTTAAGCAGTTTGTCGAGTTGACCGAGGGAGACTTCTCGCTTGCCTAAGCTATATAAAGGGCATCGATCAAACTCACTCCAGCCATTTTCACCGCTTAAACGTTTATCTTTTTGCCCAGATAACGCATAGCGAACACCTTCAATGCGCTTGTTTAAATTAGGTGTTGTTGAGTGCCCTGATTGAATACAAACTTGGTTATTTTCTTTGTTGGTGAATTTTTTTAATTCGTTACCTAAGGCCACACCATAGTCAAAATTATTGGTACCCACATAGGCTAAACGGTACTGCTGATCTTCCTCAAGCAGATCAGAGTCAAAAGTGATCACAGGAATGTTGTTATCTTTAAGCTTTTTTAATGCTCTTTCAACAAGGTAATTGGAATCTGTGGTTGCGATTAATAAACCACTAATGTTGTTTCTGCGAACTAGGTCGGTGATCACTAATACTTGCGTGCGAATATCTTGAAAGTCTTTGGGGCCGTCGTAAATACATTCAAAATCGAGATGCTGTTTTGCAAATTGCTCACACCCTTTAAAGGCTTGCTGATAAAAGCTATCGTTTTTGGTTTTACCCACAACAGCTACCACATATTTAGCCTGAATTGGCAGGGCAAAAAGCCAAAAACTGGCACACAAAAGTACCCAGTTTAATTTAAAATTTAATAATACTTTTAAAGGCATAGCACTACATATTGCAAGTTAAGTATAAGCACGAGCTAATTATAGTGGCAGAGTTCGAATTTACCAGTCAGCATTTGCATCAATCAACTGGCTTTAACATATAATGAAAAAGCCTTTTTAGGGAAGCGGCTATTTTTGCTACCTTTTATGACTCAAATGGAGTGGCTATGAGCATATATAAATACTGGCAGCAATTAACAACACTTTGGCAAAAGGCCGCTTTTTTATGGGGGGCTTTTTTTATTCTATTTAATGCATATTGCTTTTTTTGGCGTCATTTAATTGCGGGAGGCCAATATCAGTTTATTGACTCACAAATTTTTTGGCTTAAAGAGTGGGGGGCTTTATGTACTTTAAATATTGTTCTGGTGGCTTTTGTTGATTTAAAAGCCAGGATTAATAGTAACTTATTTGTTTTTGTTATTATGTGCGCAGTGACTATTTGTTCTTTGGTGATGTTACGTATTTTTGTTGATTACTCTTTTTATGGCTATGCAATTGCGGCTTCATTCATTCAGCTTTTACCAAAGTACTTAATCGCATGTTGTTTGGTATTGGCTTTATGGCGAGTATGCAGCATGTCGCTCTTGTCAAAAGCAAAGAACGACAAGCCTGAGAAAGGTCTATCTGAATATATTGAAATAAACCATAAAGGGGTTATTAAGAGACTCTCCCCAGAATCAATATTATTTATTAAAGCTGCCGGTAACTATGTAGAAATACAAACATTAACCGAATGCTTTTTAAAAAGAGATACCATCAAAAACATTCAAGCTCACTTACCTTGCAATGAATTTAAGCAAGTGCACCGCAGCTACCTTGTAAATTTAGCCCATATTGAAGATTTTAATCTTCATAAAGCAAATGCAACTTTACAGATGAAACTAGGGTTTAGCATTCCTGTTAGCAAAACTTTTAAACCAGCATTAGCAAATGTATTAAGTGAGCCAAGTGTATTCGTCACAGAATGATGGGTTTCGTCACAATCTTATTTAAAACAAAAGCTTAATCTTTACTATTGAGTCATGAAAACAGTTTTTAAGGATAAAGTTCATGACAATAAATACACAGAAAACACATAAGTTTTTGCATTGGCTCAGTGCGCTATTAGTCATTAGCGTACTTGTTTTGGGTTACTACATGACCTGGGTGACTGACTACAGTTTGTATCATTGGCATAAATCAATTGCGGTGATCATTGCCGTCGTCTGGCTGTTAAGAATAGTTTATAGGCTCTATCAGCCGTTTCAATCTACTGTACAAACAAGGTTAACTAAGTGGTTGCATTTATATCATTGGGGCTTGCTAATCTTGCTAGCTGTAATGTTACTGTCTGGTGCTTTTTATAGTGGTTTCGGTGGCTTTGGTATTGCGGTTTTTTCATGGCAGTTAGTGGCTAGTAATTATAATGAAGCGGGTCAGGCCGTTGCGCCAAGCGCCTGGTTAAGCGATTTTGGCTGGCAAATTCATATTTTATCTGGGTATGTGTTATCAGCTGCTCTTTCAATCCATATTTTAGCGGCGCTTAAGCATCATTTTATAGATAAAGATGCGACCCTAAAGAGTATGCTTTAAGCGTTTATTTTAATTTGGTTTCGACCATTATCTTTCGCCTCATAAACAGCTTTGTCTGCGCGGTTTACTAAGCTTTCAAAGCTGTCATTTGACTGCCAGTTGGTTAAACCAAAGCTAGCGGTGACAGGTATACGGTGCTCTTGATAAGCTATTTGACTGCCTTCGATGGTTTTACGAAGGCCTTCTAAAAATTGTGTCGCTGACTTGATGTCGGTAGCAAAGAACAACAGTAAAAATTCTTCACCGCCGAGCCTGCAACATAAGTCTTCTTTTTTCAAATGGTGTTTCATTAGATCAGAGAAAACTTCGAGTACTAGGTCACCGCCATCATGCCCATAACTATCATTAATACGTTTGAAGTAATCAATATCAACAACACAAGCAAATAAGCTAGAAGTTTGGCTCGGGCTGAATAGTTGCTGCTGTTCAATAATGAATTGTAGTCCGCGGCGATTGTAAAGCCCGGTAAGTGGATCTTTTAAAGACAGCTCCAAATAGCGTTTTTTTTCATCCACTAACAGGGTAGTGATGAGACCAAGGCCAGTCATAACAAACACGGTTGCATGGGCAATAACCGTGAGAGAGTATAAGGTTGCTAAGTTGTGTTCATGGGTAATAATACTCAGCTGCGAAATAGGCACTAAAAGAAGAATACACTGCGCCATCGACAACACTGTATTACCTATGTTCTTCTCACATACAGCACGCTTTGTTGTGTAGTAAATAAGTGCAGGTAGAACGCTTAGCGTAAAACAGGCTTCAACAAGGGCAAGTTGATTTATATTTTGAGTAAGGAGGGCAAATACAGAAAAAATAGCACCATGCGCAATGATTATCTTATTAAAGCGGCTGGGTTCATCATGGTTATAAATGGATAATTGCAATAATGTCATGGAGATCATATAAATCACCACACCAGAACGAAAACTTGGCGTAAGGTCTAATAAGTCTTGGATCCAAAGCCATGCAAAGCCAATTACACCAAGGTAAAAAAACAGGTTAAATAAGTAAATCGAGCGGTTATTAAAACTACTGCGCATCAGGCGCGTGGCTATAATGGAGCAGGTTACTACCGTAATGAGTAAGAAGACAAAAAAGCCGTGGTAAAAGTAATTCTCTACGTTACTAGCCATGAGTCGCACTGAAAAGCTCTAGGTAAATAAAGCTTAGCACAGGAAAAATTACTCACCTTTAAATCCTACCTATGATTCAAAAATGCTTTAATCGTTAGTTCATTTATTGATAGCTAAGCTTTAAATTTTTAAAGAAGCTACTGCAATGAAAACATGTTTATTTTTAGCCTTATTATTTTGCTCTGGGTCGGTTTTGGCTAATAGCGTCTGTGGTGGAACGACTGCCAATGGCTATGTACGCAATGCAGTAAAACTACCCAGCAAGGGTGATAACTTTACCAGCTTCAGCAAAGTGGCTGAGCTGGCAGGGCGTACGTATGTTCATTCGCAGGTAAAAAACATTATTGTTGATGCCTACCAAGCGCTCCAGAAATCCCATCCAGATAAACGATACAAATACGCTGAAACGGGCTTAGAAAATGGCGGGAAATTTAGCCCGCATAAAACCCATCAAAATGGTTTGTCGGTTGATTTTATGACACCTGTTATTAACGAAAAGGGGCTATCAGTTCATTTGCCTACACATGTGTTTAATCGTTTTGGCTACGATATTGAATTTGATAAACAAGGCCAGTTTGAACAGTTTAAGATTGATTATACCGCTTTAGCAGCTCATATCGTTGAGCTGCATAAATCGGCTACAGTAAAAGGCTACGATCTGTGGCGTGTGATCTTTGACCCAACCTTGCAGGCTGGGCTTTATAAAACTAAGTATGCCGACTATTTAAAAGAGCATATTCAGTTTTCGACTAAACCATCCTGGGTGCGACATGATGAGCATTACCATGTCGACTTTTTAGTGCCGTGTGAAAAATAGTCTTTAATCCATTACGGTTAGAATTGTTTATTAGATTATACGGTTTTAGTGAACAAGCAGCTGAAAGCTGATAAAGTACGTTGCGCAAAACATGGATGTTTCAACTTGTGCCACTTTTAAGTAAGTCCCTCACGTTTTCTTTAAGAAAAATAGAATCATGCCTCTGTTTGTATTTAATATGCTTAAAGCCTCACTATGCACATAGCTTAAGCATTTTAATTTAGAATTTACTATTAAATATAGAATTTAAAAATATGAAAAAATTAATACAAATCTTTGCTATTTTATTCTTTGTATCAACTTTAGCTGCTTGTATGACAACTTATAACCCTGTTCCACAAGGGTATCAGGGCGAAACTGCAACTATAAATGACACCTTCAGAACCATGGCAACTAGTACAGGACGGTTCTTTTACTTGAGTAAAGTGAATGGCAAAGATGTCAATAACGCTATTAGGGCAACAAACCAAGCTACTTATGGACAAGGTATGGTTCTGTCACCTGTTGGGTTTAGTCGAAAAGTACCAGCAGAGGAAATGACACTAACACTAGTAGCGCAGGTCCATCATGCCGCACCTATTAACTATATGTTTAACTCAGGAACGAATTACATCGTTACAGGTGATGTATCTTTTATTCCAGAAGCAGGGCAAAGCTATCTAGTAAAGGGGTATTTGAGTAGTGACTTTTCGTCTGTTTGGCTTGTAAATAGCGCTGGTGAGCAAGTATCTGATGCTGTGGTTTTAAAAGGTGATCCTGATAAGAATGCAGCTGTAATAGCCAAATTAGTTAAGGGCAAAGTTGTACTTCCCGAGCCGCCAAAAACGCAAGCGACTATTAAAAAGCAGGTTGCTATCACAACAGAGTCATTTGATAACCCATTGTTTTTTCTTGAGCAGGGACTGAGTGCGGAAGCTATTATTAAGAAGTTAGGTGAGCCTGATCATATTCGTTATGTTGAAAAAGGCTTTTTTAATAACCAGCCTGAAATGCAGATATTTCATTTTACAGATCTTGGCAGTGTTCAAATGGTTAAGTCACCTGCAGATGGGCAGTTTTATTCAAAGTTAACTTATAATGTTAATAGCCAAGAACATTATCAGTTTGTTGATGTAGTGAACCAAGCTAATGGTACCGAAACTCAAATCCTTGGTAAGAAATTTTATAATATCGGTGTTTACAAAGAGCAATACCTAGACGCATTAGCGAATAAGCTATGGCAAAATAAATATACTGTCGATGGGCGTATGCTAGATGGTGTCGCGTACTATTGTAAAATTATTGCCAATGCACAATCGATGCGTTACCAAGCTATGCTAAAAAACCTTGTTGCAGATAAAGATGTTCCTTCAAAGTTACGTCGTCATTGTAAAGCGGCCAAAAAAGACATAGACAAATTAAAGCTCGCAACTGTTGAGCAGTTTGAATTTATGTAGTTTAGTTCCAAGCCAATTCACTTAATCAAGTGAATTGGTATTTAAATCTTAATAATCATTTAAAACAAACTAAACATCACTGAAGCGATTAATAGTATTGCCATTAGGTAGTTAAATGCTTTTAAGCGCTTTGGGCTGGCAAGCCAGTGTTGTAGCTTTTCGCCAAGTAGTGTCCACGAGCTGACGCACGGCAGGTTTATTAAACCAAATACGAGGCTTACGATTAACACTGAGGTGAGGTTTTTGTCTGGGGCATATAAGCTTACCGCGCTTAATGCCATTGCCCACGCCTTTGGGTTTACCCATTGAAATAGTGCAGCCTGAATAAAAGTAAACGGCTTACTCTCACTACTGGCTTTTTGTTGTGCGTTACTTGTGGCAATTTTAAACGCCAGATAGAGTAAGTAAGCAATACAAAATACTTTTAATATCAAATAGCTTGGTGGAAACAAGTCAAATAGCTGCATGATGCCAAGGCCTACTAAAACCAGCATCAACATAAAGCCAAGCGTCACGCCAAGTAAGTGTGGTGTGGTTCTTTTAAAGCCAAAGTTAGCACCTGAGCTCATCAACATTAAGTTATTTGGCCCTGGGGTAATTGATGACACCAAAGCAAATAATGCCAAGGCTGTTAAAATTTCAAAACTCATCGCTATCTCTCCATTTGAATTTAGATGCAATTATAAGTTGTAATGCGCGCAATTTTTGCGCTTAATGTTGTTGTGTTTATTTAAATTTCACAATCAAAAATGAAAAAAGATAAAATTAACGACAGAATATTGCATGAGCTTAAGCGCAATGGCCGAATTGCCAATGCCGAGCTGGCAGATAAAGTGGGTTTATCACCTTCGGCATGCCTTCGTAGAGTGCAAGAGCTAGAAAAGCTTGGGGTTATTGCGGGGTATCGGGCGGTTATAAATAATCAGGCTGTTGGCCTAGGATTTATCGCTTATGTTGGGGTTGGTTTAAATGAGCACTCAACAGTATCTCAGCGAGCATTCGAACACGCTCTTGAGTTTATTGATGAAGTAAAAGAGTGCCACAATGTAACTGGCTCGTTTGAATATTTGCTGAGAGTCGAGACGGCGGATCTTAAATCCTATAAAGCGTTTCATGCTGATGTGCTAGGCTCAATACCACAGGTACGTACCATTACAACTCATGTGGTAATGGAATCACCTAAGGACGAACGCGCTTAATAATAGAGTTTGTACCTTTTTTGTTATTAATTTATTGCGAGCTATAAGGCCTTAGTCTAGAATCTTCGCGTTAAAATAATAATATATAAGGAAATTACGTGAAAACGTTAAAGCCTTTTTTGGCGTTTATAGCTTTAGGTTTATTAGCAGGCTGTCAATCGACAACCGAAACAGGTGTATCGATGGCCCGCTTTGAGAGCCCAGAGATCAACAGTGATCCTTTTCATTTTCGTGCAACTGTCGGTACAGATACAAGCAAGATCATTGCGAAAGATACCAGCGAGAGTACATCAACGAGTACAGCGTTAACGACTTCGATGAGTATGACCTTAGGTTATTCGACGGAGCTTACCGTAGGGGTTGGTATTGGTGGCGATCATGATTATGAAAAATACGCTATTAAGCATCAGTTTTATGGCAGCCCTTTAGAATCGGCCGTCGAGAAAAACTTCTCTATGGCCCTCAGCCTAGGCTATATTCGCAGTGAAGATGCGGGGTATGGTCCACTATTAGCGGGTAATTATGATGACGATACCTATGATTGGGGTTTATCGCACGATACTTATGATATTGCACTTATTTCAGGATACCGTTTAAGCTCAAAAGCCTTATTATACGGCAGTGTCTTTTATCAAAAAGGCTCTATTGATGTTAATTATACCCAGATGTATTACCGTACAGAGGAAGGTGATGTATTTTTATCGGGAGCATGTAGTGATACGCCAGAGCAGTGCCTTGATTTTAGTGCTGATTACGATGGTCATAATGCAGGTGTCAGCATTGCACTTGAATATGCATTTACGCATTGGTTCGCTATTACAGGTGAAGCGGTTTATAAATCGATGAACTGGTTTGATCGCAGTGAAAGCGAGACTGCAGCAAATGTAAACTTTGAATTTAGGTTCTAGGTTCAGCTTTTCGAGAAAAAGGCATTAGCAATCGCTAGTGCCTTTTTTGTTTAACGGACAGTTAGCGCAATAATCAGCGGTTACAAGTTGGTAGTGTAAGCAGCAGGTTTTACGCATAAATGTCAGCGTATTGTTTTGATCACTAAAGCGATGTTTACCACATAGCTTTTGCCATTGTTGAAAACGCTTTGCTATAAATTCTATCGATTTCTCTGGCCAGCAAGCGATTAACGCTGCGTGGAAAGTATCACTTTGTAAACGCTTTGATAACCCTTCATTTAACCTGTATTGCAATGGCAGGTTATCATTCCAAGCTTGCTGGTGATCAATTAAATGATTGGCTGCCAGTTCAATCAAATCTGCATTATTAAAAGAGTCATGTTGAACCATGATATTTAAATTAGCCAAACCATAAATATGTGAGCCCGTTACCCGTTGCTTAATATTGACCAGATCAGGAATGCAACCAAGGTGCTCTACACTGGCTACTAATAAGTAAATAACTTGCCAGCTTAATTGTAAGTAGAGATTGATTGCGACATATCCCTCAGTAACATTTGCCCCTCTTAACTTTATAGCGTTAGCCAAATCGGTTAGTTGCTTGCTAGTTAAACATTGACTGCTAAACCATTGTTCATCGTTTGTTGTAGTTAAGAACGTCAGCAGTGAACACTGCTGACGTAAGGCTAACTCAAGCTTATTATGCTGTTGTGTTTGCAAGTGCATATTGCGCCAATGGGTTTTGCAAATCACCTGCATACTGCAAGCTTGAAGCTGGGTCGGTAATGTCAACCATTTGTTGATTGTTACGCAGCTGTAAGCGGTTTAAGCAAGATAATGGGAATGACTCAGCAAATAAATCATGCTCAGCAAACTTGTCTTTAAGTGCAGGATGACTCGCCTGATACTGAACAATTGTATCGGCGACGGCTTGCCAAAATTGTTGTTCGGTCAAAAGGCCGTCAGTTACTAAAATTGCCGAAAGGTAGCGGAAGAAGCAATCGAAAATATCAGTAAAAATAGACAACACGGCAACGCCTTCTGGAATGGTTACCTTAATCCGCTTTATTTCATCATTCAGCTCGATATTACTATTTAATAAGGCAATTTCTTCACCAATGTCTTTAATGAATACGCCTACCGGCACATGATTGTTAAATCGAACGATGAGGTTTTCACCATGTGGCATAAAGACTAAATCATACTGGTAAAAACAATGTAGCAATGGTGTCATATAGGCCCGTAAGTAGTGGGTTAGCCACTTATCAGCACTGAGCCCCGATTTGGCAATTTTAGCACTTACAAATGAACGGCCTTCGCTATCGATATGAAGCAAACTTGCCATAGTGGCAAGGCTTTCATTCTCGTCCATGTATTGAGCGGGATTTTCACGCCAAAGAGCCGCCATCATTTTCTTATAAGGGTTATCGCCAAGCGCTGGATGAGTGTAATACTGCTCATCAAAGCCAAGGGTTGCGACTTCTCTTAAAGGTTGAAACTTCAGTGATTTTAAATAGCTATCTTGGTTTACTAAGTCGAACAACCATTGATTTATTGCTGGAGTTACTTTCATATAGGCGCTCGATAAGCCCCGCATAAAGCCCATATTTAAAATCGATAAGGCGGTTTTAACATAGCATTTGTGTGGTTTGCTGATGTTATACAGGGTACGAATTGATTGCTGCGGTAAATAACTATCTTGCGAATAGCCTAAGCACACAATGTGTTTTTGCGAGATATGATAGCTATAAACATGGACTAATTTGTTAAACCACTGCCATGGATGCATAGGAAATAACAGATAGTCACTTGGCTTTAAACCTTGCTCAGTCAGTGCTTTTTCAAAGCGCAAACGCTCAGCTACATCAAGCTCATCGGCAATCAAGCTTTCGTATTTATAATCATCGGTACTTTTAAAGGTGGTATGCTGTTTGTGGCACGCAAGCCATATTATTTGAAATGGGTTTGCGGCTTCTGGGGTATATTGGTGAAAATCTTGTGAGTTAAAACCAATGCGGCCATTGTTTGCAATAAAGCTTGGGTGACCCATGGTCATTTGGGTTTCGATCACTTGAAAATCTGCGTCTGCTAATTGCTGAGCGCTATAGCGATTATTTTTAAATTTAAATGCAAAGCCACTGAGTGTGCTCGCGAGTTCTTCGAGATAGGTGCCAAGCATTGATTTATCTATGTTTAACTTGTCATTACACTCAAGTACAAACGCGATAGCGTCTAATGGTTGGCTGTTGTTAAGCGCCATTTTAGTAATGCTATTTGGCTCAACTTGCAGGTGATTAAGCAACATAGGCTCACCTTTAAACTGATAGCTTTGTCCACCCATGGTATGCAACACATAATGGTTAGGTTTGTCACTGTCGTAGCTAAACAGTCGTTCGTGATAAAACTCACTGAGCATTTTGGCAATCAGTAAACGGTTTGCGTATTGCCAAGCCTGTTGGTCTAGGTGAGAATTACTGCTAGAGGGCGTTGCTTGTTGCACTGCAGGCCCTTGCTGTGAAGTGTCGAATCGAGACGAAAGATGCTGTAAGTAATTAAAATGATCTTTTTCTAAACTACCTAGTAATGCAGTTTTCTCACCTAATTTAATAACTTTATGATGGCTGAAACCTGCCTTTAAGTTAAGGCGATGAATTTTATGATTGGCTACATCTGGCTCCACAATCACTCGCTCACATGAGAGGGTATTAAACATAAACTCTAATACCGACTGCATAACAGCAAGGCTAAACCCTGCAACAGAGAACTGCTTTGGAGCAAGTAAAATATGCATGCCCAAATCGCCGTTTTTAAGCGCTAGGTGGTTCTCAAGTTTCAGTATTTGAGGTTTGTAAATTTCAATTAAAGCAATGGGTGTTTGGTTTATTTCAAGCAAATAGGCTTGTTGAGCCTCATCTTTATTGAGTGTTGTATAAAATTCTAAAATTTCTTCGGGTGAATGTTCCATTGCTCCCCAAAACTGGGCTTGGGGGTGTTTAAGCCAAGGGGTAATAATCGTTAGATCGTGTTCAGGGTTTAATGTTCTGATTTTTACATCACCAAGCAAAGCGTGCTTGATAGGAGTTTCAGTGATGTTTTTCATAATTGTATTCTCTTAAAAATTAATAACTGTGAATAGGGTCTGTTGAGGTATGTTTGTTGCGTAAAAAAAGCAGATAAAACAAACATAAAGTGATGGCAAAGCCGACAGAACCCGTCAGTAATGGGGTGTTAAGTTCAAAGCGAGATACTAAATCTCCCGCTAAAAATGAGGCGCAGATGACACCGATATTTTGTATAAAATGAAGCTTGGCAAAGTCGCTTGAGTAAAAACGTGGTTCGCTCATTGCAAACAACATGACTTGTAGACGCACAGTTAGTAAAAATAGCCCAATAGCAAATACAACACGGCCGAACACAAGCCATTGCCAGTGTGAACTAAGTTGTATAAATAGGCCGATACTGCTCAACACAAGTGCATAAGCGATTGTTTTACTGTGCTTATTGGTTGCGGCTTTGTTTCTGGTTGTAATCAAAATGACAAGCGCAACCCAAGCAGGGATAGCAAACACAGCGCCAGCTAAAAGAGCGTTGCTGAATTCGCTTACTTGTTGCCAAAGTAGCGTAAAGTATGGCGTTGCTAAGAACATGCTGAAGTACACGCCCATAGATATAACCCCTAAGCGAATAATGTAGCCAGGGAAACGCTGTCGTTTTACTGATGATGCGGTTAATTCCCGTGGCTTGTAGCTTACTTTTAATAAGTAAATTAAATACAAGCAGAGCATAACCTGTAAGGAGTCACCTGCAGCCATCACTAAATATAAAAAGCGCGGCTCAATACTTTGGATGATCAAGCCACCTAATAAAGCACCGCCAATACCACCAAAGTGTAAAAGCACGCTAAATAAAGCAACGACACCGAGGTGCTGTTGTTTTTCTTCGATACTTAGAACAAAGGGATAAATAAGCAGGTAACTTGCTTTAAATACCAGCATGAGCTGTGATAACAGCCAAAAGCTCCACACGTTTTCGCTGTAAAAGCACGCAACACCCAATAGCCCTGCAATTATTTGGGTGATCACCCATAAATACAGTTCGTGCACGTGCTGCGCTATTTTCGCCCATACAGGGAAAGCACACATCACAGTGATGCAGCAAACAGCAATATAGGCACCAATGTGATTACTTGATTGCAAACCAAATTGGGCACTAAAAAACTGCGGGTAAAAGGGCAAAATCATGGTGTCGCAAACAACAGATATAATCGTCAGCAGCACCAAGCTTGACTTTAATGCGGGTTGTTTCATGCTATTTGCTTCTGTTTTTCGTTGACAACATCGGGTAAACCAAACTCTTGAAAGGCAATTTGTGTTTCAACAGGGTAGGGGGCATAACCTAAGATTGAGCGCAGAATATGGCTGTTTCTGTAGCAGGCCATGCCTAGATCTGGCGTTACAAAACCATGACTATGTAGCTCAGCATTTTGTACAAACAACCTTTGTAGCTTGTCGATACTGTAATTTCGCTCAACAGCAAAGCACCCGTTATCTAGCCAATTTATTTCGCTCATTAAGCCACTTAGAAAATCGGGTAGCTGATAACTAAAGCCTGTTGCCATAATGACGTGATTACTATGTAAGCTAAACTCAGCCTGCTGTTCACTGTGTTTAAAAACTAACTTACTGCCTTGTTTTTTAATGAGCTCGCTGTTGGTCAATAACCTTGCTCGGTTTACCCCTTGAATATCAAGTTGGTAGAGCTGATCATAAATCTGATTAATTAACTCTGAGTTGATGCCTTTGTATAAATTACGTTGCTTGGCTAGTAACTCCTGTTTGGTTGTCTGTTCTAGGTTATAAAAGTAATCAACATACTCAGGAGAGGTCATTTCTAGCGTGAGTTTCGTGTACTCAAGAGGAAAGAAACGCGGCGCTCGCGTTACCCAATTGAGTTGGTAGTTATGCTGTTTAATGTCACACAACAAATCATAAAATACTTCAGCAGCACTTTGCCCTGAGCCAATCACAGTGATGCTCTTGCTATTTACTAATTCATCCCGCTTATACAGATATTCTGTGGCATGGCAGAGCTGTGTATCTTCAGCCTGAACAGCGGGTGGATAATAAGGTGAGGGACCTGTGCCCAGTACCAAGTGACGACAATAAAGCGTTTTTGTTTGCTTTGCAGATTCAACAGTGAGTACATAGAGCTGCTTTGTTTGATCAAACTGGCTATGAATGACTTTATGACCAAATTGTATGTTACTTAATTGGCTTGCTGCCCATTGGCAATACTGGTTGTATTGCTCGCGCAGTAAAAAGAAACTTTCTCGAATATAAAACTGATACAGCTTACCTTGTTGTTTCGCATAGTTTAAAAAGCTGTATGGATTGGTTGGATCTGCCAATGTGACTAAATCCGACATAAACGGTGTTTGTAATGTAACGCCATCGAGCATCAGCCCTGGATGCCAATTAAACTCATCACGTTGTTCTAAAAATAACGAATCAAGTTTTTCAATTGGTTCAGCTAAACATGCTAAGCTGAGGTTAAACGGACCAAGACCCACAGCAATTAAATCGTACACTTTATTCATAGCTAGTTTCCTCAACTTTTAGGCGTGCCTTGATGCTGTAGGCGCAGGCTTTAATATCAGCTGCAATGCTTTTAATGTCTTCAATTTGTGTGTTTGGATTAAGTAACGTGAACTTTAAGTAGTTGATACCTCTAAATTTGGTGCGAGCAATAGCACACTCACCTTGTTTGAATAGCTCATCTTTAATTTGATAATTAAGCAGGTTTAATTGCTCATCACTGAGGCTTTTATCGTTAAAGCGAAACACTAAGGTGCTCAGTTCAGGTTGGTGAATTAGCTCAAATTCTGGGTCTTGTTTGAGCGCCACATAACTACTACGGGCTAATGCCATAACAGAAGAAAACACTTTGCCAATCTGTTCGTGGCCCATAATGCGTAAAGTTAGCCAAAGTTTTAAGGCATCAAAACGGCGAGTCGTTTGAATGCTTTTATCAACAAGGTTTGGTGCTGCTTGTGGGTTGTCGTTAAACGGATTTAAATAATCAGCATGATGAGTTAAATGTTTAAATTGCTTTTTATCAGCAACAATAAATGCGCTACTACTGACAGGTTGTAAGAATGATTTGTGGTAATCTAACGTCACCGAGTCAGCATGCTCAATGCCATTGAGTAAGTGACGGTGATCATCAGCGGCAAGTAGTCCACAGCCATAAGCTGCATCGACATGAAGCCATAAATTATCAGCTTTGCACCGTGCTTTTAGCTTATCGATAGGGTCTATTGAACCAAAGTCAGTTGTGCCTGCGGTGGCAACGAGCGCTATAGGAATATTGCCTTGTGCTTTACATTCATCAATCGCTGCATCAAGTGCGGCTAGGTCCATTTTAAACTCTTTATCAACTGTAACCGGAACAACCGCGTTGTAGCCAAGGCCCAGTAAAGCGGCTGACTTTTGAATACTAAAATGGCTGACTTCAGAGCAAAAAATACGGTAGCGATGAGCATCTGGACCTAAACCAAAATCGCGATTTAGGTGCCCAGATAAACGCTCTGCTGCATGGTCTCTAGCAAGTAACAATGCCATTAAATTAGATTGACTGCCGCCACTTGTGAATATGCCATCGGCAGCAGCACTTAAACCAATACGTTCGATACTCCAGTCAATTAGCTTTTGTTCAATGAGCGTCCCGCCAGCACTTTGGTCCCAGGTGTCTAACGAAGAATTTATAGCAGTTAATAACTGTTCGGCTATCACCGCAGGGTAAGCAACGGGGCAGTTTAGGTGGGCAACATATTTTGGATGATGAAAGTAGACTGCATGATCTAAATATAGAGATTTTATTTCGCCTAGCGCTTGCTCAACGTTATTGAGAGGTTGATTTAGTTCAACACTGGCAATTTGTTTACTGAGCTCTTTATGACAGACACCAGAATGAACTTGTTTTGCTGAACGCAGTGCTTGATGGATAAGCGACAGTGTTTGCATTGAAGCCATCTCATATTTGAGCAAATTATTTTCGTTAAAAATAAATGCTTGGGGTTGTTCATCAACATTTATTGATGAATGAGTATTAAGCACGGGGGCTAATTGATTCACGACTCAATTCCTTCTTGATTAATTTGAATCGGGATCGTAATGATAGTGATTCTCAATATCAATAATAATAAATCATTAATTTACTTTACAATTTAATTACCTTTTGTAGGTTGAAGGTGTTTTATTTTTTATTTTATCTAGTAATAAATAATTGTAATCAGATCAAAGATTATAACTAAATTAATCCCTTTTTTAGGTTCTAATTGGCTGCGTTGTTTTACTTTTTCGATGAAAATGAGCACAAATAAAAGCAATAAAGCCATCATTTAAGAAAACTTTAATAGGTAGGTGAGAGGTTTTAATCGCTAAGTAAACACACTTTGAGCTGCTATAAAATGCGTAAGCAAAGTGAGGAGTCTGCGAATAGTTATTTTAAAAAAGCTGTGTCAAAAAGTGGGTGAGGATTAAATTAATTGAAAATAATCTTGCCATTGCTCTTTACGAGAATGGCAACAGGAACTTCAGCTTATAAAAACACATAAGCAGCGGGGAGTAGCATACCGCTAATGACTAATACAGAGCGGCTGCCCCATGGGCTATTTTTACCCTTGATCATAAACAAGCCGCTGATTGCTAAAAACAGCAGCAGCCCAGCAAAAATATCAGAAAAAATCACCCACGAAGCGTTTGTTTCGTTCAAGTGTAAGCGGTTAAATGCTTGAAATACATGACGAGGCTCAATGGCTTCATAGCTTATGATATCTTTATTGAGTTTAAGGCTGAGGTTGTTACCGTTTTTTAAAAACACCTTAAACTCTTGCGGCGACACCCAATAAGAAGCCTTTACCGGCTCGCTTACATCAGCATGAGAGATAATTTGCTCAATCAGCAACGCGTCATTATCTAATTGCCAAGTTTCATCGCTTACACGGATTTGCTGGTGGCTTACTTTGTAGTTTGGGTTCCAATCATCTTTGTGGTTCACTGCAATGCCAGAAACCGCAAAGATAATTACTAAACCAACACAAAAGTAACCAATATCGCGGTGTAAGTTTCTGTTTAGCTTAAACCAGTTGATACTTGATTTATTACTCAATGATTTCAACTCCGCTCGGTACGAGCTGATAAATAGCCATTGCTTCAGTCACTGAGTTTGCATCAAAGCTTTCGCCGGCTTGCTGCGCTTTGTGAGCAAGTAGCGCTTTAGTGCGGCCAAGGCTAAGCTGAATTTTATCGAGCTTACCAGTTACGATAGCTTTACTGCCTTTAGCCGTCATCGGGAATACCATGTCGCCATCTTCAACTTTGATACGTAAGTTTTCAAAGCGTTTGTCAGATGCAAGCGTCATCCAGCAACCACGTTTTTCGCAAACCCCAGTGATAGTCCCTTCCACGGTAATTGGACTTGCAAGGTAATCGTCTGGTGAGGCCATAACCGTCGAAATTTTAATGAGTTTGTCACTGTCGACTGGATTGCCAAACTGTAAGCTAAAGGCGTGTTGGCTAAAGCTTAAAAGCGCCAATGAGAATGCAATAAATATTTTTGATTTTAGGAACATAGCGGTTGCTTCTTGAAATAAAATTAACCCTTAGTTTAAGCGATTTACTTGTATGATAAAAGCTTAATGAGATTAAAAATGATTTGCAATTATATCAAGCCTAGATCAATTGCTTTTAATGCTGCACGGGTTCTATCACGTACATCTAGCTTTCTGAGAATAAAAGACACTTGATTACGGATAGTCCCTTCAGACTTATAAAGTGCCTCGGCGATTTCACTATTTGAATAGCCTGCAGCGATTAAATTGAGCACTCTAAGCTCGCTTTTACTTAATTTATCAGGAGTTGCTAAAGAAGTATCGGTTGTTTTAGTGGGCTTATTCAAAATTCGCTCGGTGATCGCAGGAGCTAGCGCTGAGCCACCTTTAGCAAGTGTTTCGATGGCGCTGACCAAGCGCTCTAAATTAATATCTTTTAACGCATAACCCTTAGCGCCATAGCGAATACATTCTAGCACTTGTTCACTATCATCAAAGGTCGTGAGTACCAGTACTGGTTGCCTCAGCTGTTGTGCTTGCATACTTTTCAGTACGCCAATACCGTCTAGAATAGGCATGCGAATATCAAGGAGTACAACATCAATAGAATGTTGCTTGAGCATCTCAAGAGCCGTTTGGCCATTGTCAGCCTCAGCCACGACTTGAATATTTGCTTTAAGGGCGAGTAAGCTTTTTAAGCCTTCTCTTAATAATGTTTGGTCATCAACGAGTAATACCCTAATCATTTTTTACGCCAAAGTATGTGGATTAAGTTTATGAGGTAACGTTGCAGCAATCGCAAACCCATTATTATTTTGTTCAAACTCGATTGCCCCTCGCACTAAAGCTAAGCGCTCTTGCATGCCTGTTAAGCCATTGCCTAAGTTCAGCTTGGGCATTTCGCCGCCGTTATCATAAATAGTGAGATGCACTGAATCAGCTTGGAGGTCTAAGCTTACCGACAGCTCGGTCGCATCACTGTGCTTAATACAATTCGTAATAGCTTCTTGCACAGTATGAAATAACGTTTGTGCTAATAACGTATCACTTATTTTTATATTTTCATCGTAGTTGAGTGTGACATTTAAGCCTGTAACATGGCTGCACAATGAATTCAGCGATGCATGTAAATCAATGGTTTGGTTTTCTCGCATTGACGAGACAGAGTCACGCACATCATTTAATAACAAGCGGGTAATTTGCTGTGCTTTAGTTATGTGTTTTGGTGCTTCATGGTTAGCACAATGATTGGCGACTTCTAAGTGAATACTGAGTCCTGTAAGGTGGTGGCCAAGGGTATCATGTAAATCTCTGGCAATACGAATACGTTCATCGCGAGTTGCGGTGTCGTTTAAAAGTGCTTGAGTTGCTTTTAATTCACGTAATAAATGGGCTGCTTGTTCTTTGGCTTTACGCTCAGAAATAAGCCGAGTAGCAAAGCGATAGGCAAAGCTATTGTATAAAGTGAAAGCTAACCCGTTGAGTAATACAAATTGCTTATCAAAGCCATAGTGAAGCGTCAGCGCCATCAAAAAGGGCAGGCAAATGAGTAAATAGAGGCTGGCTTTGTTTGGCTCGTAATCGCTGAATTTAACTAAGAAAATGATCAATAGAATTGCAACAAAGCCAATATTAAATAGCCACATCAATAGCACAACATTAGCGATAGTGAAGTTCAAAATACGGGTTTGATAGTGCTTAAGTCGTGATCTGAAAAACTCAAAATAAATTAAAAAAGCAAAAAAGCTTATAAATAACACACTGATCAAAAACGTATTTATTGTACTAAAACTTAGCTGCGCCGATTCTGCTCTTTGCGACCAAGCGTGCAGAGTATAAATAAACACAAACCCCCAGGTGATAGCTGAGAGTATGAAATCGCTTCGATGTATCAACGTTTGCAAGAGTTTGTTCATACGCTTAGTTTAATCCGCAATTATTCGTTTATGTATATGACAAATGTCACGATTAAATATGTGACATTTGCAGCAAGTCAGCCCTAATGGTGAGGCGTTAAACTGCATTAAAACACCAATATAGGGACATTATCATGACCAAACATGAATTTCTGCGAAATAGTCTTTTTTCTTATCTGTTGATCACAGCTTATTGTTTAGCTGCATTATTTGTTGATGATGCCAAGGCCGATGAGCAATCACAGCAATGGCAAATGGAGGTCGGTGCTGCACAATTGGCCATTGATACAGCATGGCGAGATTACGATATTCAAACCATGGTCTTGCCATACTTCAACGCCCGAAAAGGCAACTGGCGCATTGGGCCTAAATATGGCTTAGTGCAATATGCCTTTTTACAAGGCGCAGAATTTGAAGCGTCAATGGGGCTTAGTTTCCGAGATGAAACCTACGATAGCAGTTTAATCTTTAGTGATGAGTTGTCGGATGATGAGGTTTTCACTGACTATAAAGACGGCAAAGGTGAGCTAACCTTCAGAACTCAGCTGCAATATAAACAGCTTTTTGTTCGTTTAGCGCAAGATATTTCGAATCATTCCGATGGACTTACGTTTCTTGTCCGCTATAACCTACCGATTTATGGCCAAGGGTTAGGGTTACAGCTAAGTGCTGATCTCGGTTTTTATTGGCAAGATAAAAAATACACTCAATACCTGTATGGCATAGCTAATGGCAATATCGCCCCTGAGTTTGGCAGATATGAATATCAGCCAAGTGCAGCCCTTAACCCATTCACCTCGCTAAACCTGACTTATGTTTTTAATAAGCAGTGGTCTTTTTTTACGAGCTTGCGGTATGAGCAACTTGACTCAACTATCAAAAAAAGCCCGCTAGTGGGAGAAACTGCCAAGCAGCAATTCACTGCAACTATAAATTATCGTTTTTAGAAAAAGGGATGAGCAATGAATTATCTACTGAGATTATGCATTTTACTCTTACTTACTGGTTGTAATAGCGCTGAAGAGGAAGTGTTTGACGAAGACGATTTATACCAAGGTGTCTATGAAAGTGACTATTATGTTTATAACTTTAGCGAGTACCCGGTTGATTTTTATATGATGAACCTACGAAATAACACACCAACAAGCGCAATTTATAAGGAGCAGAACTTCCAACAATCAATCGATGGCTACGGTGGTTTTGAAAAGCTTAACTTTAAGCGGTCTGTGGTCGGAAAGGTTGGCTTTGCAGCTTTTTATGATGCTGAAATAAAAGCTCATCTACAAAAGTGGCTTGTTAGTGATATAGCTAATTATGTGATCATTTATATGGATGGCGAAACGCTGAAACTGGCTTTTTTAGCACGCACTGAGGCTGTAGATAGTGGTGATTACCCTGTGGTTAGGCTGGTTAGTTTTATCGGCAATACGAACTACAGCTATAAACTTGCTAATAGTGAATTAACTGAAGCAACAGCAACAGCTTATATACCGCTAACTCATTGCGCTAGTGACTTACAAATTGCAGGTTTTGAATTTGATTTTTGTAACTTAGAGCAGCGTGGTTACTTAATTGTGCTGCTACCTAATGAGCAACTAGCAATCATCAAAGAGTAGTGCTTTATGACAATTTCGTGAATATTGTGATAATGTAACTTTTTATCGTTTCATTGCTTTATAATGCCTTTTTTATTTGTATGATAAAGCTGGTTTTTAGCTTGGAGTTAGCATGGTTTCACGTCGAGAATTTTTAGTAGGGGCGGGCACATTGGCCTTTTTAGGATTATCAAAAAGTGCCATAGGTAAAGTGTCGTTAGGTGATTTAAAAACAACGGCTGTGGGCTTTGGTCCGTTAATTCCTGATCCAGATAAATTGCTCGACTTACCTGAGGGCTTTAGTTATCAAGTCGTTTCAAGCCTAGGTGAGAAAATGTCTGATGGGTTTACGGTTCCGGACAAAGCCGATGGCATGGGCTGTCTAGCGCTTGGTAATGACCGTGTTGCATTAGTGCGAAACCATGAGCTAAAGCCAAAAGACTTAGCGAAAGCTGAAGCAAGTATTTCCAATCATAAAACGCCGCTGGCTTTTGATACTAACAGTGACGGTGTGGCGTTACCGGGTGGCACAAGTCATATCGTTTATAACTTAAAAACCCATCAAAAAGAGCAAGAGTACTTGTCATTGGTCGGCACTATTCGTAATTGTTCTGGTGGTATTACGCCATGGGGCACCTGGCTTACGTGCGAAGAAACCACAGATACCAAAGCCGATGGATTTAACCAAGACCATGGTTATATCTTTGAAGTACCCGCAAATAGCAAAGGCTTAATTAAACCTGAGCCATTAAAAGCCATGGGTCGATTTAACCACGAAGCGGCTGCCGTTGACCCGCGCACCGGCATTGTTTATTTAACAGAAGACAAAGGTGATAGCGTCTTTTATCGTTTTATTCCAAATGAATATGGCAAGCTGCATAAAGGCGGGCAATTACAAGCTATGGTGGTAAAAGGTAAGCCACAATTCGATAGCCGTAACTGGAATAATAAAGCCATGGGGCTACATCAAGAGCTTGAGGTTGAGTGGGTCAATCTAGATAACCCTGAAAGCCCGAAAGACGACCTACGCCTACGCGGTTATAAACAAGGAGCTGCACTGTTTGCTCGCGGTGAAGGTATTCACTGGGGTGATAAAGAGCTTTATTTTTGCTGTACCAATGGTGGTAAAAAACAACTTGGTCAGGTTATGAAATATCAGCCATCAGAATTTGAGGGCACAGATAAAGAAGCACAGCAACCAGGTAAAATCTCGTTGTTTGTAGAAAGTACTAGTAAAACCCTCTACAACTTTGGCGATAACCTAACCGTGTCACCTAATGGTCACTTAATTGTCTGTGAAGACCAATACACCGATGTGGTTGATAATCATCTTCGCGGTGTGACACCACAAGGGCAAGTTTATAATTTTGCCCGTTTAGTGGCGCAAACCGAGCTGGCAGGTGCCTGTTTTTCACCAGATGGTAGCACTTTGTTTGTGAACGTTTACTCACCTTCAAAAACACTTGCTATAACAGGCCCATGGCATAAGTTTAGTGTTTAATTAAAGTCTATTTAAAATAGCCACTGCGAAGTGGCTTTTTTGTACCACGAAAATTTATGTTCCTCTTTTTATAATCAGCTGTTCTAGTTAGAATCACTTTGTTTTACAGGAAAAAATAATAAAACGAAAACGGAGTTGATATGTCTGTTACTGAGCAGAGTCGAGAGCAAGTTAAAGCAAAACTAGTTAAGCAAAGTCCACTTGCAGCCGCAATCGGCGTAGCTTGCTGGAGTATCCCAATCATTATTTTATGGATCACAGTATTTTCAATTAAAAGTGCTATTGGGCCTGTAATGTTAGTGATTAGCGGCGTACTCGTTGGCCTAGCCGTTCGTATTCATGGGCGTGGCTATGATCGTATCTTTTCAGTTATTTCACTTATTGCATACCTATCTGTAATCGCTGTTGCGCTCAGTTCAGAGGTTTTGATCAGTGGTACATTGTCTTTATCAATTTATGCTTTGTTATTTGCACTTGGCTCTTGGTCAGCAGCATTTATTGCACGCAAAAGCATTCCATTTATTGACCATAAGTTATTTGCTGAGGTGTATGAATCCGGTGAGCTGGCAGGGTATAAAAAAATTAAAAATCATTGGTTGGTAGTATTACCGAGTACCCTAATTGCTACATCATGTTTGAGTTTTGCAGGCGCCGTTGGTGCATTTGCTCACCAGCAGTATTTGTCTATTGAAAAACAGGTAGAACAAGAGCAACATCAAGCTGCTAAGTTTAGAGCAAAACATATTCCGACAGATGATGAGTTTCTTGCAACCTTGTCTGACAAAAAAGCATTTAGCTATGCTTTTGCCTATTATTCCGGTCGTCACTTTGATGAACGAGGCGTTTATCAAGGGAATTTTCCGCAAGATACATTTAAATCAGAAACTATTTTACGTTATCTAGTTGAACATAAAAATGAACCTAGAGCGCAATTTATTCTGGGAAGAATGCTTGCTTTTGAGCGTGGTGAAGCACTCATGGCAAGCTCAAGACAGAGCGGTGATCAGTTCGCTCGGTTATATGACATTTATCAATTCGGTTGCCATATAGATGCAAAGCAAGGACGTACGCTATTGCAAAGCTTTAAAAAGCTCGTAACAGAGCAGTCGGTGATCATCGATATTCAGCAAATGCAGAGTAATGATTTTCGTGATTATTGCGACATTCTAGATGACACCGAATTTGATTACCGTTATATCCGTGATTACAAAAGCTAATCCCCAAGCTCACTAATTATTAGTAACGGAAAGTTCTTTGCCGAGCGGGGCTGCCAATCTGCAAACTCAATATTGCTGACATTCAGTGTATTGAGTGCTTTTTTTGAGTAGCTCCAGCCTCTGGCTTTTTGTGCCACAGCTGCACGCTTTAGCTCCTTAGATAAACCAATGGTTAGCAAGTCATGCTTAACACCGCGTTTTGCATAAAAGGCTTTTTCACGTGCCACGGCTTTTGCGATTATTTTATCGTAATGAGTGCGTAAAGCCTGCCACTTGGTTGTTTTTTCTGGCTCTTTTAAATGGCTTACCATGGCATCAATATCGCTATCTCGCCAGCGAGCTGAAGCGGCATCGCCGTGCCAACCGACAATGGCGTTCTTAGCTATGGTGGTAGGGTTTCCTGCAAGCAATACGTAATTAGCACACGACGAAAAGCAAAATTGTTTTATATGAACTTTTAAATTATGCGCCAAAATCAACTCGGCGAGATCCATACCTAAATCAACGTTTCCGCCACCACTGGTAATTTGTATGCCGTTTATGCTTGGCTGCTCAGCCAAAAGCTGTGCAACATGTTGATTGTTTTTGGCACTAATTTCGCCCTGATAAATAATGCGCTGCTCGCTTAGTGACACACCGGCAAAGCTTAACCAAGGGATAATTAAAAACAGACTAAAAAATACACGCAACATAAAACGCTAACCTTATAAATTGTATGATAATTCTATCATGCTTTTAGGGTTTTTTTAGCGGCTTTTTTGGCGCTGACTTTAGCTGCGTGTTTAGCAATCCACTTAGTCATTTTTTTCATTAAAGCGGGCGGAAAATCATGGCCCATTCCAGGCACAACTTTTAACTTACTGCGCTTTATTAACAGTGCGGTGTTGATACCCGCAGACAGTGGCATAACAGGATCAGCGCTGCCATGAATTACTAATGTGGGGGCTTTAATCTTTTTTAGTAATTGCTCGCGATAAGGCGTTGCGGCAATGGCTGCAAGCTGACGTTTAAAGCCTGTTTGATTCGTGTGGGCCCGCTCAATATAGCGTTCTGCGTTGGCGTATAAAGCGTGTTCATCTTGTGGGTAGGCTGGGCTGCCAATGAGTTGGTTGAGCCTAACATTGTAATCAATCGCGGCTTCTTTATTACTGCTTCGGGGGCGTATTTTAGCGAGCTTTACTAGCAGATTAATGTTTGAACCCGAAAACGATAACGGCGAGCTACTCGACATAATTGAAGTTAAGCTCAGTACACGTTTTTTATACTTTGCCGCGGCAATTTGCGCAATCATGCCACCCATCGAAGCCCCTACTAAGTGCGCTTTTTTGATAGCCAGTGCATCCATTAATTCTTTTACATCGCGAGCCATGTCATCGAGCGAATAGGGCAGCTTTGAGCGAATGGGTAATCGGCGGCTAAGCCAATGCTTTACGAGACTCGGCTTGCCTAACTCATCTAACGATGAGGACAGCCCTGCATCACGATTATCAAAACGAATAACCCGAAAGCCTTTTTCGACCAAGCCAAAATATAGCGACTCTGGCCAAACGGTAAATTGAGCACCTAAGCCAATAATTAAGATGATCACTGGCGCATTTTTATCGCCTTCATCTTGATAACTAATACAGATACCGCTGGCTGTAAGGATATGTTCCATAGACTGACAAATAAGCTTACGCAGGTATCATCAGCTTAGTGTGTGAAGTTGGCAGTTTAGTGACAGTAAAAAGAATACTGACAGTAGGAGTAATAGTGTAGTTAGAAAAATAGACAGCACATGACTGTATGCTGTCTATTTTCAGGGAGTTTTCTTAGAAGTAAGCAGTAACGCCAATCCAGAAGTTACGGCCTTTATCTTTAACGTTGTAGTCGTCTGTGAATGTGACTTCGCTAACTACACCGCGACCTGTTAGGTATTCATACTCACCATCGCCATTTAGGTCGGTATAGCTTGTGCTATAAGAGGTGAAATCTTCGTCTAATAGGTTGTTTACGCGGGCATTGATTTGCACGTACTCATTTACATAAAACTGCGCACCTAAATTAAGTAGGTTGTAGTTTTTGTAATACAGCGCTTTATCGTGCACGTTATCCCAACCGCGGTAACGGTCTGAACGATATACACCTTGTAGGTATAAGTTCATAAAGTCAGTCGCTTCCCAGTTTAGGGTAAGGTTTGCCATGTGCTCAGCTGAGTTAGTTAATGGTTGACCCTCTTCAGGACCGCTCTTTTGTTCGCTATCAGTCCACGTGTAGTTACCGTTAACAGACACTGTTTTAGTGATAGTGTATTGACCCGCAATTTCAACACCTTGAAGGTCTACTTCGTCGATATTGATCTTTTGGCTGTAGCTATCGTAGCCAAGTTGATCGTACTGACCTAAGTTCACACAAGGGCGTACATCGTTAGTTTGTTCACAGCTTAAAATAGTGTCGCCGCGGGCAATTTTGTCTTCAAACTTGGTGTTGTAGTAAGTCACATTCATGTTGTGATCGCCATCAAGCGAAGTCCAATAAAGTGCAACTTCAGAGTTCACACTGGTTTCTGGTTCTAAATCTGGGTTACCCGCAAATGGGCTTGTGCCCTGACCACCAAATCCGGTGATACCGTCGTAAAGATCTGTGGTTTGCGGCGTTTTATAACCTGTACTTACACCACCTTTTAAGGTCCAAGTGTCAGAGAGGTTATATACACCGTAAACGCGCGGTGATACTTGGCTGCCAAATACATCATGGTCATCGTAACGAGCACCTAATGTAAAGGTGAAGTTGTCAGTTGCCATCCAGTTATCTTCGGCAAAGATTGAGTACATGTTTTGCTCTTGCACTTGACCTGCTTGGTCACTTTCAAGGCCAAATACGCCGTCTTTTAATTCACCGTCGATAAGCTGGCCACCAATTGCTAGGTTATGGCTACCAAAGCTGCCCGTGATAGGAATATCAAAGCGTAAGTCATAAGTATATTGGCTGCTTTCAAGTGGGCGAGCAGGGCGCGGTAAGAATGTTTCTTCGGCTAAGTCTTTACGTGCTTGTTCGTCCATTCCCTCGTATTCGCCTGTACCATCGTACATAGCTTGTAGCTCTAATCGCTCGCTTACACTCAGTGGTAAAGTACGGCCATTGTTTTGCGTATCAACATAAGATACAGAGGCCTTAACCGTTGCCCAATTAAGTTCACCATCGTAGCTGAGTGACCACCATTCACGGTCAAACTCTTGGTCTGCCGCATAACCTGCGCGCGGGTTTACTTGGCCGCGGCGGTCTTGCCAAATTGATTCAATGTTATCTTTAGTACCAAGCGGGTAAGTAATGGTGCCTGACTCAATGTCGTAACTTGGCGTGTTGTCGTACACTTGGCTTGAGTTATCGTAATCAAAACGTAAATGATGCGACTCAAACGGTGTATAAGTTAAAGTAAAACCATACTGCTCGTTTGTATTATCAACGGTACGACCGCCACTACCAAAACCTAATGAACGAGCATGTACAACACCATTAGGATCGGTTGCTGGTTCAAATGTTGGCGATGATGCTTGTTGCTCGTAAACGCTGCCGCGTACACCTAAGCTTAATACGTCTTTGATAAGCGGACCCATCACACTAAAGTCAGTGGTAATATCATCACCAAAATCATCGTTTTGTTGTAATGAACGGCTAAAAGATACTGCACCACTCCAGCTGTCTGTGTGCTTTTTAGTGATGATATTAATTACACCACCCAGTGCATCTGCACCATAAAGCGTTGATGCAGGGCCGCGAATTACTTCAACGCGCTCAATGGCATCGACTGGTGGTACGTGGTTAAACGCGTTACCACCAAAGTTGTTTGGATAAATATCGCCATGGTTATTTTGGCGTTTACCATCAATAAGTAACAGGGTGTATTCACCTGTTAAACCACGCATACTTACACTGCCTTGGCCTGTTTTATCACGAGTTGTGCCAATGTCGATACCTTCTAAATACTGCACAGCATCAAGTACTGAGGTGAAGGCATGAGACTTAATATCTTCATTAGTGATAATTGAAATACTTGCAGGTGCTTCGGTAACTTTTTGCTCAAAACCTGTTGCAGTGATAACTAAGCGTTCCATATCTTGTTTCGGCTTAGCGTCATCAGCAAAGGCTGAAAAATGTGTTGCTATGGCAAGTGCCAGTAAGCTTGGTTTTATTGATTTCATTGTAGGTTTCCAGTTCTTTTTGTAGGTTATCCCTTTGAGGAACGCTGCGTATACTACACAAATGAAAAATACAATCAATAACTATTCTTATTTAGATTAATCTTTTTCAAGTTGGCTTAACATTATTCACAATTAAGTTGCGTTTGTTTTTTAGCTAATTAATACCAACCCGCTTAATTAAGTAGTCTATTTTGAGGCAATAAAACCTCGTTGATAGCAAGGCAAAAATTTCGTTATTTAGTTGTTCTAAATGAGAAATTTTTAACGCAGTTAGCGACAGGTTTAATCCCTCAAAATGATTAAGTATTATTGCGGGTTGGTATAACACGCTGTTACAAACAAGTTTTAGATTAAATACCTAAGGCAGATTCAGTTCCTGTATAGTGTTTTAATCATCATCATAAAAATTAAAATAATGAATTCAGATATCTCTTTAGCGCGCTTTAAGCAGTTTCCTGTGCTTATGTGGATCTTCCTATTTGGCTCGTTTATTACCCGTGGCAGCTATTACATGGTGTGGCCATTTCTTGCGGTGATCTTGTATGAAAAGTTTGCTTTATCGGCGACAGAAGTTGGTTTGGTACTTACCAGTGCAGCCGTGATTTCTGTGTTTACCAGTTTTATTGGCAGTAGCCTCTCAGATAAAGTGGGCCGGCATACGCTGATGTACATTACCGGCGTGTTGTATATTATTTCTTTCTCGCTGTTGGCTGAGGTAGAAACCGTGGCCGGTTATGTGATTGTGATGACCTTATGCTCGATTGCGACTGCACTTTGGCGACCACTAACCAGTGCGGCAATTGGCGATATTATTGATGATGCACAAACTCGTGAGTTGGCCATGCAGTCGCTGTACTTTATTGTTAATGTGGGCTGTGCGGTGGGCCCATTAGCCGGAGTATGGCTAGGTTTAACAGGTGAGCAGTCGAGCTTTTATATTACCGCAGGGGCATTTGCTATTTTATTGGTGCTGCTTGTTTGGGGCTTTAATTTTAGTGATAAAGCTGCAAAAAATACTGCCGCAATCGACGAGCCTGAAGAGAAAAAACCAGCTATACAGGGCAAGCAAATCTTACGTATTTTATTTGCAGATAAACTGCTGCAATGTTTAATTTTAGCCAATATTTTGTGCATGTTTATTTATGCGCAAATGGATAGTTCACTCATACAATACCTAACTCGTGCAGAGGCACCCGACCTACTTGCATTGATTTCTGCGCTTATATTTACCAATGCGATAGTGATCATTTCAAGTCAATTTCTGCTGTTAAAAATGATGGCGCGATTTAGCCTAACGGTACGAATACAAATTGGTTTGGTGCTATTAATGGTGTCGCAATTTTGGCTAGCACTTAATCCAATCGATTTATTTTGGGGCTGGATTGGTGCGATAGTGGTGATGAGTTTGGCCGAAACCATTTTGTTTCCGACGATGAATGTTCACCTTGATAGGCTCGCACCATCACACTTACGTGGAGCCTACTTTGGCGCGGCTTCGTTTTATGATTTAGGGTTTGCTTTAGCACCACTCGGTGGTGGTTTAATTTTAGATTATTACGATGGCCCAACCTTATTCTTTGTAGCGGGAGGGCTTTGTCTTGTGGTGATTTACTTATACGCCATACTCGAAAAGTTACCCAGACCCGATTTTGCAAACCCAAGCTCGTAACCCTTAAATAGCCCCTTTATGGGGCTTTTTACGCTTTAACAATTAATGACAGCGATATCAATTTACGTATTTTTTCCGAGATATTAGTTTGTAGTATCGGCTTATAATGTTAAAAAGTTGTTTACCATACCAATAAGAACTCAATGAACGCACCTTACTCTTTGTGCAAACGCTCGCTATTATGCTCGGCTGTATTGCTAACACTTGCTGCTTGTGGCGGCTCAGGCTCAGATGAAAAACAAACAACAACCCCTCCTGTAACCGAAACACCACAAAATCAAGCGCCGCAAATCAGCGGTCAATCACAGACTTTACGTGTTGGTGAAACCTTGAGTTTTAGCCCTGAAGTCTCTGATCCAGATAATGACCCACTTACTTTGTCTGTAACAAACTTACCAAGTTGGCTAAGTTTTAATGAAGCCTCAGCAAGTATCAGTGGCACGCCTGAGCAAGTAGGTAAGTATGCAAACATTGAGTTTACGGTCACTGATGGGCAGCTCTCTGCACAGCTTTTGATTGATATTAATGTAGAAGCCAAACTTATTGAGAATACACCGCCAACGCTCACGTCCACCCCATCAGATAGCAATGAAGGCCAAGCTTATACTTACCAGCTAACATTTACTGATGCACAAAATGACACTGTGGTAGTAAGTGAAGTTAGTAAACCTGATTGGCTTAGCTTTGATGCGACTAACCTTAGTTTTAGCGGCACGCCCTTGTTTGCGAATACGGGCGAACAGCAAATTCGTTTTCGTTATTCAGATGGCGAAGTGACCCAGCAGGCAGAGCAAACATTTAACATCGCTGCCAGAGCAAACTCAGCACCTGTGGTGTCTCCACTGAGTAGTGAAGCGCGTGCTGAGCAGGCATTGAGTGTGCAGTTAATCAGCACCGATGCAGACAACGATGAAGTGAGCTTAACCGTAACAGGGTTGCCAACGTGGCTAAGTTTTGATGAGCAAACTAGCATCTTATCTGGCACCGCGAGTAATGAAGATCTTGGTGAGCATAAATTCACAATCACAGCCTCTGACTCACGTGTACAAGCAAGCTTCGAGTTTGTGTTAAACATTACTCAAAGCTATGTAGCTGAGGCACTAGAAACGGGTAATGCGCTAGTTGTGCCAAACAGTGAATTGCTACTTGATGCGACACTTAATGAAATTGATAGCCACAAAGCGCGCTTTCAAAGCATTAAAAATAGCTTATTTGCTTTTGGCTCAAGCTCCGCCCTTGATGAATTAAGTTGGTATCCAACCTGGGATGCAACGTTATTAACTGCCACGTATCCATTCAATGAGCCGGTACTACTTACCAACAATAGTTGGCAAGATGGTTATGAGACAAAAGTCAGAAACCTTGCAGTTGTCGGTACTAGTGATGGGGAGCAAGGCCGTTACTTGGTATTTGGTAGTAACCCATATCGAAATACCATTAACGAGCAAATGACTCAGTTTTTGAAAAACAGCACCACCTGGTTAGCTGGTAGAGAAATAACCACAGAGCAGCCACTTAAACTTGTATTAGCGCAACTTGATCAAAGCTATTACTTTCAAGATAGGAGCAAAACGCGAGAATGGTTTGATAGTCAATATGAAGGCATGGTGAGCTATAACGACAATACAAGTTGTGACAACGACGCTTTAGCGGCGTGTTTAACAACTGACACGGATGTACTGATTATCTCTCAGCATGAGCGTGAAGGATTAAATATTGATAATGTTGTAGCTGCAGTAAAGCAAGCGCAAGCAAATGATATAGCGGTGATCTATATTCAGCGTGATGGTAGCCAAACTGCACTCGGTAAAGCGTTATTTGAATTACTCCATGTGAGTGTTGCAGGTGATAACTATTGGCACCGATTAGAATTGGCACAGTGGAACCCAATTGCTATTAACGACAGCTTGCCAACCGATGCGCAAACTATTAAAGACTTACTTAGTCGCTTTAAAAGCAGCGAATTTAGTGTTGATTTAAGTGCATGTGATAATCGTAGTTGCCCAGCTGAAAGCCAATATCAGCAACAGTTTAGTGATGCGGCAACTATCATTAATTCGGTTTTTAGAGGTTTTGACCAAGCGAAAACAGATATCTTTACAGAGCAGGGCTATCGCTTTTACCAGTTACTGGCGCTGCTTGCAGATCATTATCGCCAAGTTGTAAGCTTCCCGATGGATAAGCTAAGCACCGAGAATACAAGCTTCTTTCGTGCCCTGTTTACTGATCATGCGGTATTAAATATACGTAAAGTTAATCCACTTCAAGTTGATATGGGTAATTTCAGCCGTAGTGATTTTAGTCATGTAACACCTAAAACCGTCACCGTGAATATGCAGAGTAAGGCGTATTTTCGCTCAACGGGTGTGTATGCCTTGCCGGGGCAAACGTTTGCTATTAAACGCACCGATAATCAAGCAGTGAATACTAAGGTGTTTGTTAATACTCTGCGTGATGGTGCAACACATTACATGAGCAGCAATGGTTATAATCGACCCGCTAAATTGCAGTCGGTTCATGTGCCTATAGAGACAAATGAAACAGTCTATTTTACGTCACCTTATGGTGGGCCAATTCAAATTGAGTTTGATAAAAATGATTTAGATGTCAGCTTTGAATTTAGCAATGTAGGTGAGCACCCGTATTGGCGTAGCAGCAGTGATGATGAGCGCTTTGCTGAGTTGCTTGAAAAAGGTGACTATGATTGGGCTGAGGTCGCAACTGGTGGCTTTGAAGTGCATTCAAAGCTCGAAAAAATGCGTATTTCAATTAACGATGGTTATTGGCCTGTAGCGTCTGACTTCGCCCATGCAGTAGAGCGTTATACTCATAACTATCCGCATGTACTTGCTGGTTTCAAAGGGCCGGGCATCGATGTGGTTAGCGAAATTCATGACTTTGCGAGTGCACGCAATATCGAAGTACAAACAATTGATATTGTAAAACATATGAATGCAGACCAACCGACCTGTGGTTGGGGTTGTTCTGGTAATCCGTATGACGCAGGTTGGAATTTTAATCCAACTGGGCATGGCGATATCCATGAATTAGGACATGGTCTTGAGAAAGGGCGCTTTCGTATCGAAGGGTTTGGTGGCCATTCAAATACCAACTTTTACTCCTACTACAGTAAGTCGAAGTTTGAAGATGAAACGGGCTTTTCGGCATCGTGCCAAAACTTGCCATTCGAGAACTTGTTTGATCATTTACAAGCCAGTAAACAAAGCGCAGATGCATTTGCTTATATGCAAGATTTAGCAATGTCTCAGTGGTCGCAAAGCCACGCTATTTATTTACAAATTATGATGGCCGCACAGGCACACAATAAGCTTGAAAACGGCTGGCATTTATACCCTCGCTTACACATTTTGGAGCGTGCGTTTAATCTAGCTGATAACAGCGAGACTAATTGGCAGGCACAAAAAGATGCACTTGGCTTTTCAAGCTACAGCTTGTCGGAGGCACAAAGCATAGGCAACAATGATTGGTTATTAATAGCGCTTTCAGAAGCAACCGAGCTCGATTTGAGCAACTACTTCAGCATGTGGGGCATGGCAACGTCAGACAAAGCAAAACAGCAGGTTAAAGCAAAAAACTACACGGTATTAGGTGATGTTTACTATGCCTCATCTGCCACAGGTTATTGCACGACGTTAAATCAAACAGAGGTTGCAATTGATGGGGCTCAAAGCTGGCCTGAATAATACACCGCTTTGTTAAGTTGATTGGTATTTGTATTTAAAACGCCAGCGAAAGATTTCGCTGGCGTTTTTATCATTAGATTAGTGAAATTAGCTACAACTGCTACCTTTATAACTCACACATTTAACGTTGAGGTGTAACATGGCTGTTTCTGCAATCCCAAAAGGCTTCCATGCGGTAACCCCGTATTTGGTTATTGAAGGTGCCACTAAGGCGATAGAGTTCTACAAACACGCTTTTAATGCAGAGCTTGTAATGCAAATGCCCTTGCCTGATGGTGGAGTGGCGCATGCTGAAATAAAAATAGCCGACTCTCATATTATGCTTTCTGATAATTGCCCTGATGTGCAATTTAAGTCGCCGCAACAACTTGGCGGTACACCGGTGAGCATTATGCTGTATGTTGAAGATGTCGATGCTGTTTTTGCTAAAGCGTTGTCGCTTGGGGCAAAAGAGCTGCGCCCAGTACATGACCAATTTTATGGCGACAGATCAGGGACTCTAGAAGACCCTTTTGGTCACATTTGGACTATAGGCACACACAAAGAAGACCTCAGTGAACAAGAACTTATGCAGCGCATGGGCGAGCTTATGAGTAAAGAGCAGGATGCTTAAAAAGTGGTTTCAACCGACATTCCTATTTGCCATGAATCAACGTCTTGGTAACTGCCCAGAGGCGTACTAAAGTCGATATGGATCACATTGTCGTTACTTGAACGCGATGAATATAGGCGAATACCAACACCTGCACTGGTTAGCATTGAATCTGAAATATTTGCAGTTTCAGTGCTGCCAAATGCTTGGCCTACATCAACAAAGCCAACAAAGCCTACATCTACAAACTGATACAGATTGATGTTAGGGTACATTCTTAGTTCAGCCGTCGCTTGTACGCTTGAAGTACCATGTTGGTAACTTTCTGGGAAGCCACGCATGCCTTCTTCACCGCCAACGGCCAGTGGTTTATCAGCAAATTCATGATTTTGCCAATGACCATTTAGATGCGCGTAAAAAGCAAATGAGTCTGACCAGCGATAGTTCATTTGTGCTTTTGAATAAAGCGCTAAACGGTCATCAAGCTCAGTTCCGACATTGCCTTTCATTCCAGCGGCAAATCGATACAAGGTGTTATTGTTGAACCACGCTTTGGTAAGATTTGTATCAAATAAAAAGCCTTGGCCAAAATTTACGGTATCGATGGCAAACTTTGAATTTAGCTCCCAACCGAGGTTAACGTCTTCGTTGTGGTTTATTAGGTCAATATCGTGCAATACGGCGTAATTGTCTTCTAGCCAATGTAATCCGACCCAAGGCGCTGCAATGGTGTAATCGTTAAGACCGTCAAGCAAAGGTTCTGTTTCAAAAGGGCGGTAACTAATATCTTGGTAATCAATCCCGGCAAGCCAGTGAAAGGTTTGCTGACTGTCTTGCGATAAAATTCCGCCGTAAGCAAACTGGGCGATTAATTCATCGGTAAAGAACTCTGAATGGGTCATACCATTTTGATAGATATAACTTTTTTGCTTTTGTGATTTAGCAAAGTAGCGCATTAGTGCGTCACTGCTGCGTTGATAAAAAGGCTGATGATAATCCACTAAAAAGACTTGCCCGTCATCGTAATCATCAGCTTGTAAAGTGAGGGTTGCATGAGGCTGCCAAGGCACTGGCATTTGCAGCACTGAGTGGTAGCCTGAGCGTTCATGATCTGATTTGTACTTTAATGATGCGCGAATACCGTAGCCTAAAAAGTTTTCTTCTTTAAAGCCTAAGCTGTATTTATTATTGCCGCTACTACGGCCAAAATTAATGGTTGGCAATAAACTCCAGGTATCCCAGGTATCGATTTGCACCACGCGGGGTTCATCTTCAAGGCAATCTTTTGTATAGCTAACCTTGGCATCTCTTAAGTATTTTTTGCTGCGCAGAATACGCTCAGCTTCTTGTAGCTGACGCTCACTGACTTGGTCACCTTCTTTAAAGGTTATTTGCTCACTAACAACTTTGTTTTTGGTATCTATGTGCAGCCAGTTTATAAAGCGATGTAGGGCGGTTGTTTCAGGGTCATTTGGATCGAAAATCGTATGGGTATCAATGTTGAGTTTATCAACCGTGATGTCTTTGTCTTCACTTAATTCTGCAGTGGTTTTGCTTTTTACTTCACAAACCACATCTAAGCTTAAAGGCTCGTTTGCATAAACAGTCCCTGTAGCAGTGCATGTTATTAATAAAACAGGTGTTATTTTATTCATCATTTTATGCCTACTAAATACCAAGGAGACGCAGCATGTTTGGCTTTATCAACCTTTAAATTCTTTACAGTTATCAGCATAAAATCGCTAACTTAAGAAAAACTTAACTAAAACTTAAACTTCATTGAAGATTGTAAGTGCATGATTAATAAACGTTATGCTAACTAACTGTGGCGAAGTTAATCGATAAATAGCTGACTTACGTATGATTTCTTAAGGTTTCTAATAGAGTAAATAATGAAAAAGCGTGTTTTATATTGGCTGCAAAATGATTTACGCCTAGTCGACAATGAAATTCTATCTGAGTTAGCTGATTTTGATGGCGAGCTTGATTTAGTGTTTGTGATTGAGCCGCGCTGGTTTAGGCAAACTAACTATCAATCAAAACCGTATGGCACGCATAGACACCATTTTTTACGTGAAAGCCTAGCAGCATTTGCACAAGCTGTTGAGAAGCTTGGGCAAACACTCCATGTGCTAAGTGGTGAGCCTGAGCAAGTAATCAGTCAGCGATTACAAAAGTACGATATTGAAACTTTGGTTTGTACCGAGCAAGTTGGCGTTTATGAGCAAAAACAGCTCGATAAAATCAAAGAGTTATGCCCAGAAGTGACAGTGAAAACTTATCAACAAGATACCTTGTTTAAAGCAACGGACTTGCCTTTTCAGCTTGATGATCTACCTAAAAACTTTACTGCCTTTCGCAAAAAGGTAGAAGCTGAGCCAACCTTTATAGCAGCGCCACAACAAGCTGCTAGTTACTTACCTCACCCAGTTCAGCTATGCCCTGAGCAAACTATAGATGATGTTCCTGTTCACTCAGGAAGTTTTAAAGGTGGCTTAGTTGCAGCCCAACAGCATTGTAATGCGTACTTTTCATCTCAGGCGCCGAGCAGTTATAAAGAAACACGCAATGAGTTAGACGGCTTTAGTAACAGTACTAAGTTCAGTGTATGGCTCGCTGGTGGCACAATTAGCGCAAAACAGCTATACCGAGAAGTTGAAGTGTATGAGCTACAAAACGGTGCGAATGAGTCGAGCTATTGGATAAAGTTTGAATTGCTGTGGCGCGAATATTTTAAGTGGCATGCAACGCAGGCTGGCGCAACACTCTTCCAGTTTAAAGGGCAAAAGCACAGTGCACCGCTGACGACTTTTAATAGCCAGCGCTTTAATGCGTGGTGCCAAGGTCGCACGCCGTTTGCTTTGGTAAATGCAATAATGCATGAGCTTAATGCGACAGGCTATATCTCTAACCGCTCGCGGCAAATTGCGGCAAGTTGTTTAGTTAACGAGCTTGAACTGGATTGGCGCTATGGTGCAGCGTATTTCGAACAGCAACTCATTGATTACGACGTGGCTGCAAACTGGGGTAATTGGCAATATATTGCGGGTGTCGGTGTTGACCCCAGAGGCGGTCGACATTTTCATATTAATAAGCAAACAGCCCTTTATGATCCTCTGGCGCGTTACATTCGAAAATGGCAAGGAGATCAAAGCATCGTAAGCACAATCGACAGTGTTGATGAGGTGGATTGGCCAAAAATGTAATAGCCTGCGTTAGATCAATATTCTTCACGGATTTTTAGTGTTTTTTTATTTTGTTAACTAAAATAATGATAAAGGCTTACCTTTATTGTTGGTGAGCTAGTTAACAAGGCTAATTATGGCATTTAGTGAAGGGTATGATGCGATTAAATCGCAGCTTGGATTAGACATTGCTCAGCTAATTCTCGACAGTGGGGATGCGGGTATCTGGCTTTGGAATGTACAAACAGGCGAAACCATTTTTAATGATAAGTGGGCCGATATTATCGGTTATTCACTGCAAGAATTATTGCCAGTTTCAATTGAAACTTGGCTCAGCTTTGCTCACCCTGACGACCTGTCAAAATCGGAACAGTTATTAAACGCTCACTTTAAAGGTGACTCTGAGCGCTATATTTGCGAAGCACGAATGAAGCATAAACAAGGGCACTGGGTTAAAGTGCTCGATAAAGGCAAAGTGCAAAGTTGGGATGAAAATGGCAACCCGCAGTGGATGTTAGGCGTTCATATCGATATTACTGAACAGTGGTTAAAAGAGCGTGAAATTGAGTTTTTACATGCTAAGCTGCAAAAATTTACTGATAACTTACCGGGGTTTGTTTATCAGTATGTGGTCGAAAATGATGGCACCGCATATTTCCCTTTTGCCAGCTCCAAAGTCTTCAACATTTATGGCTGCACGGCAGAGGATATAAAAAAGTCTGCTGATTTAATGATGCATATTATCCATCCAAATGACTTAAAGCGCGTTATAAAAAGCATTGAAAAATCGCGAGTCGAATTATGCGAGTGGCATGAGGTATATAGAGTTAATCATCCAACTAAAGGTGTGATTTGGGTTGAAGGAAAATCCTCACCAATTGCCCGTGCTAATGGCAGTGTTGAGTGGAATGGTTATTCAGAAGATGTCACTGAAGAAGTTAAAAGCAACGAAAAAATACAGCTGCTTACTGCGGTATTTACCACAACAAGTCGTGGTATATTGATCACCACCCCTGAGCCTAAAATTGTGGATGTTAACCCTGCTTTTGAGCAAATTACAGGCTTTTGTAAGGCAGAAGTGCTTGATAAAAACCCATCTATACTTTCAGCTAAGCAGCAACCCACAGAGTTCTTTGAATTGATGTGGGAGCGTTTAATACGCAATGGGCGCTGGCAAGGTGAAATATGGAACAAGCGCAAAACCGGTGAAGTTTTTCCTGAGTTGTTAACCATAGATGCCATGTATGACGAACATGGCCAAGTGAGTCATTACATTGGTGCATTTGATGATATTTCGCAGGCAGTAGAAAAGCGCCAACTGCTTGATGAATTAGTCAATCAAGATCCACTGACTAAGCTGTTAAATCGGCGTGGTTTAGATATTCAGTTACACTCATTTTCTCATCATGCGGCGAATGAAGGTAACCAGTTCTCGTTGATTTATGTCGACCTTGATAACTTTAAACTGGTGAACGATACCTTTGGTCACGAGCAGGGCGATAATCTACTTCTAGAAATCAGTGAGCAGCTTTCACTTCAGCTGCGTGATAAAGACATATTAGCGCGCATTGGTGGCGATGAGTTTGTGATTGTGTTGCCAACGTTAGCAAAACTCTCTGTTTGCCAAGACATTGCTGGACGCTGCCAAAAAGCAGTTGAAGGCGTAGCAAAGCGCTACGCAACCAAAGTGCCTGTGAGTGCTAGTTTTGGTATCGCGCTTTACCCAGAGGATGGTAAAAATGCCAAAGAGTTACTCGCCACTGCTGACGAGCAAATGTATAAGATGAAGCTTCAACATAAAGCATCACCACTCGGTTGATATTTCGACACTCGGCAATTTATTTAAAAGCGGTAGTAAAGCACGCTCTTTGCGTAAATCTTTGCGCTCGTTTTCTAAATCTCTTCGTTCTCGATAAAGCTCTTTTTGTTGGCCATTATCAAGCTGATTGCTGTTAAGCTCAGCGCGAATATCTTTTAGGCGACGGTCTATGTCGTCAATTCGGTCATCAATGTATATCAGCCTTTGCTGTACTTGATACCTGTCGTTACCTTCTTGCCATGCTTTACGAAACGCTGTGCTATTACAAACGCCATTGTAAGATGCGCCTTGCATACCAAGGGTAAAGCCATTTTCGGGCTCACAATACACTGCCAGACCTTGATCGTATCCCACTTTATATTCAGCAATATCGGCACTTACGCCATATTTGCTGCATTGTGATAAGGCATCGATGCCATCACGATACTCAGTGCCATCTGCACCATGTTTATAACCAATACTATGCCAATTGGCTTGTAAACATTCATCTTTACTGACTGAGGTACAGCCTGCTAATACGATTAATGGCAGTAGAGGAAGTGTCCATTTTCTCATTAAAGTCTCAGCTTAAATTATTAATAACTAACTTGATTCTAGCCTGTAATATTATTTTTTAGAAAGTAGTTTTTGTATTTCATAATAATGCCCTCAAATGATTAAGTTTTATTGCGCCTAGGTATCCATTACCACTGACAGAACCGCTGAGCAATGCGTATATTTGGCTGAGCATTCTTTAAGTGAGCTAACTGTAATAAGCATAACGCGGTAAAGTGACTGCGTTTGATCAATTGATGGCGGTCAAAGCGCATGATCTCGTACCACAGCTTAAAGAGCTCGCCAAAACGCATTAGATTGTTATTGTTAAACTGCCACTGTGATTGGTAATTTACCTTGATAGGGCAAGGCATATGACCTGGGTAGGCTTGCCATGGTGCAAGCATAGCTCGTGGGTAACTGGTTTTCAGCCAGCGCTGATAAAAGCGGTGTTTACGTACATATTCAACAGGGACAGCTAAAGGATATTGCAGCACTTTCCACGAATAAAACGGATGGAAGAACTCCATTTTAAACTCGCAAACTTGCTCGTTTGGAATGCTCAAATGATGGTGTTGATCATTGAGTAGTAAAAACAATTGGAATGCTTTTTCGAGTGGTAATTCAGCCAAGGGTTTAAAACTAAGTTTTAGGTTATCAATTAGTTTTTGTTGCAGCATAGACGCATTATGTACCACTGACTTTGGCAAATAAGCGTATTGCTGATCTAAATAAGCTTGAATGAGCTTATCAAGATTGTTTTCTTTTGCCGCATCATAAATAGCGTCGCCATAAAACACGGCACCTAAGCCAACGCTGCCACCATTACCAGACCAACTAATTTGGGGTCTTGAAACGGTTTTATATTCATTGTGATGTGCTTTGCGCCAGTATTTGCCAAGGCGCTGTTCAACAGAGAGCGTTTGCGTGTCGCGTACTTGCACAACTTCAAGTTTAAGGGCATTTTGCGAAGCATATTGTTTTGCGCAGTAGAGATCTTGGCTATCTGATTGCGAAAAATTAAACGACTTAAGTTCAACACCTTGGCGTAAGAGCTCGCAGTTAATTAACCGTGAATCAAGGCCACCTGACAGAGTGCTCAGCACTTTTTTATCGGTGTGCATCGCTTTTGTTACAACACTGCGAAAGGCCTGAGTAACCCCTTCAATTGCGTCAGTCACCTCAAAGTTTTGTTTGGCAAGGGCGACCCAATCGAAGTAACGTTGTTTTACCACGCCGTGGCTGGCATCAAAACGTAATATTTCGCCTGGGTATGAGCATTTAATGTTTTTATAAGGCGTGTGATCTAATAGCGGGTAACCAAGCACAGCAAGCTCTGTAAGTGCTTCGGCATCGCTTTCAAGCTCAATACTCAGTTGTTTAAATATCCCCAAGTTGGTTGAAAACATTAACCCTTGCGCTGTTTTCAAGGTATAAAACGGCTTTAAACCAAGGGGATCGGTGGCAAGTACTAAGCTGCCTAATTGGCTATTAAACTGGCAAAAGCTAAATACCCCTTCACATTGCTGTAAGCAAGTGTTGAGCGAAGCTGTATTGGCCATGGTATTTAAATCATCACTGCGCGAGCTACTGAGTAAAGGGTGACCAATCAGCGTTGCAATTTGCGACTCAGTTTGCAACCAACTCGCTTGTTGGTAAGCATCAAAGTCATAATGAAAAATAGCTCCATTATCACAATCAAAGCGCTGAACATCTGCTTTTTTATAGCGATTAAATACATCAGCTAGTTGATTAATATAATGAAATTCTGTTTTGCCTAATTCATTGAATTGGATATAACCTGCGATAACAGCCATGTTAACCACCTTTTCGTTTGCTAACTTACATGTAAAGTTGCAAGCCATAGGCCAAAACGAATAAAGGCCTTAAACAAGGCCTTTGGTAACATTACAAAATTACAAACGCAGATCAGCGATTGTTAAGTTGTTGGTTGATTTCATCGAATATACTCGCATCATCAATGGTTGATGGAATTTGCAGTTCTTCACCATCGACCAATTGGCGTAAGTTCTTTCTGAGTATTTTCCCTGAGCGGGTTTTTGGGAGGCGCTCAACATGCAAAATGTTTTTCAGGCAGGCAATGGCGCCAATTTGATTTCTTACCGAGTGAATTAACTGTTGCTCAACTTCTTTGCTATCGCCAAGATAATCGTCTTTGAGCACTATCATCGCCATGGGTAATTGCCCTTTGAGTGCATCGTTAACACCAAATACTGCACATTCAGCAACAGCAGGGTGGGCTGCTACAATTTCTTCCATTTCACCGGTTGATAAGCGATGACCCGCAACGTTAATTACATCGTCGGTACGACCCATAATAAATAGATACCCATCGTCATCAATATAGCCGCCATCACCAGAGAGGTAATAACCTGGGTACTCGCTTAAGTAGCCCGCTTGAAAGCGTTCATTGTTTTGCCAAATTGTTGGTAAACAGCCCGGTGGTAAAGGCAGTTTAATTACAACTGCACCGCTTTCGTTTGCAGCGCACTGCTCACCATTCATATCAAGAATTTGTACATCAAATCCCGGTGTTGGCACCGTTGAACTACCCGGCTTAGTAGCAAGTTGTTCAATACCAATTGGATTACACGCAATTGCCCAACCTGTTTCTGTTTGCCACCAGTGGTCGAGTACAGGCAAGCCGGTGTTGTCTTTTAGCCATTCATAAGTGGGTGGATCTAGGCGCTCACCGGCCAAGAATAAGCGTTTTAAACTTGAGGTATCGTATTGTTTAAAGCCCTCAGCGGTAGGGTCTTCTTTTTTAATTGCGCGAAACGCAGTAGGAGCACTGAATAAAGCGGTGACTTTATAATCTTCTACAACACGCCAAAACGCACTGGCATCTGGGGTTCTTATTGGTTTGCCTTCGTAAAGTACGGTGGCACAGCGATAAATGAGCGGTGCATAAACAATGTATGAGTGACCAACCACCCAGCCAATATCTGAAGCTGCCCAAAATACCTCGCCGGGTTTCATGCCATACACGGTTTCCATGCTGTAATGCATTGCAACTGCGTGACCCCCGTTTTCTCGAACCACCCCTTTAGGTGTGCCTGTGGTGCCTGATGTGTAAAGAATATAAAGCGGGTCGTCGCCTGCAACAGGCACTGCAGCGACTGCACTTGCTGTATCAGAGGCTGATTGCCAATCGATGTCTCTGCCATCTTGCATCTCGGCAATGGCTTGTTCACGCTGAAATACAATACAGTGTTCAACAGCATGCTTGGCGTTTTCGAGTGCTTCATCAAGCAGTGGTTTATATTCAATCACATGATTAATTTCGACCCCGCAAGACGCAGTAAGCACAAGCTTAGGCTTTGCATCATCAATACGCACCGCGAGTTCGTGTGGTGCAAAACCACCAAATACAACGGAGTGAATGGCACCAAGGCGCGCACACGCCAGCATACCAATAACTGCTTGTGGGATCATTGGCATATAAATGACTACACGGTCACCTTTGCTTACGCCAAGAGATTGCATGAGCCCTGCAAATTTAGCAACTTGAGTTTGTAACTCGCCATAAGTGTATTGTTGTTTGGTATTGGTAACAGGGGAGTCGTAAATCAGTGCAGTTTGGTCGCCATAGCCTGCTTCGACGTGTTGGTCGAGGGCTAGGTAACAAGTGTTTAACTGACCATCGGCAAACCAATGGTAAAAATCATTATCGTCATATTGATAAGGGGCACTTGGCTCTTTAAACCAAGGAATTCGTTTACTTTGCTCAAGCCAAAACTGACCCGGATCGCGCTGGAACTGTTGATATTGTTGTTGATATTCGCCCGCCATTGTGAGGCTCCTATACTTTTTAGTGAGAGACCCTAAAAAATGTAGGTGTTTTTTTGATTAAATAATATGCGACCTTGGTCGGCATTAATTGGGCTAAATGTCGTGAAATCGCCCTGTTTAGGGGCGATTTTAGGGAATCGTGGTGCTAATTAAACCTGTTGTTCACTAATAAGCGGTAAGCAAATGAGGATCTTAACGCCACCTAGCTCACTATGCTCAGCTTTAATAGTGCCTTTGTGTGTTTCAATCAGGCTTTTACAAATTGCAAGCCCAAGGCCTGAGCCGCCTGTTTGACGGCTGCGCGACTTATCAACGCGGTATAAACGTTCGAATATTTCAACTAACTGATTATTGGTAACGCCGGGTGGGGTATCTTCAATACTAAAAGTAATACTCTGCTCTGAGGCCATTGCTATAAATTTAATTTTGCCGGGTTTATCAGTATAAAAAGTACTGTTTGATAAAAGGTTCGTCAGTACTTGTTTAATTTTATCGATATCCCATGTGACTTTGATATCAGCAGCAAGGTGAATGTTACAAGTAAATTCAAAGCCTTTGTTTTCTACAAAAGCAGTAAAGTCTTGCTGCCAAACGGATAATACATCAGCAAGTAAATAGGGTTTTAGGTTCAGATATAGGCTATCGGAGTCAGCTTGTGCTAGTTGATGGATATCACGGATCAGTACATTGATATCGGTAAGTTTTCGATTAATGGCATCGTAAGAGGCATCTACGTCTTTGGCGATATTGTATTGCAATGCTTCAACTTGCAATTGTAGTGCTGTGAGTGGCGTGCGAATTTCATGAGACACATCGGCTAGTAAGCGGTTCTTTTTATCAACGACTTCTTTGAGTAGCTGTGCTCGTTCACTGGCAAGCTTACGCTTTTTAAATGAGCGGTAACCAAAGCCAGATATCAGCAAAATCACGCAGCTTAAGCCCAGTAACCACGCTTTGAATTGCCATTCACTTTCGCTTAGTTGAGCCGCTTGAATTTGCTTTTCAGCACTCAATTGGTTGATTTCTTGCTGATTTCGCATAAAAGCTACTTGGCTTTGCATCGCGGCCACGGTTAAGTCGTGCTGATTTTTACCGGTACTATCTTCAAGGGTTTGATAGCGGTTTTGCGATTCAAATGCTTGTTTATACAGTTGTAAAGCAAGGTAGGAGTCAGTAAGTAACTTATTTAAGCTAATTTGATCTTCAACATCTTGCAGCTCATCAGCCTGTTTTAAAGCCTGCTCTGCGGTTTTAATTGCTTCAGCGTGATCATCAAGGGCTTGATAAATACGTGTTTGGGTGATCCCTAAAGATACCAAGTGTGAGCGAAAATTATAGTCAGTAGCGATTGCCAAAGCGCGGTTGATATAGGCTTGCGCTTCACTTATGTTATTTTGTTTTAAAGCAATTAACGCCATTAAATCGTACGAGCGACATAGCCCTGTGTTTGAAGATGATTGCTGATAATAGCTAATCGACTTTTCTGCGTAATCTGTGGCTGTAGCAAGTTCGCCTTGTTTTAGCGCAGCGTAGCCGACCTTCATGGCACTGTTACCGATGTCGACTTTTGAGCCAATTTCTAAATCCAACACGTGAGACATTTTAAAGTGCTTTAACGATTGAGCACTGTCGCCCATACGGCGGTAAACTTCGCCAATTTCGTAAAGCGAATCGGCTATGCCTTTTTTGTCATCAAGCTTTTGATGCAAAGAAAATGATTGAGTTAAACTTGCAAGCGCCGCATTGTGATCGCCAATAATGGCTTCGATTATTCCTAGATTTAGTAATGCCGATGCATACGATTTTTCATCATCAAACTCATGTAAGATATTAACAGATTTTTGTGCCTCATTAAGGGCGGCTATGTATTTATCTTGCCAGCGTAAAATGGCTGCTAATCGCTCATAAGACTGGGCAATCAGCACAGAATCTTTTATCTGTTTAGCAATAGCTAATGCATCTCGGTAGTGCTGCTCTGCTGTTAGAAAGTTACTTTTTCTGCCTTGTGCGTAGCCCTGAATAAGCATCGCTCGTACGGCGATAGCCTGATTACTTTGCTTTTGTCCGTACTCCAGTAGCTGCTCTGCATAGCTCAGTGCTTGGTCATAATCACCACTGCTGACATTCATAAATGCCAGCGATTCAAGCGCTTCTTGTATGATGTTAGACTCATTGACAAGGGTTGAGTCGTTAGTTAACTGCTCAAATATTTCAGTGGCTTGGTTTGGGTTACTGTTACGTAACGATTGTGCTTCGTTTAGCTTTTCTAATGCTTGTTCAGAAGTTATTGCAAAGGCGCTGAGCGATAAACAGCTAAGTGCACAAGCCAAAGCTAAGCTTTTGTAAAATAATGGAGTATTTTTCATTTTTTTATTTGGGTAAAGGCAACTGCCATTTTTGTAAAATTGCTTGGTATTGACCACTTTGCTTCAAAGCTTCAACCGCGTTTCTTAATTGCGCTGCGAGTTGTTTATCTAAATTAAGGTTTGCAGCTAAATAAAGACCTGACGGAAAGTCATCTAAGTGTAGGCTTTTATGAATATCACTCGGATCAACCCCAGATAATGCCAGTTCGTTTTGCAAAGTCAGGGTGTTGGTCAGCACAAAGTCTATGCGCTCTTTTTCAAGCAATTGCCAAAGTTGATGGTAATGACTGACTAGCACCAAATTTTTATCTTCATTAAATCCGGCATGCTTCAAGTAATGCTCACTTGAATAGCCTCGAATAGTCGCGACACGGTACTGCTGAGCTTGCTTTAAACTAAATATTTTGTGGCTTTTGCTCGCAAGGTCAACGAGGTAAGCGTCCGAAAAATAGGTTTGTGCTAACCACTGAAAGCGACTCTCACGAGCTGGGTTTTTTAGTAGCGAAATCATTAACATGTTTGGATTGTTTTCGAGCTCATGAAAAGCCCGCGCCATAGGCATAATTGCGAATTCGCTAGGGATGTTTGCGTGTTCTAAGGCGGCTTTTACTACTTCAACAAGTGCACCATCGGCTTCGCCTTGCTGATTTTTAAAATGGTAAGGAGGTAGATCTTCAGCGATAAAGGTCAGTGTTTTCGCAGCCGTTGCACAACTGATGAAACAAAGCATGGTAGCAATCAGTAATGAGCGAAACAGCATAAAGATCCTTTATCCTTAAACAAGTAATTAACATACTAAAGAATCTTAATGAAAAGGTATAGGTTTTTAATTGCCAAGTCAGATTTAGTTGCTTTTTTTACTGCGGGGTGCCCCTAGCAAGATACCGATATGGCAAACACACACAGATAGAAAAGCACTCAAGCCCAATGCACCGCCATAGCCATGCAAGCGCGGCACAAGGTATTCAAACAACAAAGCAAACAATATTGAAGCAATGGCTAATGTAAAAATGCCAAAGCGTTTTGGTGCGCTCATGCCAATGAAAGTCCCCCCAAAAAACGCCACGCTGTAAAATTCTACATCAACAGGGAATAGGCTTAAAATTGCAAATGCAATAATGCTGGTGGCGGCTGAGGCGCGAATGCCATCAAAGCGGTTATGATGCGCTAAAAAGTAAGTAGAGTAGGCACCAAGTAAAGCGGTAATTGTAATAAACAAATCCATTAAAAGACCCCTTTTGCAAGCATGTAAAGCGCCACACTGGCAAAAGCAACGCTACCAAGACGACCACCAAAACCTGCAAATAGGTTCATAGTTAATACGTAAAGGCTGGCACCAATTAAAGAGATAAAACTCAGCTCCCAGTAGCTGTTGATTAAACTCGATGAGCACATACCAGCAAAGCTGCCAGCGTAAATGGCTGCATAAGGATGGTTTCCAAAACGAGCAGGAAAAGGAATAAATGTGCCAACTAAACCGGTAAATGCAGCAGATAACACAAGGGCAACATTGGCTTGGTCATGAAGTAAAAAGCAGGAAAAACAGCCAACAGAAAAGGCCAAAAACTTGACCATAAAAAATGTAATATGTGCCATTAATTGACGATACACCTCGCTTAAGTAGGTAAACGAGGTGCATTATCTCATTGATGCGTTTAGTCCTGCAACTGCGCTTTGGCGGGTATTGCTGCTACTTTGGTATGGTGGCCATACAAAGCAACAATTAAAAAGCAAACAAGTGGTACAACAAACGAAACCGCAGTGTTAAAGGCATCTATAGTTGCGGCTTGGATCAGAGGTAAAAATGCGCCCCCTAAAATTGCCATTACTAAACCTGCCGCACCCACTTTTGCATCTTCGCCGAGGCCTTCAAGTGCTGTGCCGTAAATGGTTGGAAACATCAAAGATAGACAGCTTGAAATAGCGACAAGTGCGACTACGCCCACTAAATTAACTTGGGTGGTAACAATAAAACAAAGCACGGCTGCAACTAAAGCCATAAAACGCAGTAATTTAGCGCCGCTAATAAAGCGCATGAGCCAAGTCATAATGAAGCGAGACACTAAAAACACCAGCATAGAATATTGTAACACCTGACCGCCAGTAACTTCTGTGGTGTTAAGTGCTTCCATGGTGTAGCCAATGGTGTAGGTCCATACACAGGTTTGCGCGCCAACATTAAAAAACTGTGCCAGCACGCCAAATCGGTAGTGCTTATTTTGATACAAATGTTGAAAGGTCTTTTTAAGTTTACGCGGCTGCGCGGCGGCTTTTGTTGCTGTGGCAGGAGGGCGACTAAAAAAGATACATAGCCATAGTAAGATTAAGCAACAGGCCATACCCACATACGGCACCATCACAGCATCTAGCTCTGCACTCACAACGGTTTTTAATTGCGCTTCATTCATTAGGGCACGGCTTGCGCTATCAGCTTGATTTAAGTTCGGTAAAATCAATGTCGCCGCTAAAAACACACCAATATTAGTACCAACGGGGTTGAAAGCTTGCGCGAGGTTGAGTCTACGGGTTGCTGTTTGCTCGCATCCTAACTGCATGACATAAGGGTTTGCCGAGGTCTCTAAAATAGACAAGCCACCAGCAAGAATAAACAAGGCCAATAAAAAGTGGCTATAGAGCATGGTTTGGCTAGCAGGGTAAAACAATAAGGCACCACTTGCGGCCATGGCTAAACCCACTAACAGCCCCGTTTTATAATTAAACCGTCTATTGATCATGGCTGCCGGTAAAGCTAAGCAAAAATAAGCACCGTAATAACTAAACTGCACCAGTGCTGATTGCAACGCACTCATCGAAAATGTTTTGCTAAAAACTTTCACTAATGGGTCTGTCATATTGGCCGCAGTACCCCAAGCAGCAAAGCAAATTGTAAGCAGAATAAAAGGCCAAAGCATTTGGCGCGATACAATAGCAGGCTGTGTTTGCATAGTTCACCAGATTAATGTGTTCATATTGTTGTGGCCGACAGTATTCACGACTATAAATAATAAATCAACCTAGTTGATTTATTATTTTGACTGGTAGATAGTACGCCAAAAAGGTCTAATAGGCCGCTTATCAAGCTTATATCAAGAAGGATGTTATGAAGAGCAGTTTATCGCGAGCACCAAGAAGCAAGAACGAGCGCGCAATTTTAAGTTTAATTAGGCAACAGCAAAGCATGCCTAAAGCGCAAATAGCAAAAGCGTTAGCCTTGTCTGCTCAGGCTGCAACAGTAAATATCAACAAGCTCGAAGAAGACAAGCTATTGCTTCGTGATGCACCTGTAAAAGGACGAGTAGGGCAGCCAAGTGTGCCGTTTAGGCTCAATCCAGATGGTGCATTTAGTTTTGGTTTGAAAATCGGGCGACGACGCTTCGACCTGATACTCGTTGACTTACAAAGCACGCAAAGAGCATCGGTATCTGTTGAGGTGAATGAAGCATCGGTTGATGAGCTTAAATCATTCTTAGAAACATATATCCCAAAATTAATCAGTCAATTAGAGCCTGAACTGCGCTCACATGTGTGTGGGCTAGGGGTCGCTATGCCGTTTGATATTTGGCAATGGCAAGCTGCTTCAGACTCTGCAACAAATACCCTTAGCCAATGGCAAAGCTTCGACTTAAAAGGTTACTTAGAAAGTCAGTTTAATTTACCGGTTTATATTAGTAACGATAATAACGCTGCCTGCTGTGCAGAACTAAGCCTTGGTAATCCTAATAATTACAGCGATTTTTTGTATGTTTATTTGGGGGCTTTTTTAGGTGGAGCAGTGGTGATTAACCAACAGCTTCTCGAAGGTAAAAGTGGTAATGCCGGTGCTATAGGCTCAATGCTAAACGCTGATCGGGAGCAGTTACTTAGTCAATGTTCATTACTATCATTGCAAAGCGAGTTTGATAAGCAGCAACTTAGCATTTCAGTGTACGAGCTTACCGACAGTCAGTTTACAGAGCATAAACGACTAGTTCAGCCTTGGCTTGAAAAAGCTGCTGAGGCTATCAGTATTGCCATGCATAACAGTTTGAGTTTATTAGATATGCAAGCTGTGATTATTGATTCGCCGTTACCGAGTAAAGCGCTTGAACAGCTCAAGCAGTTATCAATTGCAGCATTTGCACGTTTAGATAGTCGTGGACTACGTAGCTGTGAAGTGGGTTTAGGCGTGTGCGGGGAAAAAGCGCAGTCGATAGGTTCTGCTCAACTTGCGCTTAGTCATCATTATTTTTAAGCAGGAGTGAGCACCTCACTCCTGCTTAATTCATTACTTCTGGTATTGTTTGAACCACGCAAGGGTGTATTCAATTTTCGAAATCATACGTGACGGACGACCCGCAATACCATGTGGTGAGCCCGGTACGCGAATAAGCACGGTATCGACCTTTTGCAGTTTTAATGCTTGATAGAACTGCTCTGATTCTGAAATAGGCGTACGGCGGTCTTCTTCACCTGTCATGATCAATGATGGCGTGGTTACGTTACCCACTAATGAAAGCGGCGAACGTTTCCAGTAGTGCTCCACATTATCCCATGGCATGCCCGGGAACTGGTTACGAATTTGACCAATATAGCTGTCAGCTGAAAGAGTTTTACTTAACCAGTTGATCACAGGCTTGGTAATTGCCGCAGCGTTGAAGCGGTTTGTTAAACCAACAGCATAAGCCGTTGCAATACCACCTGCTGAACCACCAGCAATAAATAGGTTATCTTTGTCGATAAAGCCTTTAGCAATCATGGCATCAACTGCTGAGTTGTGATCGGCAAAGTCTTCTTCAGAGCTGTATTTACCATCTAGCAGTAGTGCAAAGTCTTTACCGTAACTTGTTGAACCACGGTAATTCACATACACAACCACGTAACCTTCAGCGGCATAACGTTGTAATTCAGCAGTAAAGCTTGGGCCATAGGCAAGATGTGGGCCGCCGTGAATTTCAACCATTAATGGGTACTGTTTGCTTTCATCAAAATCAGGTGGTGTGATATACCAACCTTGAATAGCCTGGCCGTCGAACTGCGATTTAACATTCAGCTCGTGCACTTTACCAAGCTTTTTATGGCCTAATACATCTTCGTTTAATGAAGTTAGCGTTTTACTTTTACCTCTGTAGATGTAGCCTAAATCAGCTGGGCGGTATTCACTGCCTGTGGTGTACGTAATAGCGCCATTATTGGCCATGCTGAAACTACCACTGATATACGGACGACCAATTGAAGTGCCCGATACGGTATCAGTTAAGTCAGTGACCTTACCGCGGCTGTTTACTTTAGCGAGCTTACGCTTACCAAAGTCGTCGTACTGAATAACAAAGTCACCATCGCCTGACCACTTATAATCAGCCACTGAACGGTCTAATTTTTCAGTAATATGCTTGATTGATTTATCGTCTAAATCGAGCATAGATAGTGTTGAGTTAATGTAAGGCACAGGGGCATTGTCACGCGCAACAAAGGCAAGTTCATCACCGTCTTGTGCGTAACGCGGGTTGCTTTCACGGCCAGGTAAATCAGTTAGTTGCGTAAGCTCGCCTGATTTTACATTGATTTCGTATAGGTCTGACTCAGTTGTGCGATATTCCCACTCATCATTGCGATCAGCAGAAAAAGCTAGTTTTGTGTTACTTGGATCCCAAGCAAGTGGACCATAGTGCTGATAATCACCCGATGTTAATTGGCGTGGTGTGCCACCCGAAACAGGAATAACAAAAACGTGACGGTATGAAGGCTCTAAAAAGCCTGCGCCATCAGCTTGATAGCGTGCTTTTTCAAACACTCTCACTGGTTTTGACCACTCAGCACCTTTAGGTTTTTTCGGCAGTTTTACTGATTTAGCGAACGCAGATTTACCTTCAGGAATACTCATGGTGAAGGCAATTTGTTCAGAATCATTTGACCAAGTTAAGTTACGTACTGATTTTGGTAGTTGCGTTAATAATGCTTGTTTGTCTTGTGCTAACCAATAAACGTGAAGCTGATTTGAGCCACTTGAGTTGCTGGTAAAAGCAATTTTCTTGCTATCTGGAGACCAAGTAGGTTGGCTATAGTTATGTTCATCAGAAAACAGTGGCGTGTGTTGACCAGACTTTATATCGTACAGCCAAAAGCTACGCTTATTACCATCTTTCATGATGTCGTAGCCGCTGCGCACATAAACGATTTTTTTACCGTCTGGGCTTATTTGTGGGTCGCCTGCGTATTCAAGCTGAAAAATATCTTCAGAGACAAATTTGTCGTTAGCATATACTTGAGCTGTTGTTGCTGCGCACAGCAAACTTGCTCCAATAAGGATTGTTTTTTTTAATTGCATGGAATGGTCTTTTTTTAGCCGTAAAATTTTATCCTAAAAGCAGACCATTCGCTGCGCAAGCACATTGAGATAAAGTTGCATTTACCCCAGTTGAATTGACTCTAAATTTATTTGTACTTGCTAGTACCTGATTTTAAAGGCTTAGGCAAACTTAAAATAGTCATCCCAACGCGCATCTAAGCGCTGTTTAGCCTTATCTAAATCAACCGCTGTATAAACGTCATTTTGTTGATTAACTAGATCAAGCTTTACGAGTTTGTCTAAAGCATCATCAATTTCAAAGTCGAGCTGGCAATTATGTTGCTCCTTAAACCATTGCTCAATTTGATTATCTAATTGCTCTGCAGTCATCGCTGATTCGCTTTTTAGTAAAAAGGTGTAGGCAAGCAGCGCCTCTTTAACATCTTCTTCTTCAGCTGCATCAACTAGAGTATGGAAAACACCTGCATTGTTATCGAGGTTTTTAAAATACAAGTTGTCGGCTAGTGCTTTCATAAAGCGAATTTTACGGTTTTTAAACTTGCTCCATTCTTTAAAAATAAAGCTGCCAAATACCCCCATGCCGATTGCAAAGGTAATAAAGTGTTGCTGACTCATATGCACTTCTTCACTGCGCCAACCACCCCAAAAGGCAATCAGAGCAATCAGTAGTAAAATTGACGCGCCTAATTTTGTTACCAACACCACAGCACCGCCAATCAATGCTGATGAACCAATAATCAGTTTATCTATTGGGCGCATTTTTACTTCGCTATTCGGAAACAGCATTTCTAAATCGGCTTTTGGCACATTCTGAAATAATTTGACAATAGTTGAATTTGGTTCAAAGCCCACTGGCATTTTGCCTTTTTCTAAAAAGTACTGCTCGTCTTTAAAGCGGATGAATATGGCAACGCGATCATAGTTAGTAAATTGAATCTGTTTTTTCTTAAGCCCCCAAAAACTGCGCAGCGTCTCAGTTTTTTGCGATTCACCACGGCGGTAAAAGACCACTTCTGCAAAATCATCAAACTCAACGGCTAAACGCACTTTAAATAAAGACTCTTCATTGAGCGCATCTTGTAAGTCTTGATTGGTAATGGTTTCAAAATTGGCAGCATTGAGTACGGTGGCAAAGTCTTTTGCAAAGGCAGATTGGTAACTGGCACGTTGCTCGTCGGTAATCGGTATTAGAGTGCGGGTGTCGCTATTTGGGTCAAATGGCGCATAGTTGTTTTTTAATGACTCCAGCAGCTCGTGATATTGATAATGAGTCACGCTTTGCAAAAGTGTAGCAAACTCCATAAACGAACCTGATTGCGATTTACCTAAATAGGCTTGGCAAAGGTTGATGATGTCGTGTTTTCGAAAAGGAATAAATCGTGCGTCGCTCATTGATTCTTGCTGTGTCATTTAAATTTTCAGCGATGATAAAAAAATAACAGCAGAATTGCGACCGTTAGTGGCAAATAGCATGAACTTAGACTTTTTTACTGACTAAAACGGCTTATTTTTAGACTTTTTACTCCAGTAAAAACGCTGGTTTTTGCCCTTTAAAGCGGCTTTATCATGCACTTTTAAATTTGCTTTGCTAATGTTTAGTTCATTGCAGTACGTTGTCGTGATTAGTTATGAATAAGCAAGCATCCCCTCCTGAAGTAAAGGCTGAGTTAAACTCAGTACCACTCATAATAAAGCAGTTATTTATTAGTTCTTTTATTGTCTTTTTGTTGCTGATAGTGATCACTTATCTGTATTACTTTAATCGGCTCGAAAACGATGTCTACTTAAATGGCGTGCTAAGTGACGCCATCAATTTGCTTATTTTGATTTGTATTTTCGCGTTTGTGCAAACCTCGGTGGTTGCTAAGCGCAGTTACTTATTTTTAAGTGTAGGTATCTTCCTTTGGAGCGTTGGGCTTACTTTTGATTTTTTAGACGAGCTGGTATTTCAACCAATCTGGGTTGGTATTTATATCGAAGATATTACCCGCACTTTAGGGATGCTAGTAACTGGGTTTGGTCTTTACCTTGCCCTTACAGACTTAGCTAAAACCCGCGAACAGCTTGAAGAAGAACTAAAAACCGATGTATTAACAAAGGCGTATAACCGTCGTTATTTTTATCATTATGTGCAGCAAAACCAAGATAAGCCACACAGCCTAGTGATAGCTGATATCGACCACTTTAAAGCGATTAATGATGAATATGGCCATGATGTTGGTGATCAGGTATTGATAGATTTTGTTTATCAGTGTCATCAAGCATTAAATGATGACATTCTATTTGCGCGAATAGGCGGTGAAGAATTTGCATTGTATGTAGCCTCTGACGACTTTGATGAGTTACGTGCTACCTGTGAGCAACTGCTCAGCCTTGCTAATAATGTGATGGTGACGCCGAGTAAAACGCTCAGCGTGAGTGTGGGTTCGGCTATAAAACGTGCCACAGAGACATTTAGCAACACCATGAAACGTGCCGACCAAGCGCTTTATTTGGCAAAAAATCAAGGCCGTAGCCGTTATATTCATAAACCGTAAGGGACGGTTAAGGGTTTTTGTTGTAACCTTTACCGCAACAAAACTCCAAGGGATGAATAATGGCAATTGCTAAAAAGTTAAAGCAAAAAACACGGCAGTTTATCGACTCTAAACATATGCTTAAATCGATTATGGTGGCATCATTTTTAGAGTCAACCATAGTGCCTATTCCTCTTGAAGCTGTGCTTGTTCCGTTAATGCAAGCCCGCCGCGAAAAGCTTTGGTTAATCGCATTAATGGCGACCATTGGTTGTATTATTGGTGCTATTTTTGGTTATGCCCTCGGCTACTATCTATTTGATGTAGTGGGGGACTGGGTGATTAATACCTTCTCAAACCCTGAGCAGTTCGAGCAAGTTAAGCAAAAAATGCAGGCACAAGGCTTTTGGTTTGTATTGACGCTCGGCATTGTGCCTATTCCATTTCAAATTGCCATGCTTGCCGCTGGAGCAACTAAGTATTCAATTTTTCTATTTTTACTGGCAACGGTTATTGCTCGTTCAATCCGCTACTTTGCCCTTGCTGCCGTTGTTTATTACGCGGGTAATCAGGCAGAGCGAGTTATTCAAAAGCACAAAACCAAAGCTTTAGTCGCTATTTCGGTGTTAGTACTGCTACTTTGGTGGCTCAGTACACTCATTTAACAAATAAAAAATACTGATTATGGTTATCCTGTCTATACTTTGAATTAAGGAAAGCGCTTAATAAAAACAACAGGATGACCCATGAATACCCTAGTGGCTGCACTGCCTATTTTGGTGCTGATCTGGATGATGGTAAAACGCAGCCCCATCGCTTCTTACATTGCTTTACCAATAACGGCGCTACTCGCTGCTTTACTGCAACTGTTTTTCTTTCATGCTGATTTAAGGCTGTTGCTTGCTAATTCGTTTGCTGGTGTGTTGTCTGTTATGACGCCTATTTCGATTATTGCTGGAGCTATTTTACTTAACCGCATGTTGGCAATATCAGGGGCCGAAACCACGATAAAACACTGGCTCGAATCAATTAGCAGTAATCAAGTTGCGCAGTTGATGATCATTGGTTGGGCGTTTGCATTTATGCTCGAAGGCGCATCGGGCTTTGGCACGCCTGCGGCCATCGCGGCGCCTATTTTGGTCGGGCTTGGTTTCTCGCCTTTTAAAGTGATTATTTTCACTCTTATTTTAAACTCGATCCCCGTATCTTTTGGTGCAGTTGGCACACCAACATGGTTTGGCTTTTCGGCGCTAAACTTAGATGACGGGCAAGTGCTGGCTATCTCAAGATGGACGGCGCTTTGTCATGTTATTGCTGCTTTGGTTATTCCTATGATTGCGCTGTGTCTTGTTTTACCACTAAAAAAGGTGCGTCAAAATAGCGTATTCATTTATTTAAGTGTGTTTTCATGTGTCTTACCTTATTGGTTGTTTGCCCAGTGGAACTATGAATTTCCATCGTTGATAGGTGGTGCAGTGGGTCTATTAGTGACTATCTATTTAGCAAGTAGGGGAGTGGGGTTAGATAAATCAGCTGTAAATGCACAAAGCACGAAAGGCAAAGCTGAGCTCACACCCAAAGCGCTATTTTTAGCATTATTCCCGTTATTACTTTTGATTGTTGTGCTGGTCATAACCCGTATTCATCAGTTGGGCATTAAAGCATTGCTAAACGACGAAACGCTCTGGGTGAGTATTCATTTGGGCTTTGCACAATTTGAATTAAGCAAAGCGCTGATCTTATCCTTACATGAGATATTCGGCACCTCAGTGGGGTGGTCGTATAAAACCTTGTTTGTACCGGCGTTGATCCCGTTTGTATTAGTGGTGCTGATCTGCGTTCCGTTACTTAAAATGAGCAAGCCACAAGTAAAGCAAATGTGCTCCGACACCTTAGGCCGTATTGCTATGCCATGTATTGCTTTGATCGGGGCGCTGGTGATGGTGAATGTCTTAATGCAAGGCGGCCATAATGCGCCCATATTCTATATGGCGAGCATCTTTGCTGATTTAAGCGGTGAGCATTGGGTGTTATTTGCCTCCTACTTGGGAGCTCTCGGCACTTTCTTTTCAGGTTCGGCAACGGTGTCTAATCTTACCTTTGGCGGTATTCAATATGGTATTGCACAGCAAGTGGGTTTGTCAGAAACCTTAGTGCTTGCGTTGCAATCAACGGGGGCGGCGATGGGGAATATGATCTGCATTAGCAATATTATTGCTGTAGCCAGTATTGTTGGAGTGAATAATCAAGAAGGGCCAGTGCTTAAGAAAACCTTTTTGCCTATGCTAATTTACGGTGCAATAGTTGGGTGTTTTAGTTATCTATTTTACTGATTAAACATGTTCAGATAAAAAAGGTGCCCAGATAAACCGAGCACCCTTACGGAGTAATTTATTGAATGGCTTTTTTTACTTCGCGCCAGTCAATAATCTTAAAGTTTTGCGGTGCCTGTGGCATACGGTTGTAACCATCTTGCACAATTAGCACCCCTTCAGGGTAGCCCGGTAGCGCAGCCGGTGTTACCGTTAGGCCATCGGTTTCTGATACGCCATCTATTGCTAGCTCTAGGTTGTTGCTGATTGCAAATTTACCCGCAAACTCTAGGCTAGGGGTATTGCCATCAATAATTTTATAAAGCACATAGCTGTAATCACCTTGGCTAGAAACCACTAAATAGCGGGCATCTTTTGCGTGGTAGATTTCCATGCCTTCTACATCATCAACCAACATATCGTTCACAGTTTGCAGCATTACAGGTTTATTTCCTGCTGTTGGCTCAGCGCCAATAAACCAAATACCTTCGTCTTCTTCACCTAAAAATAGCTGTGCGGTTTTATCATCTGCACTGCAACCTTCAGGTTGGCTTGGAACACTAAATTCGCGTACTAGTTGTGCTGATACGCTCTCATTATTACCAGTTAGTTTGTATTGCTGAAATAGGCCTGATTTGTCATTCATAAACACATAGTTGCCTGTGTTTGATGAGTACATACACATACCGTAAATTTCTTTTAGAGTCGTTGGCAGCTCAGCAAGGTGTTGCACCTGATTGTGAGTATCGACGCTGTAAACACTGATGCTGTTATGAGTACGGTTACTACCTGCAATCCAGGTATTCGTTGCGTTGTTGATACTTGCATGTTGGCGCACATCAACATTATTTAAACGGCCTGTTTCTAGTGCTTGTAGCTCTTTGCCTGCAAGGTCATACACCATTAAACCGCGGCGTTTATCGGTACCTAAGATCAGGCTTTTTGCTGCATTTTTAGAATTTACCCAAATAGCAGGGTCATCGGCGGCATCACCAAAAGCACGTACTGCATCGGTTTGCGCTTGTGCATTGATGTAAGTAACAGCGGCTGTTTTAGCGCTATTATGTTGTTTAGCTTGCCCATCTATTTGACCTTTTACATAATGACCTGATTCGTCATCGTATAACACGATATCAGCTTGCTTATTGTTAAAGTGCACTGCGGCAGATTCAATCGCCAGTTCACCAGCAAATTGCCAGCTGCTAAAACGTTTAGTACTCTTTTCGTAGCGATGTAATTGGTTATCTTCAGAGGTGGTGAACCATAAGCTACCATCATCTGTTGTGGTTAAACCGCCAACTTCAGGCGCTAAGCTGCCAAATGGCGACATCAAAGCCACGGGCTTTTTATCGGCGCGCGATTCAGCATCTGCGTTAATTTGCCAAATGCCTAGCTCGCCTTCACTTAAATAAAGAGTTTTACTGTTATCATCAACCGCACAGCCTGATGTTTCACTTACGCCAGCAAACTCACGTAATTCAAGGTTTAATGCGCGTTTGTTTGCCATATCAAACACCAGTGTTTCGCGGATAAGACCACGAGCGTCTGCCACAAATGCCGATACTGCTTGAGTTGTCGGGTTAGCAAATAAACACACCGCCTCAGGTTTTGCTTTTGGTGGGCTGATACGGCTAATTTCAGTTAGCTGCCATTTAGCTGCTTTTTGTAAGCTAAAAATCACCGCTTGGTCAGCTTCGTTGTCGATGCTAGCAACAAGGTAACTGTTTTTGCTGATTGCCTTAACAGACAGCGCTTCGAAGTTACCTTTTTGTAATCCGTGCTGTTTACCTGTGGCATCAATAAGTTGTAGGCCTTGGCTTTGTGAGCTTAATAGCCAAGTGTCATCAGCAAGGGCTGCCGCTTGTGAGCCTTGCATATTTTCAGTTGTGCCAAAGGCTGTTAATTGGTTTTTGATTGGTGCCTCGGTTGCCGTTGTTTGGCTACACGCAGCTAGGGTGCTTAGCATTACTGCACTGGCAACAAGATTAAGTGGTTTTTTAAAATTCATGGGATCCCCAAATATACAACAAGGCAGCAATGCGCTGCCTTAATAACTCTTATGTGTATTAAAACGCGTAGCGCAGCATTAACTGAATAACAGGGCCTGCTTCTTCAGACTCCAGTTCATACTCGTCAAAGTCGCGGTTGATTTGGTCATCAACCGTGTCGAACTTGTTAAAGGTTTCGTCTTTACTTGCATCTAATAGGTTTGAGCCCACTAAACGAAGCGTGACGTCTTGCCAGCGTTTTTCTACGAATAGTTCAAGGTCTGCGCCGTAGTGTGTGGTTACTTCTTCACCCACGATACGGCCATAAGCATCACCTTGTTTACGGTAAGTTGCACCGAACGAGGCGCCTAAATCAGGTAGATCTTGGATAAAGCCAACGTTAAACACGTAGTCAGATTGGTCGTTGAATTTACGGCTACCGAAAGTGTCATCTACTTCTGAATCAAGCCATGAGTAGTTAAAGAATACCCCTGTGTTTGGCATGCTAATAGCGCTTAGCGGCGTTGATAAATCAAGCTCGATACCTTTTACGTTGCCATCACCGGTGTTACGCGGTTGCAAAATGTAAGTACCATCACCTTCTGAACCTTGTTGGCCTGTATTGGCTATTTCGATAAGGTCTGTGACATCGCGATAGAACACATTGATACCCACGACGCCGCTTTTACCTAAGCGATATTCATAGCCTAAGTCCATACCCCACGATGATTCTGGTTGTAGGTCTGGGTTTCCTAAAAAGTCGTTATCGCCTAACTCTTTTTCAAGTAGAGCAGGGGTGATGTAATCAAAGTCAGGACGACGTAAGCTACGTGCAACCGACGCACTTACACGGCCGTTTTCAGAGACGTTGTAGCGTAAATGTGCCGATGGTAAGAAAAAGTCATAATCGTTTTTAGCGCTGACACCTTCTGCTTTGTCAGTAATGGTTGAGTCAGTTGTTTCGTAGCGCACACCTAACTCCCACGAGAAGTCTTGGTCTTCGTGCTTAACTAATGCAAATACATCTAGGCGGTCTTCTTCGAGTTTATTGACGCCACCAGCGGCTGCTTCAAACTCGTTGTTAAAGCCTGCCAGTGACAGAGGTGTTTTGCTGAATTGATCCCAGCTGGTAAAGCTTTGTTCGCTTTCATCTTCGGCTTGATAAACCGCAGTATCGCGCTCTTTACCTTGTACAAAGGCACCGAATTGAATCGTTTTGTTCTCGCCTGCAAACAAGCTATGTTGCCATTGTAATGACCATTCTTTGTCATCAAGGTCTACGGTTTCTTCTTCTTCCTCAAATACCATAGGTAGCTCAGAAGTATCGATCTCTACTTCTTGCTCGTAAACAGACTCTTCAAAGCTTGCAAAACCAAGTTTAAATTTGCTGGTGCCACCAAAAAGGGGTAACTCATAACCCGAGTTGATGTTGTAGTTGGTTTGATCGATGAAAGATACATTGGCGTTGTCGGTCTCAAGGTTACCGCCTTCAACAATTGAGTTATTGATTGCTGTTGGATCGTCATATTCGAATGAACGCTCATCTTCAGTACGGTCGGTATCAACCCAAATCGCGCTGATATCAAACTTGCTGCCATCATCAAAAGCAATTTCGTAGCTGGCGTTTAGCGAGGTGTCGTCACCGTCGCGAATATCTGATTGATCTTCGCGGTTATCGAATTCTTCGGTTTTGTAATTGGCGTTATTCTCTGGGCTGTCGCCATAGCGTAGGCTTGATTTTTGTTTTGGGTTATAACGACCTTGTAAGTTCGCACCAAGTAGTAAGCGGCCACCAGCAAACTCAGTGCCGTAAACACCTGCAAAGCTTTCTTTTAATTCGCCATCGTCATAACGCAGGCCACCCGCACGAAGGTAACCACCATCTAGGCTGTAACCGTCACGCAATACAATGTTTAGCGTACCGGCAATGGCATCGGCAGAGCGGTTTGCACTTGAAGCACGAATAATTTCTACACGCTCAATTAGCTCAGCAGGAATACGGTCAACAAAGAATGAGCGGTCAGCACCTGCACCAGGTACTTCTTCACCGTTGATAAGCACCTTTGTGTAAGCTGGGCTTAAGCCACGCATACGCGCGCCATCAGACTCTAAAACATCTGATAAAAACGTCACACTCGGTACACGTTTTAATGCATCACCGGCAGTCAGCGGTTCAAAACGTTGAAAGTATTCTTGTGAGTATTCAAGCGTCGGTGCCAGCTCTTGTGAGCGGTTGCGATAACCAATCTCGCCATATACAACAAGCTCTTCAGAGACTTTTACTTTTTTCTCATCGCTGCTTTGTTCGTCTTGTGCGTAAGCGGCAAATTGGCATAAGGCGAGGGCGCTTACTAACGCCTTCGTTTTAAATTGTTTCATGGGTTTGCTCCTGGTTGTCCTTGGTTTGATGAGCAAAGTACGCAGCTTAAATGACGCAAATGTGACAGAAAATCGCTAACAGCCAGTAAAAACAAGTGATTAGAGGGTTTTAAAAGTACTTTTGAGCTGCAATAACCCCATCTTTTTAAGGCAATTACAGTACTTAAAGGGTTTAACAAGGTATGACTGTCGTTTTGCTGTCACATCATTGAGCTAATATGACCCTGCTGCTTTAAACGCTAACGAGTTAGCATGGCAGCGTGAATTATTGTTAGGTACTGAGAATGCGATATAACCCTTTTACTCATCATCGATTTTTAACCAATGCAGTTATTGCTCTGTTTGTAATTGCGTTTTTGCTAAGCGCACAAGCAGGAGAATTAAAGCCTCTAGCCGATATCGCATGGTTAGATATTTTAGGTGAGGGTGGCATTGTGCTAATGACCCTTACTTGGATAGCTGCGCTGCTTATTTCGAGGCCGCCCGGCAAAGTCACCAGCTTTTTAGTGCTTGGGCTTGGGCTTTTTATGTTTTCAGCTTCCCTTGATTTATTTGATGAGTGGTTACATCAACCAACCAATACTTGGCTTACTTGGATTGAATCATTGCCTGCGCCGATAGGCATGATTTTCACAAGCCTTGGGCTGTATCAATGGCATCAAGAGCAATACGTACTGAATAGGCAATTAAAACGCCGTGAAGCCCAGCATCGGGAGCATGAGTTAGTGTGTTCAATAACCGGGCTGTATAAGGCTGATTACTTACAAGCTGTGTTAAAAGAGCAATTAAGTGAGCCACAGCCTCTGCAACTGGCCGCTATTGATATTCGTGGTTTTGCTGATTTTAACGCTGAATTTGGCTTTATCGAAGGCGACCGCTTACTAGGTGAAGTAAGCGAGCTTTTATTGATGAATTGCCGTCTTAGCGATGTGGTGTGCCGCTATGCAGGAGACTGCTTTATGGTGCTAATGCCAAACACCAGCGCAGTACAAGCGAAAGAGCTGGTGGCGCAAATTACCTCGGCGCTGAGTCATTGTGCTTTTAAGGTCGAAGGTGCAAAACACGCAAAGTTTCAAGATGTAACAGCGGCCTTAGTTGGCAGTATACAAGGCGATACACCACAAAGTTTAAGCTCGCGTTTACACGCTAAGTTACAACAACAAAAACAACAAAGAGTCAGCCATTGTGAAGCCGTATCTTAATCAAGATGACAAATACCTCACCGCACAGGGACTGATCACCACGCTGGTGGAGCTGGCCTTAAGTCGCGGCATTGCACTGCATAAGTTACTCAGAGGCACAGGGGTGTTTGAGCAAGACTTAATGAGTGTGCAGCATCAGTTTAGTATTTCACAGCAAGTGCGCTTATTGACGCAGTTTAAGCAGTTGATGAAATCTGCCGACAGCGGTTTTTTATTAGGCAGTCAACTGGCAAACGATACCTCTGTTGCCGCCCAAGGCGTGTTACATGCTGCGCACATCGGCCAAGCTTTAAAGCAGTTACACAATTTGCGCATGCAACTGGCACCTTTGTTATTTAGTTACAGTTATGTGCATAACGAGCAGTATTACATTGTGCTGCAAAATGCTGTGGGCTTGGATGATGAAATAAGCCAGTATGTTATGGAAATTTACAGCGCTGCGTTTTACCAAATTCTTAAAAAAGTGGCGGGTGAGCGAGTCCCTTGTCAGTTTGAGTTTGCCTATAAACGCGCCAGACATAGCCAAGAATACGAGCAGCATTTAGGCCTTAAAGTCGCTTTTGAAAAGCCTATAACCCGTTGGGTATTGAATAAACATGTCCTAAGGCTCACTAACCCCGCTTTTAGTAGCTTTCGGTTCTCACAAATTAACTCGCAACTAGCGGCATTAAATTCTGCAAATAGCACCTTTGTTGAAGCCGTGAGCCGATTAATTTATCAAACTCCGGCGTTAAATTTAGATCAAGTAGCCAGCCAATTTGCCATGAGCCCTGCAACCTTCAAGCGTAAATTAAAAGCTCATGGCGTACGTTTTTCTACCTTGTATGATGAGCAAAGTAAGCGCAAAGCGATTTACCTGCTTGCCATACGGGAACAATGCAATGAGCAAGTTGCCATGCGCTTATCATTTTATGATATTGCTAATTTCAGACGAGCGTTTAAACGCTGGACCGGGCTTACGCCAAGTCAATTAAAGGGGTAAGAAAGCCCGCTCTTATCGCTAAGAGCGAGCGTGCAGTTAAAGGGTTTCTAAAAATGCGATGAGTGCATTTTTTTCATCCTTACTGAGCTCTAACTTATGCAGTAACTCAGTTGTCTGTGGGTAGTTTGGATCATCTTTAAATTTTTTTCTCGGTTTTGGCCTTGCTCCACCTGCGTTGTAGAAGTTGACTATCCCCAGCAAACTTTGAAAGCCACCATGGTGCATCCAAGGCGTACTTTGTTGTAATGCTAAAAGAGAAGGGGTTCTAAACTTGCCAATATCAGCGGAGTCTTGGGTGGCATCAAAACGGCCTAAATCTTGAAGTTTTCTACCATAAAAATGTAGCCCCGTAACATGGAATTCATTGTCGCTGAGTAAAGCACCTTCATGACAAGTCATACACCTCGCCTTGGTTCTAAATAAATGTAAGCCTTCAAGTTGTTGATCGTCTAAAAGTGCGACAGCTTCACTAGGACTCGTTTGCGCTTTATCGATAAACCGCGTGAATAATGACTCAGGTACATCAAAGGTGCGCTCAAAAGCAACAAGCGATAGAGCTAATAGCTCCTTATTAAGCGCTTCTTTGCCAAAGGCATTGAGTATTGGTTTTTTATAGTCCTCAGCCCTGTTTATTTTATTAAGCACAAGCTCAACCGAACTGCCCATTTCTATTGGGTTTTCAATTGGCATTAATGCTTGCTGAGCTGCAGTTTTAGCTCTGCCATCCCAAAAGAAGCTTTGCCAATGATCAATACCAATAATGGCTTGGGTGTTTCGTGTGCCGACTTGACCGTCAATGCCGACAGCTAACTTTCGTCTGTCTGAAAACGCCAATCGAGACTCATGACAACTTGCACAGCTTACCGTGTTATCTCGCGACAAACGGGTATCGTTAAATAGTTTTTCACCTAATGCGATGATCTCATCACTTTGCTTAATCGGCTTGGCTTTTAGAGGTTTGAGCGGTGAAGCTGGCACATCTTTACTACTAATAATCGCTGGCCACTCATGCTGTGGCTTTGCGTATAATTCACGTAATGACTGCTCTTGCGCAAAGGCGCTCGTTGTAAAAATGCTGCACGTAAAGAGAAATAACCATTTATTCATAGTTATAAGACACCCCTAACCAAAACATTCTTCCGGGCTCAATACCTGAGTTTCCTTCTGTAATGGCATGGCTACGTGCATTGAATAAGTTGCTTATGTCAAGGCGAACTTCAACAGATTGAGATTGACTTATTTGATAATCCCAACGGCTACTTAATGCAAACATAATGCGAGAATCAAAGGTATGTGCTTCGTACTTTGGTACAAATATTTCAACTGCTTCACACGTAGTACACTCACTACCAATACCAATTCGCTGATCGCTACTAGACTTAATTGCAGTTGTGTAACTGCCGCTGTAAGTTGCTGTTAAACCAGTTGAAAAAGTATCAGTCCAATCTGTATTCCAACCAAAGTTAGCAGTTACTGGGCGACCAAAATTCGCTTTTAGGGTATCTAAATCAGATAAGCTCATGAGCTCACCCTCATAGTAAATCAGTGACTCAATAGGGGTGTTGTCGGGTGTTGCAGTGTAGTCACTATTGCTTTCACTATTTTGGCTATAAGATGCATTGGCCCATATTGAATGGTCGCCAAATTTTGCATCCCAAGACAGTGAGTAACGTTCGCTTTCACCAGTACCATTATTATAAATAGTAATATATTGATAACCATCGTTTTTTAGGTTGGTTTCTTCATTTCTAGATAGCTGGTCTTTTTTGTTGCGATGTACGTATTTCACTGCAAAGTTACCGAAACTCTCGGTAGCGTGGCGAAGACCTAACGCAATTTCATCATCGTAAGGGCTTTTCACATTGTCATAAATATAGCGAAAGTTACCTGTGTAAGAAGAAGGAAGCCAAGCTTGTAAGTAGCCACTTTGAATAGGACGGTACTCACGATAAGCAAACTTTTGTTGCTCTTTAATTTTATAACCGAGTAGGCCCGCATCGTAATAACGGTTTAAACCTGCAGTCAATAGCGTATTGCCATCGTTAAATACGTCATAACCCATTGAAAAGCGTGGCGCGATATTGTGATTTTTGAAAAAATCATCGTAGTCGTATCTAACACCTAAATGAAAATCAAACTGTTTCCAGGTGATCACATCGGTAGCATACAGTGCTGCTTTATTTAAGCTTACGTCTATTTGTTCACTGGGTGTGACCAAACGTGAGTTAAAATACTGAGCAGTTGTCGCGACGTTATTCGAGTAGGCAAGTAAGTGCTCTGGGTTATCAAAGTCGATACTGCCACCTAATTGCTCGGCAAGGGTATCTAAATCAACATAAAAACTTTGTTCAACACAATCAAGGGTATAGCCACTGCAGTTTAGTTGTGCGCTGGTTGATGAGTATTGAATTGGCGAGTCATACTTATAATAGTTTTGTTGGCGAGTACGCTCATAGTTTTGATGGTTAAGTTCAGCGCCCACGCGAATTGCGTGTTCAGTATTGCCCCACTTTTTACGCTCAAGTGTTAAGGTATTTCGCCAATTAAAGCTGGTTTGCGTATTATCAAGATTGCCATAGCCGCCGTACTCTGAAACAGGAGTTGAGTCGGCGCTTTGATCTGCTAATTGACCCCACTCTTTACCTTTTGCTTGAAGCCAAGTATAAAAATGCGCAGGCCCTGTACGGTTGTTATCACTTTGACTCATATTAAATTTGCTGCTGAAGTGACCAAAGCGTGTTTCTTCAGCTAAATTTGCAGTAAAACCAAAACTTCCCCCTTCAACTTGATAGTCACTATTAAGCACGTCTTTCAAGTACGAGTCTGAAGTATAAGGGGCATACATAACGCTTAAATCAAGTGAATCAACCCAGCCATCGCGATAGCTGTATTTCAGTAGGGCGTTGATGTTTTCTCTACTTTCTACCTTCTGTGCTGAGAGCGAAATATCCGAAATATCACTTTTTAAATAGCTCACGCTCATTAGTAACGCATGCTGATCATTTAATTTTTTTTGGATTGAAAAATCGATATTAGTTTTTTCATAGATTGGTGGCTCAAGGTCGTCTTTGCCCTCTGTGGTGTCATCAGGCTCATCGTTATCGATTATATGGTACTCCCCCCAATCACTGCGATTACCACGGATACCAAAGCTCACACGAGTATCTGTAGAAAAAGGTGAAATTGTTTCGGCATCGACCACGCCACCAGAAAAGTCACCAAAGTCTGCTGGAATGTTATGGTCGTAAACAGTAATTGACTCAACAATTTGACTGTTAATATTCATGCTCTGCACACCGCCTGACACCTCATTTTCAGAGGCTCCAATACGGCTCGCACTGGCAGGATCAAGACGATTGTTATAATTCATACCATCAATCATAAAGCCTGTTTGCCAAGGCTTTGCACCCGAGATACTTATTTCAGGGGCGCTAATTTCAGCAAGGTTATCAATTGAGTAGTAGTCTTCACTTAATTGCACGCCCGGTAGTAAGGCAATCAATTCGTTGATATCACCATTACCTTTAGGGGTTGCTTCGATAAAGTTTCTATCTAAATAGGCACGACCTATCACCTCAGGTACTTCAATTCCGATGTATTGCCCTTTAACAGTAATGCGCTCTATCTCTTTGCATTGCTTATTGTTCCTATCGTTACATTGAGGATCTGTTGTTTGTTGCTTTACTTCATTAGCGTGTAAAGGGGCATTAAGTAAAAGCATCAAACACGCTGATAAGTAGCGCATTTGCATGGTAAAACTCCTGAAATAGTACCAATTAGATTAAAGAGAAGGCCGCTTAAGAGCTGGCAATAGTTAATTACCTTTATTAAATAGCTTAATTTGTTGCATATTTTGCACAAAGGTAAGAGCGGGTGATTGTATCAATTAAAAATGCGAATAGAAATAGATCTCAATTGTATTTGTTGGTTTTTTAACTTTTTAAGGAATATTAAATTCTTTTGGTTTGTGTTTTTATGAATTTTTTGAGGTTTTTAACTTGACGGGCGAGGCATAATTGCCTCGCCGTGATATGAACGTACTACTCTCCTAATGGAGTTAAATCGATACTGTCTTCAATACCATCATTGTCGGCATCGTTATCAGCAATTAAGCCTGAGTCGGCAATTGCTTGCTCTGATGCGCCTGATAAGAAGAAGTTGGGTTTACCATCGTGGTCCGTATCGATACTCGCAATCGAAGATGTAGGGAAGTCATTTTTAGTTGCTCGAATTGCAGCAAAATTTGCATAAAGCGCTAATTTATCGGCTTCACCAAGTACAGATTGATTAATTAGCTCAGTAACTGCTGCATCGTCTTCAAGTCTTGCAAATAGAGTGACTAGCATAGCAGTGTTATCTATGACTAATTTTTCAGATTGCTTCATTAATGCCTGATTTGCATCATTAGCTAAATCATGAAGTGCAGCTATAACTTCATTATAAATTGACAAATATTGAGAGTTGGACGTTTGGTATTTTTTCAAAGATGTAACAAACGAATCTTGATAATAAACTCCTGTAGTTATTGGGGCATCACTTATTGAGGCTATTGCCGCCTTTTCTACTAAATCTATGTAATCTTCAAATTCTAAAGATGTTTTGAGATTTGAGATAATTAAATATGTTTGTAGTAGTTGTTGCTTAGCTACCTCTACTTCGCCTGCTTTAACTAAGTAACCAGTGATCGCTAAGTATGCTTTAACTTTTTCACTATCATCAGAGAGTAATGCAATATGTTGATTAATTATCTCTAATGCAGCTGTTAGCTCAGAGTTATCATTAATAAAGTCGTATATATTAATTAAATTACGATAAGCCTCCAGTGCCATTTTCGTGGTGAATAGCTCTGAGTTCGGAGATAAATAAGTCGCTAGCATAGTTTTACATCTGCTTGCATAACTTTTAGCATGATCTAAGCCACCTAAAGAGATAGCTTTTTGCACTATCCCTGCACATCCATAAGTGCCTGTAATATATCTTGCATATTTTTGCTCTGTAATGAAAGCTTCAGAAAATAAGATGTCTGCAGTATAGTCTAGAACCTGCAATGCGAGTTCGTTTTCTCCTCTAGCTTCAAGTACAAGTACAGCACCATCTTGGTTAGATTCCCAGGTCAAAGCTTTGTAAAAGCTATTTATATTAACTTTGCTATCTTCTGTAAAATAAGTTTTTGCGTATGATACTGCATCGTCAATTTCCTGACCTGCAATGAGGTTTTTTGCAATGTCTTGTCCCATGCTGTACTCAAGTGCGTCACTTATATCTGCTTCTTTTATCATTAATTTTAAAGCAGGGTTTTCGTCGAGAGGTATGTTGTAAAGGCCGTGAATGAGCCCTGTAAGGCCTTCTAAGGGAAATTGATATTGATGTTTGGTTGCTTCATAGTAGGGACTGGCTTGGTACACATAGTTACTATCTAAGCCTGTAATACCATATAGTGATAAAGCTAAATTAACATACTTTTTGGCAAGTTCTGTTTCGTTTAGACGCAATGAAGCTTCAGCTGCCCTTAAGACGTATAGTGCTTTAATTCGATCACTAGGTAAGCCTTTAAAGTCACCACTTTTTTCGATGAAGTAACCTGTTTGCTCAGCTAGTTCACCCATAGCAACAACGCTCTCAATTGCTTGCTGTCTTTTTTCTTCTGTTCTATCAGAGTAATAGTCTTCTCTTAATGAGTTAGATGTTTTGTAAAAAGAAGCTAAATATTTTGCGTAAGCGACTGTGTATTCATCGCTTTTTATTTCGTTTGCAAAAGTAGTGAGGGTATTGAGTAATTCCTTTGCTAAATTTGTTTGACCTGCACGATTATAGAGTTTGATGACATTCTGATAAAAATCAGGATCGTCTGAACTGATATTATTTAGCCCTTTTTCTGCAAGGTACTGGTTGTAGGCTATGACAGATTTAGCACGAAACTCGGCTGCTATGTCATACTCCCCAAACGAGTCATATTGTGAAGATGTGCTTCTGTAAGCTCTGGCTTTTTCATCTAAGCTGGTAATAGCATTAAAGTGTTGATTTGATTTTTCTTCGAAACCAGCAACAACATAACCAAGACCTAAGCTTGCATTAATTGTATCCAAATACACATCGTCATTGATATTTTCACTAATCGCTTCAGCTTGTTTTAAATGAGACTTATCTGAGCTGTAGTAGTAATTGAGCTTATCTTCGTTCGTAACATACGAAGGTTTTAATTCAATGGTTGCGCTGATAGGCGAGCTAATATTGCCATCGGTAAATTCAATAACAAAACTGTCGTTAATTTCTGACAGAGTTTCTGCTGTAAATGTAAATGCCCCTGTTTGTTCATCTAGAGTAAGGGTACCGTTGGTAGGAGGCGTTACTAAAGAGACAGTTACAGTGTCACCGTCGGCATCATTAAAAGTTAATGAACCTTCAGTTGTTGTTGAGGTGGTTACAGTGATTGACTGGCTCGTAAGCGTTGGTGCATCGTTAACGTTGTTAACCGTAAAAGTAAGTACTGCATCAGTACTTAAGCTGCCGTCAGTGGCGGTAACGGTTACTGTGTCTTGGCCTGCAAAATTTTCTTTTGGGGTATAACTAAAGCTGCCATCAGCATTTAAAGCAAATAGTCCGTTACTTGCTGCAGAGCCTAGGGTATAGCTAACAGCGTCATCATCTGCTGCCACAACTTGGCCCGTAATAGATGTGTCTTCATCTAATGTGAATGTTAAGTTGCTGGTGAACTCAGGTGCATCATTACTATCTGAACCACCGCATCCAGTGAGAGCAAATGCAATCACAAGTGGCAAATACTTTATTCTGTTTTTCATGCTGATACCCGTATTTATTATTGAAAAGTTAAGGAGGGCTGAGATTTTATCATTATAATGCGAATGATAATAGATCTTAATTGTATTTAGGTGTACTTTTTTATGCAATTGTGACTCTCTAGCTTGAAACAGTGATTTAAAAACGATGTTTTACAGCTGGGGATAATTGTTTGGTTGCAAAAAAATATACCTTTTCAGAGCAGTTATTTTTCCCGAGCTGCGTTAGACTATTGTTATTGATGTAATTAACCGAGGTCTCAAATGATTGAGTATCCTGTTGACCAACTTCCCCAGTTAATTGATGACTTGCTTCAGTGTGATACCACAACACGTAAAAATAAGTTACTTGCTGATGCTAAAGAAAAGCTTTCTACTGAACATTTATCGTTATTGTTTGAAGCGTTACCCAAAGAGCAGCGTCTAGAAATTTGGCAATTACTTGATGAAGATACACAACATGAAATCTTCATTAACCTAGGTGGCGATAGCTGTCGTTGGTTATTGCAAAGTCTAGAAGAAGCCGAAGGCTTTAAGCTACTTGACGAAGTGAGCGTAGAAGAGTTACTTGAACTTGAAGAAATTATTCCTGAGCGCTTTGTTGATTATGCACGCAGACAACTCGATGAAGTTCAAACAAAGCAGTACGACCTTGCACAGCAATATAACCCAGAGCAGTTAGGTCACTGGCTCGATTTTGATGCACTAAAAGTGTCAGAAAAACTCACAGTAGCTGGCGCGCGTAAAATTTTTCAAAAAGGCTTACCGCAATATACCGAGGTGATTTATCTAGTCAGCCGTAAGGGCACTCTCATTGGTGAAGTGGCTATCAATGCTTTATTTAGAGCCAATGATAACGACAGCCTGCTGGATTACGCGAACCTTGATGTATCGGCTTTACATGCTGATGACGACCTATACGAGGCTGCTGAAGTGGTTATTCACAGTGAGCAAATGGCGATGCCTGTTGTGAATGCCGACAACAAACTATTAGGCCGGTTATCAGTGTCATCAGCTTATGAATTGCGCCAAGAAGTCACCGACGAAGCGGCTGCAAAAGCCGGTGGTCTTCGTGAAGACGAGGATCTGTTCTCAAGCGTCACTAAATCGGCAAAAAACCGCGGTATTTGGCTTGGTATTAATCTAGCAACGGCGTTTTTGGCCTCTTGGTTTATCGGTTTGTTTGGTGCAACTATCGAGCAAGTGGTTGCGCTGGCGGTATTAATGCCGGTTGTCGCTTCTATGGGCGGTATTGCAGGTAGTCAGACGTTAACGGTAATTGTGCGCGGTTTAGCGCTTGGTCAGGTTACCGACTCCAACCGTAGAGCACTGCTGAAAAAAGAGCTAAGAGTAGGGGCGTTAAATGGCTGTGTTTGGGCCTTTGTGATTGGTGTGCTTACTTATTTTTGGTTCAACGATGGCATGTTAAGTTTAACCATCACTATCGCTATTTTACTTAACTTGGTTGCTGCTTCATTATCAGGGGTAGTGATCCCATCGATTTTAGATAAGCTTAAAATCGATCCAGCCCTTTCAGGTTCTGTGATCCTGACCACAGTCACCGACATCGTCGGTTTTGTTACCTTCCTAGGTTTAGGTAGTTTACTCCTTCTTTAAGGGATCGGATGCTGGCTAAAGTAGTGTTTAGCCGGCTTTTACTAGATTATCCTCCCTCTAATGTGAAGTTTTTCAAAGAGCATAAAATAAACACTTTTATTTACCTAATACACAGTTATTATGAATTGTGACTCAGTCAAACTAAAAGGACGTTAATATGGTATTAGGTAAAAAAGCAGTACTCGCTGCTTTATCGGTAATTTCAGTGTTTAGCGCATCAGCAGCACAAACCGCTTCGGGTGAACAAACAAAACTGAGTGAAGATCCCACCAAGGTCGTCACTCAGTTTGGTGCAAGTTATTCTGATGAATTAAGGATCACCGGTTCGCTAAGTTTAGGAGCAGTAAAAAAGCTTAATGCTAGTGTGAGTGCCAATGGCGATGAATGGCGTGTTGGTGGCTCGTGGCTATTTGATATTGGCATTGTTAATTTTAACTTTGGTAAGCAAAGTTATGATCAAGGAGCTGAGCGTACAACCTATAGTGTTGGCACCTTTATGCCACTGAGTTACTTTGATATTGCGCCCTATGGTTGGCAAATTTTCGCTATGGGTGGTTATAGCCATGTTGATGGTGAAATTGCTTGTTTAGCAGGGCAAGGTGCGTGTTTAACAACAGAAATACCTGGCCCTGAAGGTTGGGTGCTTATTCCAAACAGTAGTGATGGTGGTTACTTAGGCGCATTTGCGTTAAAGCCATTATCCGAAAAATGGACATTAATGACTGCCGCAGCGTATTCGGTTGGGTCTAACGATTATTCAGGTTATTTCGCAGCCATTGGTGCAAGTTATCAATTTGATAAACAACAAAGTTTCAAGCTATTTGCTGCAACAGAAGACAGTGATTACGGCTCAGATCAAAACTTAGTGCTTGGTTACACTTATCAATTTAATTAAAAATTACTGTTATAAGCTGTTAAACTTTGTTAGTTTTCTGAGTGAGTTATCGCTGAGAAAATAGAGCATGAAGAAAAAGTTAGCCTTGTTATTGTTAGGATTATCGAGCCTTAATGCCAATGCCTCTGAAAACTTTAGTGATCATGAGATGTTTTGTGAGCAACAATCACAAATTAGTTGCTTAGATTACATTAATCAACAGCTAGCAAGCAGTGAGCTTGGCTCTGCGCGTTGGTATGAAATTAAATCTTATCAGTTTGATTATTTCTACGACAAAATGGAATATCAAATCTTGAAAGATAGCACTGAGCCTTTCATTACCAGTGAAGAGTTACCTGTTGTATTTCAGGTGCAAGTTTACTTTTATTACGCCAAATCAATGCATTATTTAGGCGACTTCGAAACAGGTCGTAAATATGCCACAAAAGCATTTGAAAAACTGCAAGCAATCTTCGACTCCTTTGGTAACCCTATGCGTATGGTTGAATTGGCTAATCTACAATACGTGTTTGGCAACAAAGAAACGGCATTGCAAATTCTTGATAGGGCAGAGCGACGCTTTGGCAAAAGCAAAGATCCCATTTTCCACTTTGAACTGGCTTCGAATAAAGCAAATGTTTATCACTCATTAGGTGATATAGACGGTGCACTTGCAAATCGAAAAACTGCCGCTGATTGGATTTTAAAAACCAACCATAACCGCAAAATCTCTGTTGCTTTAGGTAATTTAGCTCGTACCCACCAACTTCTGGCAAATTATGAGCAAGCCGATGAAGTTTATGTACAGTCTCTTAAGTACATGGATACAGATTCAGATCGACATGTGATTGCTATTTATAAGTTACGTCTTGCTGAAATCAATTGGCAAGCAGGAAAGCAAGATCAAGCATTAAAATGGTTTAAGCAAGTGCATAAAGAAGACATTCGGCAATCACATGCGAAACTTTACGCACATCTAGGTAACGTGCTTTAGATAGTGTAAAAACACCCTGGTTTTTCGTCTTCACCCGGCGCTAAAATTTGTAGATGGGTTGACTCACCTTGCTGCATCAAAGGCTTCATTGTTTTATCAAACTGCTTAGCGGCATGTTCAATTAACTTTGCTTGCTGTTCCAGTGCTTTAAAATCGGCATCATGAGCAGCCATAAGTTTATTGAGCTCTTTGGCCAGCTTATCTTGCTCTTTTAATAAACTTTTATTAATTCGCAAGTGGTTCTCGTCTTCAATAACAGCTTCTTCGGTGATTGCTTCTATTTGCTCAGAGTACTCAGTAACTTGTAGCTCTATGTCATTAATTGGTTGCTCAAGTGCTTCTAATTTTACTTGCTCACGCTCAAGCTCTAGGTACGCTGCAATTTGCTCGTTATTGAGGGGGCTTTCGCTTACCTTTTTACAGTCTTTAAAAGTGATAACGCGATAATCACCTTGGTTGTTTGTTGTACTGGCTTTTGAGAGGCCAATACAGGCAGTAGTGGCTGTGATTAAGAGTGCACTTACGCTAATACGTACTAAATTCATAATGATGTCCTAATGGGTTATGTTATTTAGTTAGTCGTCGCAAGTGTGAAAAAGGTTGTTTAAATTTTAAATTTATATCCCACGCCATAAATTGACTCAATGTAATGGCTATCAGGGTCGGCTTGAGTCAGCTTTTTACGCAAGTTTTTAATGTGTGAATCAATACTGCGCTCGTAGCTCTCAAAGTACTTCCCTTGGGTCATGGTCAGTAAATCTTGGCGTGAAAAAACTTTATTAGGTGAGGCAATTAATATTTTTAATAAACTAAATTCATTAATTGTAAGTTTCAGTTCTTCATTTTTTACCAGTACTTTGTATTCGCTCGGATCAACAATAATATTGCCTGCTGTGAATGTACTCGGTTTGTTAGTTGGCATTCGGCGTCGTTTTAAAATGGCTTTCACACGCGCCATTAACTCTTTTGGTTTGAATGGTTTAGTAACATAGTCATCGGCACCCACATCAAAACCAATTAAGTGATCAATTTCTTCGACCCGTGCTGTAAGCATAATAATAGGCACATCACTGTATTGTCTTATCTTGCTGCACAACTCGATGCCATTTGTGCCTGGCAGCATGATATCGAGAATAATCAAATCAGGGTTTAGCTCATTAACAGCATCCAGTGCGCAGTTGCCATCGTGAATTAGGCTTGTTTTAAACCCTTCAAGATATAAATACTTTTCTATTAATTCGGCAATTTTAACTTCATCTTCAATAACGAGAATATGCTGTTTAGCTAAGGTTTCTGACATATTAGTGCGCCTCTGCAAGCGGGAGTTTTAACGTTATACACAGACCGCCTAAACGGCTTTTAGTTGCATTTATTTTTCCTTGGTGGGCTTCAACAATTGTTTGGCAAATTGCCAAGCCTAAGCCAAAACCGCCGGTTTTTCTGTTACGAGAACTATCGGTGCGATATAAACGATCAAATAGTTTTTCAAGGGCCTCATCAGGAACACCGGGGCCTGAATCTTCTATCGACAAAAATACATGATGGTTAGACACCGTTAAATCTAACCAGACTTTTTGCTGTTCATCTGTATAGCGTAAATTATTTTCTAATATGTTTTGTAATACTTGCGTAATACGATTTTGGTCAGCCAAAACCATTACCGTTTGCTCTGGTAAGGTGGCATTAAGCGTGATGTTTTTGGATTGAAATTTAAACGCATACTTATGCGCTTGTAGGGCTACCAAGGCATTAAAATCAATGGCTTCCATGTGATAGTTGAAGCTGTGTCTGTCGAGTGAGCTGACTTTATGTAAGTCGTTGACAAGTCGGCTTAACAGCGCCACTTCTTCTTGCAGTGAGATTATTGCTTTTTGATTTGGTTCGATAATGCCATCGTTAATAGCCTCTAGTTCACCCTCTAAAATAGTTAAAGGCGTGCGCAACTCATGAGAAATATCCATGAGCCATTGGCTTTGCTGCGATTCAAAGCGTCTGAGCTCTGTGGCAATACGATTAAAATCATCCGCTAAGGTCGCAAATTCATCACTACTGTTGACGGTTATTTTTGTCTCAAACTCTCGCTCTGCAAGGGCTTTTGCGCCTTTTTTCAGCTGCGAAATAGGGTTAGTAAAATGACGTGCGAGTAAGTAACTAAACAATAACGCAATTAATAAACCAATCCCTGCTGTCCACAAACTGATATTAATTTGGGTATTAAGGTAATGCTGAGTCAGTGCGCTAACATGACTGCGGTTAGCATGCAGCTGAAGCACTGCAACAACGTCACCATTGTGAGTGATTTCTTGCTCGTTCACGACCTCAGTTTCGGTATTGCCAGCAATCAGTATTTCGCCTTTTGCATCAAGTAAACTTAGGCGTTTTTCAAAGGGTATAAAGTCATCAGCCATGGGTTTATTGCGAGGCGGTGGCTCACGCATGTCAGCAAAGTTTGCAAGCTCGTTAAACTCAGTTGATGGGTCAAATTCAGGTGCTTGATCGAACGATGGTGGCTTCCCAAAGTCATCGGGGGGTGGCATAGCCTCATTTTGCATATGCTTTTCGGGAGGGCCATCTTGTGTAAAAGGCCCGGGCTCTCTTGGCTTTGGGGTATTGGGTGAAAATAATAAACGGCTTGAATGAAAATTGCGGTTAATTAGCTCATACCACAGGGCTTTAGAATCGATAAACATGCCAATCGAACCCGTTTGCTGATACTGCTGGCTAATTTCAGTGGCTATACGGTTAAATGCTTCGTTATCTATATCTTCAAACACATTATTGAGCATACGCTTATTGGTAATTGCGTTCAGACCAAACATGGTCAGTACCAGCAATAACGTAATAATAAGATTAGTAATTAAGAGTTTGTGAATTAACTTCATAGATGTAATAGTAAAATGTAATAGCCAATAATGAATATACTATAAATGTCTATTTTTTGGCATGCGCATCCTAGTCACTCTATAAAAGCACCACTTTTTCTACACAAAGTCTCTACATTTGTTCTTTATACTCGATGCTAATTACTCATGTTAGCGAAGGGGCACAATATGACTTTAAAACCTGAACTTTATACTCGTAGAAAAATGCTAAAAACATTAGGTGTTTCAGTTGCTGCTGTGCCTATGTTGGCATTTTTAGGCTGTAACTCAGATACAGTCTCATCAACGGATACAACATCAGATACAGACACTTCAACAGGCACAGACACCAGCACTGATACAGGCGATACAACAACCACGAACGACAGTGATTATGTATCGGGCACAACAGCACTTATTACTGATGACTTTCCTGATGACAGTATTTTTGAAACATCAACAGCATGTGTGTTAGCACTTACAGAGGCTACAACCGAAGGCCCATGTTACTTCCAAGCTGATTCAGACGAAGATATTTCGGATGGTTTAACCGGTTTACCTATGATGCTGTGCTTACAGTTAATTGATAGCGACTGTAACCCATTAGCAAATTACGAAATCTCGGTTTGGCACTGTGATACCAGCGGTATTTACTCGGGCGATACTAGCAGTAGTTCTGATAGCTCACGTTTTGCCGGTGACTTCTGTACTGACGGCGATGCCGAAGCTGAGGCAAGTACTTGGTACCGTGGTTCATTGATCACAGATAGCAGTGGCCGTGTGAACTTTAAAACGCATTTCCCTGGTTGGTATTCTGGCCGTACTATTCATATTCACTTTAAAGTAGCAAACAACAATAACGACTATGTAATTAGCCAGTTCTGTTTTACTGATGCGTTTGCAAAAGAAATTTGTACCACTCACAGCGATTACAAATCACGCGGTGAACAAGATACAACTCTTGCTAGCATCGATAACGTGTTTGATAGTGATTATGAGCAGTTTATTTTAAACACAGCACAAAATAGTGATGGCACTTTATTGGCGTATCACACTATTCAAATTAGTTAATTTATTCACTCATCATTGTAGGTTAGGGCGTGTTAGCAATTACTGCTTTCACGCCCTATTTTTTTAGAAGCTATAAGTGATGTTACCGTAAATAAAACGGCCATCTAAGCTGTATGGTGCAAAGCCACTATAAGGGAAAATTTGGTTGAAATCGCTGTAACCAATATTACTTACAGTATCTTGAGGGTACTGATCGAATAGGTTATTGGCGCCTAATGCAAACTTCCACTGCTCATCAGGGCGGTAAGCCACTTCTAAGTCAGCAATCCATTTAGCATCAAGTACTTCATCACCATCTTCACTGCTTGCAGTATCAACTACTTCACCATAACGAGTTGCTCGTAATGTTGTTTGGAAGTTTTCATAATCCCATGTTGCAGATAGGTTCCATTTATCGGCTGGAGTACCTTTTTCAAAGCGTGTGATTTCACGACGAGAGAAATACTCGTAGCTATCGCCAAGCGCCTCTAATTCAGGTGGATTTTCTTTAACGTGTGTTACTTCAGTGTCGTTAAAGTTAACCGCTGCACTTAAGCGTAAATCACCATAGTTTTCTAAGCCTAGTGAGTAGGTCGCAACAATATCAACACCTTGCGTACGTGAATCAATGGCATTAGTAAAGTAACGAACGCGCTGCGTATTTACTTCGCCTGCTTCGGCTAAAATCGCTTCAACTTCAGGGCCGCTTAAGTTTTCAGACAATACGATACGGTCGTCAATTTCAATGCGATACGCATCAAGGGTTAAGCTAAAGCCGCCTTGCGTAAAGATGAAACCCGCCGTCATATTAACTGACTCTTCAGCGTCTAAATCACGAGCTCCCAGTGCTTGCGCTGCTGGCTCATCAACAGGGAATAACCCCACTTCATTTGGCACACCATTTTCAAAAACAGTGCTTACTGATTTATAAGATGTTTGGGCAAGTGATGGCGCTCTAAAACCTGTGCTAATTGCACCACGCAACGACAGTGACTCATTAATGCTGTAGCGCGAAGCAAGTTTTGAGGTAAAGGTACTACCAAAATCACTGTAATCTTCAAAACGACCTGCTAAAACAAGGTTCCAATCTGTAGTTAGGTAAGTATCAAACTCTGCAAATACCGCAATGTTATGACGGCTTTTATCGGTTGCACTTTCTGGTGAGAAACCAGGTAATACTTGCGCGCCACCGGCAGCAACTGGGTTGCCATCGTCATCTAATACAGTTAGGTAAGAGGCTGTTTCACCTGCTTTGATTTGGTAGTTTTCGTGACGATACTCAGCACCAATCGTAACAAACACATCATCAGGTAAACCTAAATCTAGTGTGTTGCTAGCATCCATGTTCACTAAGTATTGTTCATAAACAAGCGAGCCATCATCAAATTCTGTTGGGCTGCTAACACCCATCGAGGTATTTAAGCTGTTGCTTACGCCAATACCAAAATCGTTGCGACCATAATTGGTGCTTACATCCCAAGTCCAATCATTAGTTTCGCCATTTAAGCCAATTGCAAATGAATAGTCATCTACATCGGTATCAATTTGCGGTAAGAAACCGTCAGGATACACTTCAGTTAAGTTACGAGAATCTTTGGCGCGACGATAAAAGCCACCTGAGTTACCTTTACGGTTTGAGTAACTAGCAAATGAGTAAAGCGATAACGAGTTATCAAACTCATAACCTAGATTATAAAAAAGTGCGAAGTCTTCGATATCGGCTTTACCAAATCGGTGGTTATAGCGGTCAAAGTCAAATTCACGCGAATCTAAATCGCCATTCTCATCACGGCTATATTGCTCACGTGCATCAAAGCCAGAGCGATTTGTTGGCTCGTTATTACGTGACTCTATCGACACGTTAATAAAGCCATTATCGCCTAGTGCAAAGCCAGCATTAGCACTTGCTGTACGCGTAATACCGTCGTTTACTTCACGGTCGCTGCCAGTTTCAAAGCTTAAGTTGCCTTCGCTATCAGTTGTGGTGTTTAGTAGCTGAGGAGACCCTGCCATTTGTGTATCGTATTCACCATATGTGAAGCTCACGCTGCCGCCTTCATCGGCGTCTTTTAATACAATATTGATCACACCAGCAATCGCGTCAGAGCCGTATTGAGCAGCAGCACCATCACGAAGTACTTCTACGCGTTTAATTGCTGAAGTAGGAATATTATTTAAATCAACAGCTGTTGAACCACGGCCTACCGTACCGTTTAAATTTAATAGTGCACCCGCATGGCGGCGTTTACCATTGATAAGTACTAATGTGTGGTCAGGAGCAAGGCCACGTAAAACAGCCGGTTTTGCATGGTCAGTTCCATCAGCAATGGTGGCACTAGGGTAGTTAAAGCTAGGTAACTGAGAGGCAAGTACTTGGCTCATATCAAGTTGACCAGTGCTTGTTAGATCGCGACTTGTTAATAAATCGACAGGTACAGTACTTTCAGAAATACTACGAAGGCTTCGGCGAGTACCTGTTACAGAAATAACTTCAACATCTTGAGCAGTGTTTTCTGTTGTTTGCTCAGCAGCGATTGCAGTCACTGATGTAGCTAGCGTACTTGCAATAGCGAGTTGCAAAGGTACTTTTTTAAAAAGTGTCATTGTTGGATCCCTTGTGACGTTGATTTCACGTTGCAGTTTATCAATAAAAAAGGAACAAACAAATAACATAAAAGTATACTATATGATTATCTAAACAAGCTATTTAGCTCATAGTTCTACACTAAAATAACCTTTTATGCGCTTATGCTTATTTTATTTCTGCCCTCTGTTTTTGCTCGGTATAAAGCAGTATCTGCAGCACAAATTAGTGCCTCAGAAGTACGGTATTGATTATTAAACTCGCAAGCAATTCCTTGGCTTACACTTATTCTAAAATCACTCGGTAGGCCAATTTCAGTAAATGACATATTGTTTATTTTTATTTGAATATGTTTTGCAATAACTGCTGCCGTATCTTTTTGACACCTTGGTAATATAACCGCAAATTCTTCACCACCATAACGGGCTGCCAAACAGTCATGAGAGGGGAGTGATTCTGAAATTATACTCGCTACCTTTTGTAAGCACTTATCGCCTTTAACATGACCAAATCGGTCATTAAATAATTTAAAATAATCAATGTCGATTAATATAGTGCTAATAGCTTGGTTGGTTTGCACGCTTTCTTGCCAATGCTCTTTTAATGATTCCTCAAGGGTTAATCTATTTGCAAGGCCGGTTAAATGGTCAGTGGTGGCCTGTTTAACTAAGCGATTATATTGCTCTTTGTGCGATGATAAATCATGTAATACACAAATAAATAAATTATCTGCAACGGCAATGTTTTTTGGCAAGCTTGAAATACATAAATCCGCTTCAAGGGTTTTACTATCGGCGCGGTTTATTTTAACTTCGTTTGGACCAAGGCTTATCGGCGAGTCTTTATGATCTAACCAACTGAGTAGGGTATACATGTATTTATCACGGTCGGTGTCGTGTAGGTAATGTAACAGGTTTTGACCGATTAAGGCTTCTTGGTTGTCACCTAAAAGTTGTGCCGCCATCGGGTTTGCAAATTCAAACGTGCCTTGACCATTAATGATAAACACCCCTTCAGGAATGTTCTGAAACATTTGGGCAATTAGTGCAAGTTGCTCTGAATTGATAGACTGCGCAAGTGCGTTTTTAGCTTCTGATTTAGCAGTGCTTGGTTGTTCATTTTTGTTGTTAGTAGACACGTTCGTTTCCTTTTTGCCGATGCAAACGATTTTGGTGTCTATAAAGTTACTTAAAAAAGTGCAAATTAACCTTCTGGTAATCTTCTGGTTTTAAGTTATTGTTTTTAAACTGAAAAAGGCTCCTTGGTGGAGCCTTTTGTATGTTTTTTAGTTTTCACCTTTATTTGTAATCCTAGGATCACTACTAACGAATTGTCCTTTTTCACTTGAAACAACAAGGTGAACTGCAATTTGTTCATTTGTTAGATCTGCGTCGATAACTGTAACAGTCTTCTTATCGTTTGAAATACTAACTGTTATATCATCCAGGTTTCCATCAATGATTTCTTCTCCAAGAGCATTAAGTGGTGATAGTTCTGGATCGTTAAAAATTAACTCTTCATTTTTATCTGTTAGTTTGTAGTTGACCAATGTGTTCTGAACAGTGACAGTTACATTTCCATCAGTTTGATTTCCATTGTCATCATAGTAGGAAAACGTGTAGCTTTCTGTTTCTTGATTAAAAGTTGCGATAACTACAACATCGATTTGAGGTGATACTTTATAATTAGACATTAATTTTCCTTTTTAAATGGATTTAACTAAACACTCTGATGATTTTGAGTATTGCTTTTTAAATGATGTTTTATTGCTTTTCTCTAATAAAGGCTTTACTAGTTCTAATGATTTTCTACATTGTTCATTAGCTTCAGTAGCAAGGTGTTTATTTGAAAGTTGTTTTGCGTAAAGGAAGTGAAATTTACTCAAAAAAATAGCATTGTTGTATTCATCTAATTCTTTAGTTGAACTTATAATATTAATATTCGTTTTAATTAACTCATCACTTTTACCCCAATCTCCAATCGTTTGATAATAATCAATGAGGTGATTGGTTGATATTACTTTGTCAATGCTGATCTTGAAGTTGTATTTTTCAATTGACAGCAGGTCATCGTTTGACACTGTATGCCCTATTTTAAAGCTTAGTGGGATCATGAAAGCTTTATATAGTTGAAGTTGTTTTTCCCACTCTTTATTATCTTTATCTCTATTGGAAACGGCTTGTAATATTGAAGTTGCAATTTTTATATTTGAATATGCCTTTTTGTAGTTGCCCTCTCCCTCATATATAAAGGCGATTAGGGAGTAAGAATGAGCTAAATATTCTTGGATACGGTCATTTTTGTTGCTTTTTAAAAGTTCTTTATATTGTGACTGGGCTTCGAGGTGTTTAGTGATCGCTCTATCAGGAAATCCTAAATGGTCTTCGACATTAGCAATCCAAGTACCTGTCTCTGCTTTAGTCATCAATAAATATTCATTTTGGGGCTGCTCGGAGAGTCCTAAATCAATAAACTTAATTGATTCTTGAAAAGCATTTTTAGCTCTTTTATACTCTTGAAGTTTCAAGTATAGGGCGCCAAGAGTGCTACTAGAATCTGACATCTCTGTAATAGCGTCTTTGGATTTGGGGTTAATTTTATACATTTTTCCGCTAGTCACTTTATATTCTTCAAAGAATGGCCTAGCTACTTTATAATTCTGCTGATCATAGGCTATTTGCCCTAACCAAAAAGAATTTGCTCCTTTTGTTTTTAATACTTCCATCCTAGAACTATATTCTGTGACAAGAGGATTAAGTAAATTATTAGCACTTTCGAATGCCTTTTCGGCTTCGTCAAGTCTACCTCTATAATATGCAACTTCTCCCATTGCCATTAAGGTTTGTATATATTGGAATTCTTGTTTGAATGTTTGTTCACTTCTTAGGAAGCTCCAAAATGAAGAGTCAACTTTTTGATTTGCGAAGTATTCAAGGGCTTTGTTGCTAATACCATCAAGTAAATCCATACGCCTTACGCTTCTGAGTTTGTCGGCAAATTCACCAACCATAAAGCCCAATAAACTTTCAGCTTCTTGGCGTTTTTGTGTTGCTATTTGTTCGGCGTGATAGCTGCGCACGCTCATAAATGTAGCAATAAAGGTTAAGCACACAAGTGTTGCAGCCGTTATTTGTAACATGCGTTTTTTACGTTTGGCTTTATTGTTAGAAGCTTTAATTAACGCTTGTTCGTCGCTCGATAAGCTAAACATAGGGTTTTTAACTAGGCTTTGTGCTTCTTGCAGCGGTTTGCCTTGCGCTAGTAAAAAGTCGCTGTGTTTATGTTCAAGTAGCCAGCGCTCGGTGGCTAGTTGCACACGACTTTGAATTGCTAAACTTTGTTGGTGTTCTTGCACCCAATCTATGGCGCGTTGCCAATGGCGTAGCAGGGCTTCGTGGGCAAGGCTAAAGCAGGCTTGCTCATTTTTAAGGTGCGACACAAACAAGCGGCTATCGACCATAGCCTGAACAAGCTTGGTTGCAGCAGGGCAGGTTAATTCGCTCCAACGCGCAGCGCGGCTGGTGAGTGTTTCGCCATCTGGGTTTAAGGTGATCAGTTTAGAAAGTACTGCGGCAAGTTCAGTTTGTTGGTCTTTGGGTAATTGGCAAAATACCTGTTCGGCTTTTTGGCCGATGGCTCCTTCGATGGTGCCTAGGGCTTGGTATTCAGAAAACAATAATTCGTTGTCTGGGCTGCGCTGCAAGTAAAGTTGCTGCAAGGTGTATTGCAGCATTGGCAATGCATCTGGGTTATTGGCAGTATCGTTACAAAGTTGTTCATCAAGCGGTGTGTGGTGCTCTGGGTGATGTTGCCAACTTAAGCCTGCTGCAAGTGCTGGCAAACGGATCATTTGCTTAAGCTCAGAGCGAGTTGGCGCTAATAAATCAAAGTGTGCGCCATTGGCTTTACCTGCCATTAAACTTGGTTGACTCACTACTTGCGGGTAAAAGTCATTCCGACAGGCACTAAAAATGATCATGCAGCCACTTGTTGCTAAGCGCTCAATAAGAGCTAAAAGCTGGTTGCGCTCGTCATCGCTAAATAGCGGCGATGACAATAGCACTTCGAGCCTGTCGATAAATAAAAATAAATAGGGCGTAGTGCGCTCTTTATTTAGCGCTGCAAGTGCTGCTTTACAGCGGGAAATAACCTGTTCTGGGTCTTTTAATAACAATTCAGCCAACGCATCGGCACTTATATCGCTAAGTACAGGTGCGTCGTTTATTTCTAAATCGAGCAAGGTTGAGGCTAAATCAAGCAGTAAGCGCTCTTTGCTGACATCGGCAAAGTCGAGTTGGCAGTAACTGTGTACTCTAATACCATCGTAGCCATTACTCGACATTAAAGCGGGCAATACACCTGCGTTAACTAACGACGATTTACCTGAACCACTGGCTCCCAAAATTAAGCAAAATGCGCGACCAAATTCTATTTGAGCCGATACCCGCTGTAGCAAAGTGGCAATTTGTTTGTTACGACCAAAAAATACATCGGCTTGCTCTGGTGCAAATGCACTTAAGCCAACAAAGGGCGAATCACCTTGCCAACTGGTTTGGCTGGCTTTTTGCTCTTCGTTGAGTGGAAAGTTGATTTCGGCAATAACTCGATAACCACGTTTACGAATGGTTTCGATGTAATGCGGATCGCTTGCTTTATCGTCAAAGGCTTTACGTAATTGGGTGATCACTTTATGCAGGGGATTGTCACCCAGCGCTACATTTGGCCAGCAATGGCTGATAATTTCTTCGCTTGTTAGTAGCTCACCTTGTTTTTCGCATAGCAGCAGTAATACATCCATCGCCTTTGGTTCAAGATGCTTTGTTTGTTCACCGCGTCGGATTGAGTTGGTAGCCGGGGTAACTTGCCATTCGCCAACGAAAAACAGTGCCGTATTCATAGTGTTATCTTCATTGTTATTGTTAGAAACGCAGTCCGATTGGACCGATCTTATATTAGATTACGGAATTCTTTGATTAATACAATATTATGAGATTAACAGCAAGTGCGTTGCCCTTTTTGAAACAAAAAAATCAACATATCGAATGTATACGCGTTTTTATAAAGTGTATTTAACGTAAGAATCGAAGAGATATTTCGGGATCAATAAAAAGAGAGCAGCAAGTTGAAGGAGGCGTTTTAACGCCGAATGGTAAGCCATTCTTGGTTAAACGCCACTCCTTCTACGCGATATGGAATCGCGGCTACAAATTTGACTAACTGGTTAACTTTCAACGCGTAATTTTTTCATTTGTATTGCGCTTAATGACCACATCATAAAGCCGCCTAAAAAGAGGGCTGCCGAGACATAACCCGTTTGACTGGGCAATGCACCTTGGGCAATGGCCATACCACCAAGCCAAGGGCCAATGGCATTGGCTGTATTAAATGCGCATTGTACGAGTGCACCTATCATGGCATGGCCTTGTGGTGATACATCCATTAATAGTGATTGAATAACAGTACCCAAACCAACACTAAAACCAATAAAGAAAATCACCGCGTATAACAGCCAAATATTGTGGCTGGCACTGACATAACTGGCTGCAAATACTACAGCACCAATTAGCGCTGCGCCTGTGGTTTTTAGTGGTGAATGGTCGGCTGCCTTTCCTAACACATAGTTGCCTAAGGTGCAGCCAATACCAAACATGATCATAGCGATTGATATAGTGTAAGCGGGCGTATGAGTCACAATTAAAATAGTGTCGGCAATGTAAGTGTAAACACAAAATACGCCGCCAAAACCAATAATAATGATGCCTAAAATAGTCCATACTAGCTTGTTCTTTAATACACTTAACTCATCGAGAATTGAAGTGGGTGATGAGTTCTTAACGTTTGGTACGTATTTTACAATTAGCACTAAGGCAACAAGAGCAAGCACTGCGGTGCCAGCTAAACAATAGCGCCAACTAAAGTTTTGCCCCACTAAGGTGACCATGGGCACACCAACGATAGTAGCAATGGTTAAACCCATAAATACTTTTGACATAAAGCTTGCGCGTTTATCGGAAGGGGCGATATCGGCTGCCAATAAAATAGCAGCGGCGAAGTAGGCACCGTGTGGTAAACCACTTAAAAATCGAAATAAAATAAGTTGTTCAAGCGAGTTTGCAAAAGCACTTAAACCATTGAATAAAAACATCATACTGACAAACATCAACAGTGCATTTCGCTTACGCATGTTGGCGGTTGTGATCATAAATAGTGGGGCACCGACAACTACGCCAATCGCGTAAGCACTGATGGCATAACCACTTTGCGCTGGCGTAGACGAAAATGTTTCGCTGATCAGGGGCAACATTGGCATCATAGAAAATTCTGATAGGCCCAAAATGAATGTGCCTAAAGCCAATACTATCAGAATGGTAAACGTGCTTGCGTTGCCTTGGGAGTTGGCTACGTTAGTCATGCAATTCCTTTAAAATAAATTTAAAAACAAAATAGATTTTTGATAATTGAAAATGCCAGTAACAAATACTTTGTTCTGGAGTAGAGGTGTGTGCCCAGCGCTATTGTAATACAAATTAATGGGGTTGATACAGTACTTTTTGGAACGTTCTATATTTGTTTGCTATAAGAAAATAACCTGAACTTCTTAAGTCTTTGCTGTTCAAAATAAATACAGAGAAAAAGCCAACTATACTTGGTGAATTAAATTGGTTTAAAGGAGAGTGTAATGAAAAAGATATTTGCTTGTATCGACGGTTCATGCATGACCGATGCGGTGACAGAAGCGGCTATTTGGATTTCTAAGCGCTCCAGCCATCCAATTAATTTTCTGCATGCATTAGAGCCACCTTTGCCACAGGGCAGTGATGATTTAACCGCAATTATTGGCTTAGGTTCGCAAACCTCATTGTTAGAGCAATTGGCAAGACTTGAACAAGAACGCAACAAAGTAGCGTCGCAGCATGGTCAATTATTGCTAGATGAAGCAATGAAAAAAGCCGAGCATGCAGGCCTAACCGAGATTGAGCAACAGCAGCTTTCAATGAGTCTTGTTGATGCCTTACTTGAACATGAAGACAATGCCCGCGTGATGATTATAGGCCGCTCTGGTAAAGGCCATTATGATGATTTTAAAGTACTGGGCTCACATATTGAAACGCTGATCCGTCAGGTGCATACCCCGGTTGCGATTGTGCCGCCGCAATTTCATGAGCCCACAAACTTTATGCTGGCTTATGATGGCAGCGAAAGTACCGACAAAGCGATTACACAAATTATCAAGGGCGGTATTTTATCCGGCTTAGATTGCCACTTGGTGATGATTGATAAACAAGACGGTCACTGCCAAGACAAACTTGATACTGCCTCAGCAAGGCTGGCTGAAAACGGCTTTAATGTGAGAGCGCGCATGCTCGATGGCGATGTTTACCAAGCGCTGTGGCGATATAAAAGTGACCACGCCGTTGACTTAATGGTGATGGGCGCATTTGGTCACTCTAAATGGCGGCAATTCTTTTTAGGTAGCACGACCTTAAAAATGCTTGAAGATAGCCGTATTCCATTAGTGGTGCTGCGCTAAGTTGTTTACCTGTGACAGGGTGCGACAATATGTCACGTGTTCAGACTAATTAATGAGTTTTATAATCAGCGTCATTAATTATTTGCTTTGATTTTAAAAGAGTTATGAACACGCAATTTTCTCGCCCTGGTTTTTTATTTTCTAAAATCGCTGCAGCACTTAGCTGTGTATTAAGTATTTCGGCCTTTGCTGATGATTCTATTGAAGTGATAGAAGTACAAGGTCATGCCCAAAATAACCATCAATTAGTTGGCTCTGCAGACGCGTTACTGAAAGATTTAGGTGTTGATTTTTCTGCGGCTGGAGGGGGGTCTAACTTGCCGGTGATGAACGGCATGATGGGCGATAGAGTTAAAGTTTTAGTCGATGGTGCTGATGTTACAGCAGCGTGTGCTAACCAAATGAACCCGCCACTCTCTTATGTGTCGGCAAACCAAATTGCCTCTTACAGTGTCGTTGCTGGTGTATCACCGGTAAGCAGTGGCGGTGATAATATTGCTGGTGTTATTAGGGTAAATACGATTGCCCCTGAATTTAGTGATACAGACTCAGTGAACTGGCGCGCAGGCTATGTTACCGCCCAGTACAAGAGCGTTAACGATAGCCAAGCATACGCGCTAGGTGCCAGCCTTGCGAGCAAACAGTTTAGCTTGTCTTACCAAGGCAACTTTGAAGATGCGAACAGCTATGATGATGGGCATGGTGAGCGTGTACTTGATACTTTATATCGAGTGCAAAATCATGCCTTAACGGGCGCTATTCGTGATGAGAAACAACAGCTTGTAGTTAAGCTGACGCATCAAAAGATTCCTTACCAAGGCTTTGCAAATCAATACATGGATATGACCGATAACACCAGTTATGGTTTCGTTGCTCAGTACCAACGTGAGCTTGAAAATGGTGATTTGCAGGTGCAAGTGAATGCGCACGATGTAAAACACGAAATGGGTTTTTTCAGTAATGAGAAAACCGGCATGATGCCAATGAATACCGATGCACAAGATTACAGTTATCAAGTTCATTGGCGCACTGATTTATCAAAACAGTCATCATTAATGCTAGGGCAAGAATATTACGGTTATCGAATTGATGACTGGTGGCCAGCGGTTGCAGGGTCAATGATGATGGGCCCAAATGAGTACGTAAACATTAACGATGGCAAACGTGACCGCCTTGCGGCATTTGCTGAGTACCAAAACCAAGTAAACCAAGCATGGTGGGTGTCGGCAGGTGTTCGTGTTGAGCAAGTCACCACAGATACTGGCGAAGTGCAGGCTTATAACGAAGGTGGTATGAGCGGTATGGCTAATATGGGTTCAATGATGGACATGTCAAAAACCGACGCCCAAGCTGCGATGGAATTTAACCAATTAGACCGTAAACGTGACGACACTTTAGTTGATATCAGCTTACTTGCTCGTTATCAATTATCGAACAACGATGAGCTGCAATTTGGTTTAGCTCGTAAAAACCGTGCACCTAATTTATATGAGCGTTATAGCTGGGGTGTAGGTACGATGGCAACCACTATGATTGGTTGGTTTGGCGATGGTAATGGTTACATTGGTAACCCAGATTTAGAAGCCGAAACAGCCCACACATTGAGTTCTAGCTACACCAAACTTGCCAAAGACGATAGCTGGCAAGTAACGGCAAATGTTTGGTACACGCAAGTAAATGATTATATTGATGCTGAAGTGACTAAGAGCTTTAATCGCACCGACATGGCGCATACCAAGCGTAATATTCTTACTTTTACGAACCTAGATGCGACACTTTACGGTGCAAAACTGGCGGGCTTGGTAGAGCTTTACAACACAAAGCAAGCAGGAAAGTGGCAGTTAAAAGGCTCACTAACCAGTACTCATGGCGAGCGTGATGATAGCAATGAAGACTTATATCAAATTATGCCACTGCACACTGAGCTGAGCCTAGAGCACGAATACAAAGGCTGGCAAAACGCACTGAGCTGGCAATGGGTTGATAGTAAAACCCATGTTGATGAGCGCCGTTTAGAAAACCAAACCGACAGCTATCAGCTATTGGCTATCTCAAGTCAGAAAACGTGGCAAAATTTAACCTTTAAGTTAGCAATTACCAACTTACTTGATGAATATTACCAACAGCCGCTTGGCGGTGTAAGTATTGCTAATTACAAGCAAGATATGAGCAATGGTTTTGAACAACTTGCAGGGCAGGGCCGCTCGTATAATGCCAGTGTGAGTTATAGGTTTTAGAGAAGGGAGTTGCTAGAGTAAAGTTAGCGAGTTGCTAGGGGAAAGAGAGCTGTCAGCTATCAGCCGTCAGCTTTCAGATTAAAAATCAGAGTTTCTAGTTACGAGAGTAAAGTTAGCGAGTCAGGTCACGTGCTTGATACAAATGTGAAATAAGCTGTCGTAGGCGTGAAATTTATTTCGCGCGAGGGTGCTTTATTTTATTCACGGCTAAAGCCGCTCCCACGTTTTTTGATGTAGGCGTGAAATTTATTTCGCGCGTTATCTTTTTATATTGCGCGATATAAAATCGCGCCTACAATATCTCGCATCTCGCATCTCGCATCTCGCATCTCGCATCTCGCATCTCGCAATCATTTTATCGGCAAATATATATCCGTTTGCAGGTCACATTCATCAACTTCATGGATGAGGTTGAGGTAATGAAAGAAGCAAGGGAAGTCTCGGACTTCTTCGCCGCTTTGCACCAGCCATTCACGGTATAAGTAGTAAACTGTATCGCTAATGGTGTCATGAGAGCCATTATGACGAACAACGGCGCAGCGTCCTGCTGGAATTTCACCATTTCGCACACCTTGCGGGTTTTCAGTAATCGGTGAGGTGATACTGCCTGCGAAGTCAAAACGAAACGCATCGTCTTCAGTGGTGGCCGGATCGCTATACGGGATCCCATACGTGTTACTGGTTTTAACAGGTGAAAAGCCTGATTCTTTGCGCCACTCAATAAATTGTGCAGCGGTATTCATCAGGGTATTAGCAGCGCCATGGTGGGTTAATAAAGCCACCGGCTGTGCTTTAAAATCAACAATGTTTACATTCATAGGGGAAACCTTTTTGTCAGGTAATGAAAATTCAAACTGTGTGTGCCAATTAGGCCAGTTTGGTTTGCTTCTGAATTCGCTTGGCGACTGCGTAAAGGTGCGCTTAAAAGCACGGCTAAATGCTTCTGGGCTATCAAATTGTGCTTCTAATGCAACATCAATAATTTTAAGTTGATGTTCAAATGCAAGTCGAAATGAGGCACGCTTTAAGCGCGCAAGCTGTGCATATTTGGTAACGCTTAGGCCAACTCCAGCGACAAATAAACGATGAAAATGATATTTCGAACAACATGCCACCTCACTGAGTGTCTCCAGTGATAAAGGTTCATCAAGATGCTGGCTAATGTAGTCACAGACCAGCTCAATGCGTTGTTGTTGCTTCGTTTTCATGGTTACTCGTTAATGCTTTTCAGAAGTGGGGCCAGTTTGCCATGGCCCCTAAGTCGTTACCTGATTGAAATTGCGCATTTTGAGTTTAGTTGATAGCTGTCACTTTAAAGGTGTTTTGATAGAGCAACTGTTGGTTTGCGCCCATCACATTTAATGTCCACGTACCTGGCGTCGATGTTTCATCTAAAGTGCGGTAGGTAGACCATTCGGTAATTGGGTCGCCCCACAGAGTCTGATAGTAAACAAAATCATTGAGCGCTTTATCGTCAGGAGTGAAGTGCCATTTGGTAAACACAACAAGTCGATCTCTACGAGTATCGAGGCCATCACGATTCATGTAAAACTCTATGCCAAAGCGTTGTTCATCATCGAGTTTATAGATGAAATCTAATTGCTTTGATAGCTGTTCTATTTCAGGTTCACCGTTAAACTTATCGGAAAGTACTAGTTTAAATAATCCTTTGCGTTCTAACTCCAAAATAGCATTCGGGTAATTCAAGCCATAAAGCTTAGCTAAGACACTGTGAAGACCTTTTAGCTCATTCTCGGAGTAGTTTCCTTCTTGCATAATGATTGATATTTGTTCTCGAACATGTTGACGAGATTCATGATCAACTTTATTTGCATAGCTATTAAGCATAGATAAACACTTATCTACATCTCTGATTTCATTATCAGCGATACAATAGATAGAGGCTAAGTTAAATGCATTATCAACACTATGTTCTTTATCAAAGGCTGTTTGAAAGAACTCTTTTGCTTTATGATAATCCGGTTTAACTAGCTTACTCACAGAGTATATATAGCCTAAACGCTCCAGCGCTTGCTCATAGCCTAATTCTGCCGCTCGAGAGTAATACTCAATAGCTTCTTTGATATCGATTGGTCTATTATCACCACGATGATAATAACTACCGACATTAAACATTGCTCGGTCATGATCTAAGTTGGCAGCTAATTGGTAGTAGTCAAAGCTTTCTTTTTTACGATCAGTTTCTATAGTTTTACTGTCAAAAGTATCTGCTAACAATATGGCATCACGTTGAACCGCTTTCTTTTCTGATTCAGTATAATTAGTCAATGTACTGTTTAGATTAAGTTTTCTTTCAAGAAAGTCGTTAGCTAAAGCTGCTTCTACTTGATCGTAATACCAAATCTGATGACCATGCCCAGAGCGTTCGAAAAACGCTTTTTCAACATCATGACCTAAACGCTTTAAAACATAGTAAAAGCGATTACTTTGCTCAAAGCCCGATATTTCATCTTGTTTGCCAGCAATAATAAGAACAGGGGCTTTTAAAGATGTAGCCTGATAGACGGGGGAAATATCTTTTAAATCTTGGTTATATTCACCAACAGTACGCTCAATAAGCTCTTGATAATCTCTAGTTAAAGCGATATTACTTGCGTTATACAGTAGAGGTAAGTCATAAATACCAAAACTTGCAATCACGCATTCGTAAATATCAGGGTGTTTAATTGCCAGCATCACCGCAGAATAACCACCATAGCTTGCGCCAATAGAGCAGGTATGTTTAAAGCTATATTGTGAAAGAATTTCTGCCACTGCGGCAGAAATGTCTTGTTCGATAAGGTTACCAAATTGACCAACACCGCTTTCTAAAAATTCTTTACCAAACCCTGCTGAGCCTCTGAAATTAACACGTAAAATAGTAAAGCCTCGAGAGGCAAGGTATTGCACCTCAGGGCTAAACTCATCACTTTCACGAATACCTATTGGGCCACCATGTGGCATCACTAATAATACCTGCTTATCGTTGTTAATAGGTTTGGTTAAGTAACCTTCTAGGTTAGTTCCATCGTAGGCTTTAAAGTTAAAAAACGTTGTTTTAGCGTACGTTGCGTCTTTATTTTTGGCTACAGAAAACAGTAACTCCATGTGATTTGTTTCTGATTGGTATAAATAGTATTTGCCAGGTACGGTGGCTGAGTGACTGAATAAAATTTGTGTCTTACCATCGATAGAGCTATCAACCCAAAAAAACTGTTCGTCTCCTAAAGCTTCCGCAACTTTGCTATGCAATTGCTCATAGGCGTCAATAAAATAATCGGTAGTATATTTACCATGCTTGATATACGAGGCAGCAATAAGTTTGCCATTATCATCAAGCTCAGCGGACTGAATGTCATATTTTGGATGTTGATAAAGTGTGTCGGTGATTTCTTGCGTGTTAATATTAAAAAGGCTCACCTGGCTCTTATCGGTATTTTTGTTGGTAATGACGGCAAGGTGATCTTGGTCTGTAAATCCAACTGGTAAAAACTGATAATCTGCGTCAGTGAGAGTAAAAATCGGGATCCACTTTTTATTGCCAATAACCTTATAGAAGAACTGTAAACTCTTTTCATCTTCATCAAATTTTGCAGTAAAAAGCTGCTGTTTGTGCTCGTCAAAGAAATAGCTATAGGCACCTTTTAAACCTTTTTCTATAGGAGTATAAGAGCTGTAATCATTACTGTATAAAGCTGTTAAGGGCACTTGATAAAGCAGTGTGTTTTTCTTATCAGGTTTAGCAAATAAGATATGTTCAGGATCACTGAGTAACCTATCTACGATGTAGCCTTTTGCTTTAACTCTATGCTGTTCAATTTTTGGTTTTTTTTCGCCTTCAATAACATTCACGACGACTTCAAAATCGTCACTATCGCGACTTTTTACACTGATAAAAATATCATCGTCTGTTAACCATTGATAATTGTAAAAATCATTATCCTCGTCGAGTTTGACGATATAGTACATTTTCATCGAATCCATATCGATGATATTGAGGGTTTTGGTTTTGTCTTCTTGCGCTTCTAAAAAGCTGATCCAACGGCCACTGGGCGATACTTTAACTTGGCTTTGATCGGGCGAATACATTAAGTCTTCACTCGATAATATTTCAGCATGCAAGGGAAAGATAAAAAATAATAAGATAAGTAGCTTTTTCATTATTTTGCTTCCTGCTGCGAAAATGTTTGTTCCAAATAATCAAAGAATGAGTCCTCCCCTGGGCCGCCATAATTTAGCGAGCGACCAGACAAAATCGTTGGGAAGTTTTGTTCCATGTATTGCAGTGCTTCAGAGCTTCTGTTTTCTAAAACAATGTGAGAGCGGGTATACCAAAAACCTATCGTGGAAATATCTAAATGACCTACATAGTTGATTTTTTTAGCAGAAAGGGTGAATTGCCAACTTTCTTCATCGTTATCAAATTCAAGATAGGAATATCGATTTAAGTTTAAGCGTGTGATGGTGTAATCACCCAGTGGTAGATTCGCTAAAATATAATTGCTACCACTTCGAATGTCCTTAGCCGTAAGAACAAGCGACTTTGGGCCATCAATATAAATGGCTTTTAAACTACGGTTAGTTTCAATGCCAATCAGTAGGTAGCCTTCATCGGCTTTAGATAGTGTGTCTCGGTCTTCTTTTATGTTTGTAACTTTAGATGAGCATGCACTTAACAAAAGCGCACAGCTAAGCAGCAATAAACGTCTCATTCCCTTGTATCTTATTGTTGTTATTTTATTAATTTTAAAATACTTAAAAATCGGAACTATGTGAAGCACAATTTGTGAATGAGTGTGAAAACAGTTGAGTTGCTAGGCGTGAAATTTCTACGCGCGAAACCAGATTGCACAAAGAAAAGAAAATGACGAGCCTTCAGCTTTCAGTTTGAAAACCAGAGTATCTAGCTACGAGAGTAAAGTTAGCGAGTCAGATCACGTATCCGATACAAATGTGAATTGAGGTGCTGTAGGCGTGAAATTTATTTCGCGCGAGGGTGTTTGTTTTGTGGTGGCGTTTGAGACGCGCCAAGCAAGCTTGACGCCTACGGTGTAGGAGGCGTTTTAACGCCGAACAGCTTTATTTTATTCACGGCTAAAGCCGCTCCCACGTTTTTTGATGTAGGCGTGAAATTTATTTCGCGCGTTATCTTTTTATATTGCGCGATGTAAAATCGCGCCTACAACCTGACCGCTAGGTATTTTAACTTTCCTGCTCAGCTTCTTGCTGTGCTAACTTTTCGCGTTCTGCCTTTGAGATGTAGGCCGGTTTATTGCTTTTATGCAATTTTGCATTGGCGCGCTTATCTTTTTGCTTAAGTTTAGTGAAGATCTTTTTTCTGCGGTTCATGAGTCTAACAAACGAATTAATAGGGTGAGTGGCTATTGTACCTTGTTGGTATTTTTAAGCGATCTATTTTGCTTGAATTAGAGATGTTATGTCGGCGTTATAAGCGTTACAATCAAGGCGACTTTCTAAAAACCTTCTTAAACTCTGGAGCTTATCTTGAAACATTCATTACTTGCTGCATTTTTATTAAGTGCTTTCTCTAGTCAGGCTGCTGTGTCTGAGCAAAGTGAAAAGCTGGCTAACTACGCGGTAGAGCAATATCAACAAGCGCAAATTCATACCTTAGAGAATTTAGTTTCGTACCCAACGGTAAATAAAGAAGGTCTAGCGACTCCAGATAATCCAGATTTCATTGGCTTTAAGTCGTTCTTAAAAATGAAAGCGGCGCAGTTTGGTTTTGATTATCAAGATTTAGGCTACACAGTGTTAATTGGCATGGGTAACCAAGCTGACAAAGTAACCATAGTAACCCATGGTGATGTGCAACCAGCAGACGCCAGTAAATGGCAGCAAAGTCCATTTGAAATGGATAAAACCTCTGAGCCAGGAAAGCTAATTGCACGTGGTACAGAAGATGATAAAGGTGCAATTGCGACTGCACTGCATGCGATGAAGGCGATTAAAGACAAGGGTATTACATTAAATAACCGTATTGAATTAATGGTTTACCTTGCAGAAGAGTCTGACTGGGCACCACTCGAAGAGTTCATGAAAACCTATCAGCAACCAAAATACGCTGTCACTATTGATGCTTCATACCCTGTGGTTGTTGCAGAAAAAGGCTGGAGCTTAATTGCCCCGACTTTCTCAGCGACCTCTGCACAAACAGGCTTATATGTTAGTGACTTAAAAGGCGGTGCCTTTGTTAGCCAAATCCCTGAAGATGCCAGCGTGTTAGTACATAACGCTGATGCGGCAACTGTGGCTAAATTGCACGATAATGTCGCTAAGCTTAAAAACGTCAAAGTGGCGATGACAGAGCAAGACAATGGCTTGTTAGTCCAAGTGAAGGGGATTTCAGCGCATTCATCTGAGCCAGAAGCGGGTGAAAATGCTATTGCGCACCTTGCAGAAATCTTTAAAGGTATTGATCTTGAGAACAATAGCGATGGTCAAGCAATTGAGTTTATCAATCAGCTAATTGGTCTTGATTTATACGGCGCGCAATTCGGTGAAATTGGTTACAAGCATGACTTTATGGGCCCGATGACGGTTTCGCCAACCTTATTAAGCCGCGACGGTAACGACATTAAACTGTCGATTAATATGCGTCGTCCGGTAGGTAAACAAGAAGCTGTGCTTAAGCAGCAAATTAATGAAGCGCTTAGCGCTTGGCAAACCACTAATAATGTCACCTTAAAAGACACTAAAGTGGTAATTGGTACGCCAATGCTGTTAGATGGTGCGCCTCATGCAGAAGCATTACTCGATATCTTTAAGCACTTTACCGGCGATAAAGACGCGGGCTTTGTGTCAATTGGTGGTGGCACAAATGCTAAGTTATTTGATAATGCGGTGTCATTTGGTCCATCAATGCCAGGTAAAAAGTACACAGGTCACTCAGAGCATGAGTTTATTACTGAAGAGCAGTTAGCACTGAACTTAAAAATGTACACTGCAATGATGATGAAACTAGGTAATATGTAATTCTATAAACTGAAAACGCCACTTTATAGTGGCGTTTTTGTTTAAAGCTGTTGGCTCATATCAGTTTAAAACTGGGCAACAAACTTAAGGTTATAAAGTTCAGCAGAGCCGCTTTCAGTGTAATTCGCGGTTAAATAGTATTTATCATTAATAAAGTACTTGCCTTGTAAAACGAGTTCAGAATCATCCAAACCTGCGCCTATGGCATAGTGATCGCCGAAGTAGTAGCTGATCATGGCACTGCTTGCTGAATCATAAAGGCTGTCTTGGTGGCCAACATCGACGGTAATGTAATGGCTGCCGCTTAAATGATTAAAGTATCTGGCAGAGATATTCCAAACGTCGAGTTCATCATCTGTTTCTGCGCTAAAACCAAGGTAATCCTTATCGTTTATTTGGAGGTTATACTGCGCTTTTAAGCGGAAATAATCATCACCATATTCACGTACATCCCTATTTACAGAGACTTTTAAGGCATCGGCAAATAAATAGCCTATTCCTAAGGTATAGTCATCAGCATAATCAACATCGTAAATTTCACCTGTAACAAACCAGTTTTTATAAAATCCTTCACCAAACAAGCCAAGATAATCAGTGTAATCGCTATTAAAGTAATTCACTCGAATGTTTGAATCTGTATCTAGGTAGCCATAATCATCAAGTACCCCAGAGCTCTGTTGCTCCTCAAAGTAGTAATGACTCACTAATTGGTAAGCATTAAAACTATATCTGTGATTCTCTATGTGCGTATAGTCGATACTATTGAACCATTGTTTACTCACCTGTTGTTCTGTTGCGATAGAGCTGTTTGAATAAGCAAGTATTGCCAGAGCAATAGGGGCTAGTTGTTTAAACATACATATCCTTGTTGTATTTGGTTTTATTTCATAAAGATAATACAACAAGCAGCTACTTACATTGTAATAAAGTGTTGTGGGTCTGTTAGTTTGTGAAAAGGCCAAGCAGTGCTTGGCCTACAGAGATTAGTTAAGCGTTGTGGTGAGTGATATTTCGGCATTCATCAGTTTAGAAATAGGGCAGCCCTGCTTGGTTTGCTCACAAAGTTGCTCAAACTTTTCGCTCGAAATTTCTTTTATCTTTGCACTAACATCAAGTGCAATGTGGCTCACTTCGAAGCCCTCATCAACTTCATCAAGGCTCACTGTTGCTTTGGTGGTTATGTCGTCAGCGACAAAGCCTGCTTCAGTTAGTGCAAGCGATAGTGCCATGCTAAAACAGCTACTGTGTGCCGCTGCAACCAGCTCTTCAGGGTTAGTACCTGGCTTATCTTCAAAGCGAGTGTTAAAGCCAAATGGCTGTTTCTCAAGCGCGCCACTTTGACTAGAAATATAGCCTTTGCCAGATTTAATATCACCAGACCAACTCGTATGTGCAGATTTTTTAATCGTCATCGTCATCTCCTTTGTAAATTTTTTCGACAACCGTGAAAGGCTTTCAGGGTTTTGTGCCGAAAACTATGAGTTAACGATATAAGTGCAACTTAAACGCCAATATTTCTTTTTGCTTCACGCTTGCAACGTTCTGAGCAGTACTTTACATGCTCCCAGTCACGTTGCCACTTCTTACGCCACATAAATGGCCTGTCGCAAACGGGGCAGGTTTTGCTGGGTAAATTAAGCTTTTTATGAGCCATGTCGTTGTCTTTTAAGGCTTATCACATGCTTATTCAGTACGGCTTTTGTGCCACGCTTTACATCATCACGTTCTCGAAATGACCATAATCGCTCACGTGCTTGTTTGGCTGCATGTTCAATATCTACCATAGGCTCAGGGTAGTCTTCGCCGAGTTTAAAGTTATTAAATAAGGCCTCCATTGGCGGCTGTTGCCATGGCTGGTGGAGATCTTCTATGGGTAAGTTTTTAAGCTCAGGGCACCATGTTTTAATAAATATGCCATCTGGGTCTTTGTCTTCAGATTGCTTTATTGGGTTATACAAACGAATCGTGTTGGTTCCTGTGACAGATGCTTGCATTTGGATTTGTGGGTAGTGAATACCAGGCTCAAAATCTAAAAAATAACGCGATAAAATAAAGCTGACGGATTGCCAATGAATGTTCATATGATGAGTCATAAAGCTGACTAACATAGCGCGCATTCGAAAATTAATGTAACCCGTTGCTGCTAGGCAGCGCATGCACGCATCAATAATTGGAATGCCTGTTTGACCTTGCTCAAAGCGCTTTAGGTGCTCAGCAACATGTTCATCATCACGATAAGGGTAGTGCTTGTAGCCCGCATTTTGCGGTGCAAACTCCATGCTGCATTGAGTTTCGAATTTTTGCATAAAATGGCAATGCCAGTGAAGCCTTGACTCGAAAGCATATAATGAGCGACGCCAACTTAAAGGCTGCTTTGCTAAATAGTATTTTAGAGTTTGATAAACTTGTCTGAGGCTCAAGTTGCCAAAGGCTAAGTAAGGCGAAAGCCTAGAGCATGAATCTCTACTTTTGGAAGGGCTCGAGATGCCACTTTGGTAGTTCTTTGCACGTTCTTCTACAAAGCTCTGTAGGCAAGCTCTGGCTGCATGAGGGCCACCATATTGAAACTGCGGGTCGTGCTTTAGAAAATCATCAGCACAGGTTGCTGCTTGGTAATTATTAGGCAGAACTGCATTAAATGCTTGCCAATTTGGCGTTACAAGACGTTGGTTCATCACGCCATGCCAATGTGTTTGCCAATCAAATTGTTTAGGTCGTGCTCGTTTTACACCTCCAAGTGGCGTTTCGTGCCATGGAATTACTTTGCTGTTTAGCCAGCGTTTGACCTGATTATCTCGCTCAAAGCTATTGTAAAGGCCTATTTCTTCATGACTATAAACCCCTGCGATATCAAAATTTTCACTAAGGGTTTCTAACAAGGTAATCATTTCTTGATTATAAATGGCGATTTCAGCGTTATATTTTTCGAGCTGTTGGTTGATGTCTTTAAGTGACTGAGCAACAAAACGCCAGTGCCTAAAGCTGTAATGGGGGTCTTCGAGTAATAGGGGCTCAAAGTTGTAAATAAGTAAGCAAGGCAGCTCTGATGCAATTGCACTGGCAAGTGGCTGATGATCAGATAGTCTTAGGTCACGTTTAAACCAAACAAGATTTACTTTTTGTTTTTTTGAGCCTGCCATAAACGTGGAGTTGAAAATTGCTTTGGTGCTTATACGTAGCAAGTCACAACTTAGATTAATTACTAAAGCAATCCACAAAGTTTCCACATTTGTAGCATATTGCCCACACACTTTTGGATGGTATTCAGATTATGCTTACGGTCAATTGAATGACATAAGAGGTTCGCTATGAAGCAATTATCTGCACTTTCTGTTTTAGCTATTTCGTTGTTAGCCACAGCGCCCGCTTGCTTTGCTCGCGACCATCAAGGCGGTCCACCCCAGCGACCTGACTTTGCATCGATTGATATAGATGGCAATGGGGCGATTGATTTTACTGAGTTTAGTGAACAGCCTATGCCAGAAGATATGCTGCAAACCATTTTTAATGACATGGATGCTGATCAAAATGGTGAAGTAACTGAAGACGAGTTCAACAACCATAAACCACCAAAACGTAAGGAAAATCAACGATGATCAACAGTGTTTCATCGGGTGCGAATTTTCAGCCCATGCAACGACCCCAAGCAGAGCCGTTGACCAGTGAGCAAACAGAGTTAATGAATGAAACCTTAGCTCAGTTTGATCCTGAAAACTTAACTGCAGAAGATGCACAATCTATTATGCAAACATTTATGGATGCGGGTATTCAACCGGGTCAAGAAATGGAAGCAATTATGGCTGAAGCTGGCTTTGATGCCGCTGAAGTCGGTGAATTAGGTCGTCCTGAAGGTGAGCGTCCACCTGGTCCGCCACCACCGCCGCCAAGTGGTAATTCACTTGAGCAGGTTGATAGCGAAGAAGTTGTCAGTTATTTAGATGAGCTGTTAGCGCAATATTCTGATCAGCTGGGAGAAGAAGATAAAGAAGCGATTCTAGCCTCTGTGCAAGAAAAGTTTGGTTTATCTGAAGGTGATTCGCTGTTATCGGTCACAGCGTAAATCACAAAGCGGTCATGATGACCGCTTTTTTATATCTAGCTTTATTAATCACATATTAAAGTGACGCGGCGAAAGCCTTTATTTCGTTCTGTGCTGCTTCTAAGCTTTGCTCTGCACCTGGCATTGCAAGGCCTTCAGCGTAAATAAAGTTAACATCAGTCATACCCACAAAACCAAGTACATCTTTTAAGTATTTAGTTTGTGTATCCATCTCTGTGCCTTGATATACACCACCACGCGCAGCAAGTACCACTACTTTTTTGTCTTTAATTAAACCTACAGCGCCTTGCTCTGTGTATTTAAATGTAATACCAGCACGAGCAATACGATCAATCCAAGCTTTGAATGTTGATGGAATACTAAAGTTATACATTGGCATACCAATAACAATCAGTTCGTTATCGTTAAGTTCAGCAATTAAATCGTCAGAAATTGCAGCAAGTAGCTTTTGCTCATCGCTACGTTCGTTTGCATCAGTCATCCAAGCAGCCATTTCTGTCTGCGTTAAGTGAGCAATCGCATTGTCGCTTAAATCGCGAGTTGTTACTGAAATTTGTTGGTTGTTAGCAAGCTGCTCAACAAATAGTTGGCTAAGCTTGGTTGAATTACCTTGTTCACCATTTAAAGATGAATTTAACACAAGTACTTTTTTCATCATGTCACCTAAGAAAACTGAAGTTGTGCAGCTATTATAATTAGCAAAAATTAAATTAATAATGCTATTAATCGAGCGTTACGTTCGTTTTAATCGAATGGAAGAGGTGTCTAATTTTTTTGAATTAGTCTTTTTTTGTAATTTAATGTTACTATTGCCGCGACAATAAAAAAGAAATGGACTTTATTATGAAGTACTTACTGCTTACTCTTTTTGCAGTGCTGAGCTTAATGCCTCGTGCTGCTGAAAACACACAACTCCCTGTAGAATCATTCGCCTCTTTACGCGCTTTTAGCCAAGTAAAATTTTCGCCAAATGGTAAAAATTTATCGTTTATTCGAAATGTAAATGGAGAGCTGGTTTTAATGGTTTATAACCGTAAAACTAAAGAAGCTGATTCTATTATTCGTTCAGATAATCATACTATTTTCTTCGATTGGTATGAATGGGCAAATGATGAGGTACTACTTTTAGGTGCCCGCTATATTCAACGCCAATTTGGCGGCCCTAAATATACCTCTACCCGTTTATATGCATATAAAATTGGTGGTGATGGCAAGGCGAAACTGGCTATAAAGCCTAACTTTAATCGTGATGAACGCCAACCGCAATTTGGTGATCAGGTAATCAGCTTTTTACCCGATAAAAAAGATAAAATTTTAGTTCAAGGTGATTTTGATGTTGCCAATGCCCCTGGCGTGTATGAACTTGATTTAAGTACACTTCGTAAGAAAAAAATTCAGCGCTCACGTAGTAAAGTGATTGATTGGACAGCAGACCGCCAAGGTAATGTGCGTATTGCCCTAAAAATGGATGAAGACGAATTTGAATATATTCTTTATGACGAAGATCGAGATAACCGTAAAACGTTATTCAAATATAAAGCATTTAGCCCTGATGTAGTGACTGTTTTGGGCTTCGATAAAGACCCTAATATTCTTTACTTCAAAGCTCTTAAAGATGGCTATGATGCGCTTTATAAAATGGACCTAACGACCATGAAAAAAGAGTTAGTGTTCAGCGATGATAACTATGACTTCGACGGTCATATATTCTATTCATCTCTTACAGGTGAAGTAGCAGGGTTTACGCACTCTCAATTAGATGAGGGGATCCGTTACTGGGATGAAGATTTAAACAACCTTTATAATGGCTTACGCGCTGTATTGCCGGCAGATAAGTTTGATATTGATATTATTGATACCAGTAAAGAACAGCGTCAATATGTGGTTTACGTTTCAGGTGAGCAAATCCCTGGTACCTATATGTTGGGTGACCGGGATTCTAACGAATTAACTGCATTTGCCTCGGCATTTCCAGATGTTGATGAAACTGTTTACAGCGGTAAAAAGAAAATTAGTTATAAAGCCCGTGATGGGTTAACTATTGAAGGGTATTTAACTCTACCTGTGGGTTACAAAGAAGGTGATAAGTTACCAACTATTGTGTTCCCGCATGGCGGGCCAATGGCTCGTGATTACGCTGGTTTTGACTATTGGACTGCGTTACTTGCTTATAATGGTTATGCAGTACTGCAACCAAACTTTCGTGGTTCAAGTGGCTATGGCCATGAATTTGAGATGGCTGCAGTTCAAGGTTTTGGTAAAGAAATGCAAGATGATTTGCAAGATGCGGCGAATTGGCTTGTTGAAGAAGGTATCGCTAATAAAGATAAAATTTGTATTGGCGGGGCAAGTTATGGTGGTTATGCCGCATTAATGGCAGTGGTTAAACACCCAGAAACATTCAAATGTGCAGCAAGCTTTGCTGGCGTTACTGATCTTGAGCGTATTGTTAGTAAAGCGCGTTATTTCACTAATAAAGAAATTGTGCGTAAGCAATTTGGAACTGATGGCGATAAACTAGAAAAAGTGTCGCCTGTTAATTTTGCAAAGCAAATTAATCGTCCGGTGCTATTGGTTCATGGCTCTGATGATAATGTAGTGCCTGTTTATCATAGTCGTGAAATGGATGATGAACTTAAAGACGAAGGCAAAGATGTTACTTACATTGAGCTCGAAGATGGCGATCATTACTTATCGCACCAGCCGTATAGAATTAAAACGTTGAAAGCGTTTTTAGAGTTTTTCGATAAGAACTTGAAAAACTAGAATTAGCAAAGAAAAAGGCGACCTAGGTCGCCTTTTTTAATACCTGATTCTGCGTCAATTTTATTTATAAGCTAATTCAGCATCAATATTGCGCATTAAGTTGGTAACCCAATTGATATATTGGCGGTGGATTTTTTTGCCATTGTAATCAAGGTTTATCGAATCTTTGTAATCAATAGAATATTCTTGCTCGTTAAACGTAATATCAACGCGTAATTGGTGTTTACGAATATCAAGTTTACCTAAGATTTGGCCTTCGGCATTTGAACGACACGTCCAGCCTAGTTTCATACATGCTTTTAAAATATTGGTTTTGATACTTTCAAGGTCATGTTGGCCAGACGCCATTTGCGGTACAGGGTTTGCGTCAAAGTTACGAATAGGCACACTGGTGCTACAAGCAGAAAGTGTAAGTAGCGTAAGAAGTGCAAGAGCTGCCTTTTTCATAGTAAGTCCTTTTTGGAAATAAAATCAGCGCGATTATGCGCTTTTTTTACTGTAGGGTCTAGGCATCGGGTAAAAACCACGCACTAATTGCACCAAGTAAGCCTAAGATACTGTAGAAAAAAATTAACTCAGCAGTCGTTAAGTAGGTATTTAGTAAGCCGACGCTACCTAGCAGTAATAATATAACTCCGATCACCGTATTACTAACAGAGACATAGTCAGTGCGCTTGTTTCCTTCAGCCATATCAACAAGGTAGGTTTTACGACCAAGGCGAACCCCTTGATGAGCTACGGTGAGTAAAAAATAACAGAGCGGTAATAGCCAAAACTCATTGAGCGTTTGTGGGCTCAGATAAGCAACTAAATAAACGGCGAAACCGTTGAGGGTGACGAGCATTGCAGCAAACACTAATACCTTGCGGCTCGATAAGTCACTTAGTCGACCCCAGATAGGCGCAGAGACTAAGCTGGCAAGCCCAGAAAGCGCCATAAACGTAGCAAGTAGTGAAAAGTCGAAAGCCTGTTCACTAGCAAGAACGATATAAAACGGGGCGCTCAAAGCAGAACATAGCAACAACGCACGAGTGATAATAAAGTGAGCAAATTGTTTATCTTGGTAAAGCAGTTTTAATTTTGATAAAGCATGCAAAAAGCCGTTTTCAGCGCCCTCGGTTGCGCCCTTGTATTCTTGAATGCGGCTATAACTGAGCGCTGCAAACAGCCACATTAAAGCGGCCAGCATTAAAGCAACATACACCCCATTTTCATAGCCAAGGCTTTGTAGATACCATAAACCAAGACCAAATGTGAGCGTTGCAAATCCTGCAAAACTCGCAGCAAGACCGCTAATGCTGCCTCGTTGTTGTTTAGGTATGACCTTGCCTAATACATCTTTTGCAGCAATGGAATTAAAGCCACGAGCAAGGCTAAAGATAATCAAAATAGCGATGATAGCAAAACCTGCCGTTGCACCTTGAAGTGTTAAAGCACAAATAAGCATGCCTACAATACATAAAGCTTGCACTATGGCGCCAATCACCCATACCCACTTTCTGACAGGCAGCCTACGAATAGCACTTGCGATGGCCAGTTGTGGCAACATTGAGCCTGACTCACGAATAGGCACAAGCCAAGCAATAAAACTACTTGGTACATTAATGCTTTGTAAAAGCCAAGGCAGGGTCACTTTAGGGTTTAACAGGGCATCTGCAAACTTACTAAATAGTTGGCTTACTAATAAGGTAAGAAAATTGCCGGGCACTACTTTACAAGCAGCTTCATCAATTGCTTTGCAGGCACGGGCATCCTCGGTGTTACTGAGGCGTTGGTAGATATCTTCTTTACTGAGCTTTTGCATACTTTTTATTTTTATGAAAAAGGGCATTTAAGCCCTTAAAAATCTTCCTTAGAGTGGCGCTCTGCTAACTGCTCAGCTTCATCACCCCATGTTTTGTTTACTCTGCGACCTCTTTGCACTGCAGGGCGGCGCTCAATTTGTTTTGCCCAGCGCATCACATGGCTATATGACTCAACATCTAAAAACTCTGCCGCATCGTATAAATTGCCAAGTACCAAGCTGCCATACCAAGGCCAAATAGCGATATCGGCAATTGAATATTCGCTACCAGCCATGTAGTCATGGTCGCTTAAATGACGGTTTAATACGTCTAACTGGCGTTTTACTTCCATAGTGAAGCGATCAATTGGGTACTGCATCTTGAAAGGGGCATAACTATAAAAATGACCGAAGCCTCCACCTAAGTATGGGGCAGAGCCCATTTGCCAAAATAGCCAATTTCGACATTCTGTTTTACTAGCGTGATCGCTTGGGATCAGCGCATCAAACTTTTCTGCCAGGTATTGTAAAATTGCACCTGACTCAAACACGCGAGTAACGGGCGTTGTACTGTGATCCATTAAGGCTGGGATTTTTGAATTAGGGTTAACACTTACAAACCCTGAAGAGAACTGGTCACCATCGCCAATTTTAATTAAAAATGCATCGTAGTCAGCTTCATCAATACCAAGCTCTAATAGCTCTTCGAGCATGATAGTCACTTTTTGGCCGTTTGGTGTCGCAAGCGAGTAGAGTTGTAGGTCATGTTTACCAACGGGCAAGTCTTGCTCGTGGGTTGCACCTGAGACCGGACGATTCGTCTTCGCCCATTCACCACCGTTTTCTGCATCCCATTGCCACACTTTAGGTGGCGTATAACTGTCGGTATTACTCATTGAAACTCCTAAATTGTGCTTTAATGAATGTCATTACGAGATTACCATCCTAGTTGATCAGATAGAGCAAGGGAAGTACAGTTATTAATTATGAATAACCAGGAGGATGTCATGAAAAAGCATGGTTTAGCCATTGGCCTTGAGCGAACTGGCACGACTTTTTATCTCACAATTAAAGTAGTCGGAAAGCTTACCCACGAGGATTATAAAACTCTCACTCCTCTTATAGATAATGCTGTAGCAGCAGTTCCGAGTGCAAAAATAAGAGCCTATGTTGATATTACTGAGTTAGAAGGCTGGGAGTTACAAGCGGCGTGGGATGATTTTAAGTTAGGCCTTAAACATAACAAAGAGTTTTGCCGTATAGCTGTGCTTGGTAACAAAAACTGGCAACAAGTGGCAAGCAAAGTGGGTAACTGGTTTATCAGTGGCGAAGTGAAATACTTTGAAGATCCGATCATTGCCACTGAGTGGTTACACGAATAAGGAGTTAAGTGATAAAAAACAGTCAATTAAAGGTAGCAACGTTTAATTTATATAATTATTTAGCGCCACCTGACGCATTTTATGATTTTCAGCGCATTTATAGCGCTGAGCAGTGGGCCAAAAAGCAGCGCTGGTTGGCCGATTACCTTAAAAATCAGCAGCCAGATATTATTGGCTTTCAAGAAGTGTTCAGTATCAATGAACTAAAACAACAAGTTAACGCAGAGGGTTACCCTTATTTTGCAGTCGTTGATGAGCCAACGGTGATTGATGACTTTATTTATCGCGATCCGGTTGTGGCCATTGCCTCACGCTATAAAATTGTAGCTGTCAGTCAGGTTGAGGCAGAGCAAGATGATATTTTAGCGATGGGCTTGAGCGATAATTTTAACTTTAGCCGCAGTATTATTCGCGCGACACTTGAAGTACCTCACTTAGGACACGTCGATTGCTATGTAGTGCACTTTAAATCTAAGCGCAGCATGCTCCATCACCAAGATGATGAAAGCCACAGCGAACAGCAAAACTTAGTAATGCAATTAAAATCACAAGCCCTTGGGCGCTGGGCATCAAGCATGCAGCGTGGCAGTGAAGCAGCGCTGTTACTCGTTGAAATCATTAAGCGCAGAGCACACACCAATAACCCTGTGATTGTGATGGGGGACTTTAATAATGAGTTACACGATGGTGTGCTTAACCATTTAATCGCTGACCACCTTCGTTTTAGCGGTCATAGGCAAAATAGCCCATCTCGTTCAGAGTTCAAACTACAAGATAGTTGGCAACTCTATCAGCGCCATGTTGTCACCGAGAACGACAGAGAAGCCACCCACTATTTTGGTAGTAGTAGCTCAGTATTTGATTATATTTTGTTATCCCGTGAGTTTGATGCCGGGTTTCAGGGTAGCTTTTTTGAGGTGGTTGATTATCACACCTATGATCAGCACTTGATCAACCCCCAGTTTGCCTATGATGATCAAAGTACCGACCATGGCGTTGTGATGGTGACAATGAAATTAAGAGACTAGAAGCTAATAGCTTTCAGCTTTCAGCTTTCAGTTGTCAGTTTAAAGCTTAGGGCTCTTTTGCTTATCACGCTTTGCCATAATATAGCCGATTAGTGCGCCGCTAATTGCGCCGAATAAATGGCTTTCGAATGAAATATGAATGCGCTGCGGGAAGACACCCCAAATCAGGCCGCTGTATAACACAACAACCGCAATACTGATTAAAATGGCTTTGAATGAGCGGTGCATAATGCCGTAGCTAATTAAATAGCCCCATAAACCGTAGATAACACCACTGAGCCCTACATGAATATTGCTGCGGCCAAATAGCCATACTAGTAATCCACCAATGAGCGCAGTGCCTGCAAACACCAGCCAAAAGCGTTTTACGCTAAATTGGCAAACTAGCCAGCCGAGAATAGCAAATGGCACTAGGTTACTAAAAAGGTGTGCCCAGCCACCATGTAAAAATGGCGCAAAAAACACCCCTGATAAACCAGACATTTGCCTTGGCAAAATACCTAAACCGTTTAAGTTTATGCCGGGTAGGGTATTAATTATTTGCAGTACCAAGCACATCAGCATAATGCCTAAAATTGCGAATCGCTTACTACTTATAGGAGGAATTTTGACAGCTTTTTTTTCAGTCATGATGAGAAGCTCTTAAATCAATGTGACCGAATGAGTATAACTTATTAAAAGTGAAGGTAAACACCTTGATATGCAAGGTGTTTACTAAAGGTCTAGGTCATGTTGAGCTAGTTTAACCTAATTTGGTTAATAGTTTTTTCGCAGCAAGTTCAGAACTTGCAGGGTTTTGCCCTGTGATTAGTAGGCCATCTTCAATCGCAAGCTCGCCCCAATCATCGGTTTTTTGATACTGACCACCTTGTTTGATTAGCTCATCTTCAACAAGTAATGGCACAACATTGGTAAGTTGTACGGCATCCTCTTCTGAGTTACTAAAGCCGGTTACTTTTTTATCAAATACCACAGATTTACCAGCGGCACTTTTCGCATTCAGTAATACGGCACTGGCGTGACATACTGCACCCACTGGTTTCTCTGAGTTAAGAAATTGCTCTATCAAGCTAATTGAATCTTGGTTATCAACTAAGTCCCATAACGGACCATGGCCACCAGGGTAAAATACCGCATCAAAATCATCGGCTTTAACTTCAGCCAGAGGTTTAGTATTAGCCATTAAAGTTTTTGCCGCACTGTCTTGCTCAAAGCGTTTTGTGGCATCGGTGGCTGCATCAGGAGCTGCACTGTTTGGATCAACCGGAGGTTGGCCACCTTTAACAGAGGCTAAAGTTACCTCTGCACCGGCATCAATAAATGCGTAGTAGGGCGCCGCAAATTCTTCGACCCAAAAGCCCGTTTTATGGCCGGTATCGCCAAGTTCATCATGTGAAGTGAGTACCATTAAAATTTTCTTAGCTGACATAGTGAATCCCTTTTTGTGTATTAAACATCGTTAATAACACTATAGGGGTGAAAATCTAGTTAAACAACGCAGATAAATTTGACTTCATTGGTTTAATAATTGATACAATTGTTCAGGTTAGATTAGGAGTTTGTATGAAAGTATCGTTTGAGCAATTAAAAAGCATGGTGGTGTTTGCCCACATTGTGCAGCAAGGCAGCTTAACTAAAGCGGCTCAACAACTTGGTTTATCAAGGGCCGTTGTCAGTTACCACTTAAAGAAATTAGAACAGCAATTAAAGCTTACGTTACTTAACCGCTCAACGCGTACCATGACCCTCACCGAAGCAGGTATGGCTTATTACGAACGTTGTCAGGCTATCACTGAGCACGCTGAGGCTGCTAACTTACACCTTGAGAACTTAAAGATTGAACCGGTTGGGGTTATTAAATTGAGTTGTCCGGTGAATGTAGGCTTGCAACTTGTGGTGCCGGCACTTGCTCAGTTTAAGCGTTTGTATCCGAAAATTGATATCGATTTACAGCTTAGTGATGATGTGGTTGATATCATCAAAGAAGGCTACGACTTAGCGATTAGAGGCGTGGCCCTTGAAAGCTCAAACTTACAAGCCACTAAACTTGCAAGTATGGCTACCTGCTTATGTGGTTCAGTCGATTACTTTACAAAATACCCTATACCAAAAAGCATTGCTGATTTAGCAGAGCATACATGGGTGGTGTATCAACCAAGTAGTGCTGTTGTTACGCTCGAAAAAGATAAACGCCGCTTTGAGGTGGCAGTTAGTGGTGGCATAAGTACCAATAATGCCGCTGCGCGAACTGCCTTTGTTGAAGCTGGGCATGGTTTAGCGAAAATCCCAGTTTATGATGCATTGCCAAGGATCAAAGCGGGATTGTTACGCACAATCTTAGATGATTACAAAACTGCCGATATTGAACTTTATGGTGTATTCCCGCCAGGGGCGGCGGGAAGCAAAAAACTGCGGGTTTTACTTGATTACTTGAAGGATTATTTTACTAATCAAGTAGCCACTATGACGATTTAAACAAGCGTGCGATTAAATAAAGCAACGGCTTGTTGGTACATGCTGATGGCAAGGACAGGGTCGTATCGGTCGCCTTCGTCGCGCATAAACGCATGTTGGGCGTTCACTTCTTGCCACTGGTAATTAATGCCTGTTGCCACCGCTTGTTGGTAAATTTTAAGGCGGCCTTCTTTTGGTACATGTGGGTCTTGTTTACCCCAAACAAAGTGGATCTCACCTTTAATATCTGCCATGCGCTCAAATGAGTTATTACCTGCTTGTGCTGGTAAAGTATCACTGTGTATATCTGTCGCGTATAAACAAAAAGCGGCTTTGATACTTGGGTTTAATGCAGCACGGTATGCAAGGTGACCACCAATACATACGCCCATCGCACCTACATTTCCTGTGCAGTAATCTTGCTGACGTGCAAATGCAATTAAGGCGTCAGTGTCTGAGTCATGGCTCTCAAGCGGTTTTGCCCATTTGTCGGCATTGCCTTTGTCTTTACCAGCATCATCATAGGCAAGTACTGTCCCAATAGGATTTAACTCATGAAAAACTTCTGGCACTAACACGACAAAACCATGACCAGCAAGTATTGCCGCAGAGCGTGCAATTGGTGCTGTTTCTTGGAAAATTTCAGAATAGAAAATAATACACGGGTATTTACCTTCTTCTAAAGGGCGATAAATACTGGTGCGCATTACACCTGTGTTGGTCGATATGTCGTGGCTCTGGTGCTGAATAATCATGTTTATCCTTGTAAAAAACGGTTTAGCTAATAATACCTCAGCCCCACCTTTTGGACGAGTCAAAGCCCTTGAAATTTATTGATGCTCAGTTAACTCTCTGAGGCAGGATACTGCATACAGCTTGCGTAATAGGTAAGAGTAGCAGGCCAGTCAGAGAAAATAGCCATCACACCCACTTGCTTAGCAAGGACGTCTACCACTTTCATCATTTGCCCATCTTGTTTAATTACACTGGCAATCGACTGGTAATAATAACCACCGCCATTATTTAATGGACCAGAGCGCTCTAAACTCCAAGTAATGATGTTCAGCCCTGCTTGTTTAGCTTTAATAGCATAAAGCGATGGCACGATTTTACCTGACTCATCAAGGCTTAAAAGCATCCACATTGGCGGTGCGATAATGCGTACTCCATCGTTATATAGAGCCTGCATTGATGGCTGCCAAGTTGTTTCATCCATAGCATCAAAGTCTGCTTGCTCATCTCGGCCATCAAGATAAATACTGTTGCTTGCAAATTCAGGGTGATTGTTTAGCCAATACTTCACATCTTCAAGATTAAATGATTGCGGATAAACATCTTGGCTATTCACACCTAAATCCCGATACTCATCAAGCATTTTTTGCGCATAATCTTGCTGGCTAAAACCGTTAAATGGCATGCTAACTTGTGGGCTTTTTAGCTCGGGTGTCATTTTTACACCTAGTGATTTGAATAACTCAATGCTTTGCTGGTGGGTCATAATAGTGCCACTGTTTGCGTATAAATCAGTGCGCCAGCTTGGTGTTCCTTGCATATATTCTGCGACGGTTTTGGCGTATGGGTTGGCGCCATCCATTTTAGCCTTTAAGGTTAAAAACTCAGCCTGGGTGATATCGCTGGTGCAGCATTTAGCCTGAGCTGGTTGGCCCTCTTTGGCCGGGGTAAAAGGTTGGCTGCATTTTGCTGCGAGCTCAGGAATCGCTAAAATGTTGGTAGTGGTGTGTAAATCACACTGTGAATGACGACACACGAGTTGTTTGTCTTTAGTAAAGGCGACGTCACATTCAAGTACGCCAGCGCCCATTCTTGCAGCGGCTAAATATGACTCTTTGCTGTGCTCAGGAAACTGCATGGGGGCACCGCGATGACCAATTACAAAATCAGTTTTATAGAAAGGGCCATTACCACATGCCGCAAGTTGCTGCTTTAAAGGCCCATCAGGCATATTGTCGATTAAATAGTAAGGCCTAGCACCCACTTGCACTGCCTGATCGACTGGCAGATTCTTACAGCCTTGAATAATGAAAACTAAACAACATAAAATCAGTGCGCGCATAACAGCATCCCTCTAATCGAATAGAGTTTAGCCTATCATGACTCCGTGGCAGTTTTATTAAGTTTCTGATTTATAATAAGTGCTAATAAGATAATCGCTGCGCCGATGGCAAGCTTGATGATATCGGCATCACGATTCCATATTACAATATTAACGATGATCCCTGCTGGGATCAGGAGGTTATTCATGACAGCCAAGGCACCTACATTGACAATAGTCGCGCCTTTATTCCAAGCGAAATAACCAAGCCCTGAAGCAATCGTGCCTAAGTAAATTAACACGCCCCACTGTGTAGTAGTGGTGGGCAGCTTACTGGTATCACCAAATAAACCGTAACAAATCAGAGCGACAATTAAAGCACCAATAAAGAACCAAGCAAACACCCGAGAGTGGGGGAGTTGCTCATCTTGCATTAAACGTTTGTAAGTTACTTGCCCAGTGGCAAAGCAAATATTAGCAGCCTGCACCATTAACATACCAATGAGATAGTTTTCATCGACGCCTTCATAGCGAATAGCAACGGCGCCTAAAATAGCTAGCATAGCGGCGAATAAAAACTTGGCATTAAAACGCTTTTCAAGCAAATCGTTTAACAAAGTGATGTAAAGTGGCGTCATTACCGTGAATAGCAGTACCTCGGGCACGCTAAGGTACAAAAACGAATGGTAATAGAAGCTGTACATCACACCAAGTTGTACTGCGCCTATTGCCATGAGCTTTAGTGCTAAGGCTTTAGGGGTTTTACGCCAGTGTAAAAAGGGCAAAAACACGCAAGTTGCCAAGCCAATGCGCATTAACACACTAAACCATGCATCCACTTGGCCTGCTAAATAGACACCAATAAGACTAAACGAAAAGGCCCAAAGCAGGGTTACAGCAAATAAGTAGGTCATGTTATTCGAGTTATGTGCAAAAAAGGGCAGTGTATATGAGATGGCTGAAAATTAAAATTGCCCATGACGGATAATACGCGGTCATGGGCAATGGGGGGGTTAGGGTTGACTGGCAACAAAGGCTTTTGCTTGTTGCTTTAATCGCTCGAGTGCGTTGCTATCGTAAAACGTGCTGTGCGAGACAACACCCTTTAGTGTTTGTGTATTACGAATATCAATAAGCGGGTTTTCTGAAAGCAAAATGAGATCGGCTACTTTACCTTCACTTAGTGCACCGTATTGCTGTTGTTTATTTAAAAATTTAGGCCCCGCAAGTGTTGCGGCTTGCAGCGTTTGCAGTGGTGTTAGGCCATATTCAGTAAAAATACTCAGTTCTTGGTGCAAAGAAAGCCCCGGATAAATATACGAATTTAAAAAGCCAGCATCTGTGCCTGCAATAATGCTCACACCTGCTTGTTGGGCGATAGGGAGTAACTGTGCGGTTTTAATAAAACGCTCTTTGCGCTGTTTGATTTGTGCAGGGGTGTCTTTGTTAGCTCTATCAACTCGCCATTGATACGTCGCTTTTAAACCTTTACCTAAAAAATCTAAATAGGCATCGTCTTGATGATTGTCTTCATCAATGTAAGCCGTTATTTTGCCACCAATCAAGGTTGGCACCACGGCGGTGTCGTTGTTAGCAAGAACCGTAAACTTCTCAATAGCTGTTGGTTCATCAAACTGCGCGGTGATAATAGGCAGCGCAGTGCGATAACTCAGCTCTTTTGAAGCAACCTTTGCAGAAATATCTGCTTCGTTTTTAGCCGCAGCTTTAAGCATATAGGTCATATGCTCAATCGCATCAAGACCCGCCTTGGAGACATCAGTCACAGACAATGAAAATGGAATATGCCCCGAAATTTGATAACCACGCCTTTTAACCTCATGCACGGCTTTTAGGTAAAGCTCGGGAGTCAATGCGCTGTCGGTAATTTTGATAAAATCAACGTCCATGCTGTCTAATAGATCCATTGCAGCATGCATTTCTTCAGTCGTTTCTACTTCTAAATCACCGGGCCAAATAGACCCTTTACCTTCTAATTTCGAGCCTGAGGTGAAAATAGTTGGGCCCACTAACTGACCTTGTTTTACTTGTTCTCGCCAGCTAAGTACAGATTCACTCAAATCAGCCGCAGCATCACGAACGGTCGTTACGCCGTAGGCTAAATACAATGGTAATAGCTGTTTATTCTCTTCAATAAGCTCATCACCACCGCCAAAATGGACATGCATATCCCATAGACCAGGCATGACATACTGACCTTTTGCATCAATCAATGTTGAACTTTGATAGTGGCTACTTAAAGGTTTATCGCTACGCTTGATGATAATTCCATCGCGAATAGCAAGAGATTGTTTTGCTGCGATAGCTCCAGTTTGCATATCAATAATTTGGGCGTTTTCTATCACGATGTCAGCGCGCTCATCTGGGGTTGATGAACATGCAGCTAAAGCTGAGCAAAGTCCTAAAAGTAAAGCGTTTTTCATGTATGAACTCGTGTTTTTCTTTGAGATTAGCAAAAACGAGTTATCTGACAATTGCTTTGAGGTGGATAGGAGTAAAAGCGGGGTGAAAATTTAATTAATACTTAAAAAGTATGAGGGTTACCCCTCATACTCTAAACAACAGTGATTATTCAACTAAACCACGACGCTTTAATAGTGCGTCTGTTGTTGGTTTTTGACCACGGAACTCAATGTAGCTTTGCATTAAGTCGCGGCTGTTACCTTTAGATAAAATCTCTTTACGGAAATTATCACCGTTTTCACGTGTTAAACCACCTTCTTCGGTCATGTGTGCAAACGCATCTGCTGCGAATACTTCAGTCCAAAGGTAAGCGTAATAACCCGCTGAGTAACCACCGGCAAAGGTGTGGCTGAAGTAGCAAGACTTATAGCGTGGTGGTACTGGGTAATATGCAATACCGTGCTTGTCTAATGCATCATGTTCAAACTTTTGAACGTCTGTAATGTCAGCATCAACACCAAATGAGTGCCATTCCATATCAAGTAGTGCCGCAGCTAAATACTCAGTAGTATCAAAGCCTTGGTTGAATTTTTGTGATTCAAGTACTTTGTTTAAAAGCGCTTTTGGAATTGGTTCACCTGTTTTGTAGTGCTTGGCGTAGTTTGCAAGTACTGTTGGTTCAATATTCCAGTCTTCGTGTGCTTGCGAAGGGAACTCAACAAAGTCACGAGCAGTGGCTGTACCCGCTAAGCTTGGGTATTTAACGTCAGAGAATAAACCGTGCGCAGCATGACCAAACTCATGGAACATCGTTGTTACTTCAGAGAAAGTCATAAGAGTCGGTTGACCTTCAGCTGGCTTAGGAATGTTCTGTGCGTTGTAGATCACAGGCATAGTGTCTTTAAGACCGCTTTGGCTAACATAAGCACTCATCCATGCACCACCACGTTTACCTTCACGTGCGTAAGGGTCCATGTAGAATAGACCTATAGCGCTACCGTCTTCGTTAAATACTTCAAACACCATGACGTCTTCGTGATAAACCGGTAGGTCTTTACGCTCTTTAAAGGTAATGCCGTAAAGTTTATTCATAGCAAAGAATAGACCGTCGTGGATCACTGACTGCATTTCAAAGTAAGGCTTAACTAACGCAGGGTCTAAGTCGTACTTCTCTTGGCGAACTTTTTCAGCGTAAAACGCCCAGTCCCAAGGTTGAAGCGCAAACGTTTCACCTGACTTTTTAATTACTTGTTGGATTTGCTCTGCTTCAGCTTCTGCTTTAGCAACCGCTTTCGGTGCTAAGTCATCAAGGATGCCGTAAACATTTTCAGTTGTTTGCGCCATACGATTAGTCATTACATACGAAGCCCAGTCTTTATAACCAAGTAATGCCGCTTTTTCTGCACGTAGCTTAGTTTCTTTGATGATGATAGGGCTGTTTGTTGCTTGTGCACGCGTTGAAGAAGTTGTCCAAATCTTTTCACGAAGCTTGCGGTTTTCAAGGCTTTGTAAGATAGGTTGGCGAGTCGTATTCACCAATGTGATCATGTAACCTTCTTTACCTGCTTTTTTGGCAGCAGCTGCAAGGCTTGCAATTTCACCTTCAGATAAACCAGCTAGCTCGCTTTTATCTTTAACTAAAATCACATCTTCTTTAAATGATTTTAAGATATTTTGTGAAAACTCAGTTGAAAGCTTGGCAAGCTCTGCGTTGATTTCACGCATTTTTGCTTTTTCAGCTTCAGTTAGTTTTGCACCCGCGTTAACGAACTTTTTGTAGTAGTAATCAACAAGGCGTTGATCTTCTGCATTTAAAGATGCTTTGTTGTCGTAAATGCTTTGTACGCGAGCAAATAAAGCTTTGTTTAGGTAAATGTCATCAGTGTGAGCTGACATAATCGGCGCCATTTTCGCGGCGATACGTTGGTACTCACTGTCAGAGATTAAACCTGATAAGTTAAAAAATGCCGCAGATGTGCGGTCTAATAGCTCACCAGAGAACTCCATTGCAACAAGGGTATTTTCAAATGTTGCGGGTTCTGGGTTGTTTGCAATCTTTGCAATTTCAGCTTTTTGCTGTGCGATTCCTGCTTCAAAGGCTGGCTCGTAGTCTTTAGTTGAAATTTTATCAAACTCAGGGGCCATGTATTGTAAAGGGCTTGGCTTGAAAAGAACGTTTTCAACATTAGCTGTTTGTGTTTCAGCGGCAGTTTCAACTTGAGTTTGAGTGTCGGCTTGTTGTGAACTACAAGCAGATAATAAAAGCACACTAGCAATCGTAGTTGCTACTAAGGTCTTACGCATGAGAGCTCCAAAAATGTGGATAAATCTTTTCTAACTTATCAAATTTTTGGCTAGAAACAATCAAGTTTGTCGTCTGAATGGGGAATTTGAACGCAAATAAAGCTGTTGAGGGATAAAAATGTGTAAAAAGCCATCAATTGTGTATTAATGGCTCACTTAAGTAAAAAGTGGCACTAGCTGCCAGTTTAAATCTTGTTGGTAATAAATCACCATAGGTTAGTTGTAACCCAACACAAACTTTTTCTCTGAGCCAAAGCTTTCTGGCATAGCGTTGCCAAACTCTTTGTTAATTAAATTCAGTGAGTGCTCTTGCTCAGCAAGTAAGTTTAAGATGCGGTTACGGTACTCTAAACTTGATTCAAATAAGTTTAGATCAACCAAGGGTTGTAAAGTGGCAAGTTTTTGTGTGAGTGTCATTTGTGACATTGTGTTCTCCTCGTGCTATTCAAAGCCTGTGAAACCTCAAGCTCTCTCTATGTATATAGCAGCTGTAGTCTAAAATAGTTAATAATTAGCGCATATTGCGCATAAAGAACTTAGTATTTACCAAGTTTTCACCTATTATGCCGTGCTAAACTTAGTCACAACTGAACCAAACTGATTTTTACTAGGAATGTTAATTTATGACCCTTGCTGATCTGCAATCTGCATTATCGTTTGTATTGTTCACCTACAATGACGTGCAAATTACTGTACTAAAAGTAATTCAAGTGCCTTTGGTGCTGTTTTTAATGTGGTTTGTGGTTACCTGGATTGGTCGATTAATTAAAAAAGCATTACTGGCAAAAAACCTAGGCCCTGACGCGGTTCACTTATTTACCCGTATTTACCTTGTCGTTACTATTGCTGTGCTTGTGTTTACCTCGCTAGAGGTACTCAATATTCCTCTAACGGCGTTTGCATTTGTTTCTGGTGCCATTGCAATTGGTGTTGGTTTTGGTGCACAAAACATTATCAATAACTTCATTAGTGGTTGGATATTAATGTGGGAGCGACCAATTCGTATTGGCGACTTTTTAGAAGTGGGCACAGCTAAAGGGGTTGTTGAGACAATTAATACCCGTTCTACTCGTATCCGTCGTAATGATGGGGTGCATATGCTAGTACCAAATAGCCAGTTATTAGAAAACACGGTAACTAACTGGACCTTAATTGACCGTAATGCTCGTTCATTTGTGAATGTTGGCGTTGCTTATGGTTCAGACGTGGTGCTTGTAGAGAAGCTGATGAAGCAAATTCTTGATGATCACCCTGCCATTTTAAAAACACCTGCATCATCTGTGTTATTTGATGACTTTGCTGATAGCTCTTTAACTTTTAGCGCTATTTTCTGGGTATGTGCTGAATCAGAAGCACCGCTTCGCCAAGTGCGCAGTGAGCTGCGTTTTAGCATTTATAAAGTATTTGCTGAAAACAACATTACCATTGCATTCCCGCAGCGCGATATTCATATCGATGGTGAGATAGCTTTAACAAGGCGTAATAACCAAAAATAAAAAAAGCGGCTTAGCCGCTTTTTTTATGCTTGTTCATTGAGCTTTTTCAGCTTCATAGCAAGCAACACCATCATTATGCCAAATACGATGGCATAGGTTGCAACTAGCCAAAGTAGAGTGATTATGCCCGCGCCAGGGTTAAATATCAGATAACCACCAAAGATAATCGAAATAATACCGCTACCAATTAACAGCCATTCATTACTGATCTCTTTGCGTAGTTTACTGGCAATCAATATTTCAATCACGCCGATAGCAATGGCCCATGCGGCAATAAAGTACAGCATTAAGATAGCCGTTACGTTGGGAGCAAACAGGGTTACAAGTGCAGCAGCAATTGAAATTAAACCACCCACTAATAGCATCCACCAAAGTGGGTTTTCATTTTTTGAAGCAATAGCTAACCAAGTTCTAATGGCACCATCGACAAAAAAGTAAGCGGCGAAAATAAACATCAGAATCGCTAATGAGGCTTCTGGGGCAAACCAACCACATAAGCCAAAAACGATGGCAATGGCACCGTGGATCATTAATGATGACCAATGAGGGATCAGTGAACTTGAGATTTGCATAATAGTATCCTTTGCTTAAGTCTCTATATAACTAACATTTCAGTGCTTGCTTGCAAAGATTTTTAATTATTTTTTGTACAGTTACACAAACCATGCTCTAATTTAATTAGCTGATTATTTCAGCGATTTAATGTTTATCGAACAAGGAATAGAGTGTGAGCCGTTGTAATACCAAGTTTTCATTACAATTTAGTAAGTTATTAGTGTGTTTTTTACTGTTGTTTAATGCGCCATTATGGGCAACAACCACACCAGAAGTGACCGTTAAATCCTTAATTGATAAAGACAACAAGGAAGAGCAAGCCGAACAAAAACCGGTCAAACAAGAACCTGAAACGAATACACCTGCTACAACGGAAAAAGTGCAGGAGCCTCTTGAAGATGACTTACCTTATGATGCTTTTGACCGAATTACGCCACGCAGCTCCATGCAGGGGTACTTAAAAGCGGCCCGGGACCGAGATTTTGAACGTGCCAGCCATTATCTTGACTATCGTAACTTACCCAAAGAAGTTGAGGCATTAGGAAAAATTCAGCTTGCTGAAAATCTATCAGTGGTACTTGATCGTACCTTATGGGTCGATGTTGATAACTTGAGCAATAAGCCTAAAGGAAAACAAAAAGAAAGCGTGCCTAGTTATCGTGATTTGGTTGGAGAAATCAGCACTTCACAAGGTAAGGTGCAAATTTTATTGCAAAGTGTACCTGATGATAAAACAGGTAACCGGATCTGGAAAATATCGAATGCCACAGTAAGTCAAATCCCTCTACTCACCAAAGAGTATGGCTATAACCGAGTTGGTGAGTGGCTTTACAATAACCTACCAGACATTGAATTTTTGGGTGTGATGCTTTGGCAGTGGATTTACTTTGCCTTCACATTTGTACTGTTTTTAGCGGTCGCGATTATCATTACCCGCATAATCACGTTTATTCTCGCACACTTAAAAGTCCCTGTAGAAAAAGATGTTATTGGTTTTATTAATGGGCCGGTTAGCCTGTTACTTGCGGTATTTATGGCGCGTTCATTGAACGACCAATCTAATGTAACTATTGCTGTGATGGCGCTATTCCATGGCGCGACCGTGTTATTGATCGCTTGGGGCTGGATTTGCCTACGGGCAGTTGATCTTGCCAAACACAGATTAAGCCAGCGCTTTATTAGACAAGATAAACCACAAGCGATTTTCTTATTACGCCCTATAAGTAATGTAGCTAAAACCCTGATTGTCATTTCGTTGCTATTCATGTGGTTTGAAAACTTAGGCTTTAATGCCACTACCTTACTGGCAGGTTTAGGTATTGGTGGCCTTGCAATTGCCCTTGCAGCGCAAAAAACTGTTGAGAATATCATTGCAGCAATCACCTTATATATCTCTGCACCAGTAAAAATAGGTAGCTTATGTAAGTTTGGCAGCCAGTTAGGCACGGTAGAAGAAATAGGGCTAAGAGCAACGCGAATTCGAACGCTTGATCGTTCAGTTATCTATGTAGCGAATGCAAAGTTTGTTGATATGCAGCTTGAGAATATCTCGGAACGGGAGCGTATTTCTTATCGACCTAAATTGATGCTCAGTGCCAATACTAAGCAACAAAACCTAATGTCGTTTATGCAAGCCCTAAGAGAGCTTTTAGAGCAACACAAGCACATTGCCTTTGAGCCTTGCCGTGTTCGCTTTAAAGGCTTCACGCCTTGGGCTTTACAAGTGGATGTACTAAGCTACGTAGAGACCGTCGACTTTGCTTTTTATATGGAAGTAATCGAAGAGTTAAACTTAGCAATCTTAGGCTTATTAAATGAGCATGAATGTGAATTAGCTAACCCAGAATTCGCACGTGTGACTGATTAGTTGCTAAAAAAGGGGTAAATGAAAGCGACTCTCATTTGTACATAATGTCTACACATTGTTGCAATTAGATGCACAGGACATATGTCCGCTTTGGTGAAAAATAATTGCATAAAATCTTCTAAATGCGGCGATGTTGCCGCTAATTGTTGTAAAAAAATTGTATATTTATAATTTTTAATGCAGTAAAAGTGTCATAAAGTGTTATAATCGTCAGCGTTCGTTCAGCCTCTTTACTTCGTTTTGCACTCTCGAACTAGAGGTCCGCGCAGCTTATTACAAGGCGCGAAAAATTGGCCGAGCCCGTCAAATGAATTGACGCAACATCATCACCGTTGAATAAGAGTGCATAAAAAAGGTTAAAACCCGACATGAAAGCAATGAAAAGATCTACGTTAGCAACACTTATCAATGCAACGTTGTTCTCTGCCGTAGCAGGTACTTCATTTTCAACTCTTGCTGCCGACGAAGCGACAGCAGAAAAAAACAACCAACTAGAAGTTATTCAAATCACCGCTCGTAAACGTGTAGAAAACGCTCAGGAAGTACCTGTAGCTGTATCTGCATTACAAGGTGACAGCTTAGACGCTTACAGCTCAGCTGGTATGGATATTCGTTTTATGAATGCGAAGATCCCAAGCTTATCAATCGAATCTTCGTTTGGTCGTTCTTTCCCACGCTTTTATGTTCGTGGTCTAGGTAACACAGACTTTGACCTAAATGCTTCTCAACCAGTTTCGTTAGTTGTAGACGAAGTTGTTCAAGAGAATGCAATCTTAAAAGGTTTCCCTGTATTTGACGTAGCACGTGTAGAAGTTCTACGTGGCCCACAAGGTACTTTATTCGGTCGTAACACACCGGCTGGCCTTGTTAAATTTGATACAGTTAAACCATCACAAGAATTTGAAGGCTATGGCTCAGTATCTTACGGTAGCCGTGGCGCAGTTGATTTTGAAGGTGCTGTTGGCGGTGGCCTAACAGACCGTTTATCAACGCGTGTTTCTGTACTTTGGCAAGAAAAAGACGATTACATCGATAACCGTGCACCGGGTTTTGAACAAGATGACGTATTAGGTGGTTACACTGAAAAAGCGGCACGTGTTCAGTTCTTATATGAAGGTGACGATTTCACAGGTCTTTTCAACTACCACGTACGCGATATGGACGGTACGCCAATCGCATTCCGTGGTAACGCTATTAAAGCTGGCACAAACGATTTAGCTGATAACTATGAGCACGATGTGGTTTACCACGATGCTGCTTCTCGTGCGACACAGCAAGTTGAGTCTCAAGGCGCAAGCTTAAAGCTTGAGTGGGATATCAATGATTTAACTCTTACGTCAATCTCTGCATGGGAAAGCGCTGAAATCTATTCTCGCGCTGACATCGACGGTGGTTACGGTGCAAGCTACTTACCAGATATGGGCCCAGGTTTTATCCCGTTCTATTCTGAAAGCGCTGACGGTATTCCAGATCAAGACCAATACACGCAAGAACTTCGTTTATCTAGCAACTATGCTGGTGACGTTAACTTCCAAGTAGGTTTATTCTACTTTGATGAAGCGCTAACAATCGAAAACTTCAGCTACGACACTTATGGTTCAACACCAGGTGAGTTAAACGGCTATGTTATCCAGCAACAAGATACCAAAGCATGGGCGGTATTCGGTTCATTAGATTACACAATCACTGACGACTTAAAAATCACTGCGGGCCTTCGTTACTCAGATGACGAAAAAGAATTCTCAGCAGACCGTACTTTAAGCCCAATTGGTGGTAGTGCGTTATACCTTACAGAAAATCCAAGTGACGACCACGTTAGCTGGGATTTATCTGCTAACTACAAGATCAACGATGACGTAAACTGGTACGCGCGTGTTGCTAACAGCTTCCGTGCTCCAAGTATCCAAGGTCGTATCTTATTCGGTGACGAAGTAACCGTTGCTGAGTCTGAAACTGTGACGTCTTTCGAAACAGGTATCAAGTCAGATGTTCTTGACGGCCAAGGTCGTGTAAATGCAACTGTGTTCTACTACACAATGGATGACCAACAATTAACTGCTGTAGGTGGTGGTGCAAACTTCAACCGCTTAGTTAATGCTGATAAGACAACTGGTTACGGTTTTGAGTTAGACACTGAGTGGGTATTAACTGACAACCTAAACGCTACATTTAACTTAAGCTACAACAACACTGAGCTTGACGATAAAGACTTAGCCGTTGACGTATGTGCGCAGTGTACTGTAACAAACTCACTAAACAGCGCAGGTCAAGCTATCCTTGATGGTAACAGCTTACCGCACGCACCTGAGTGGATATCTAACCTTACATTACGTTATAGCCGCGAAGTAGCTGACGGTGAATTCTTCACTTACGCTGATGTGTCTTACCGCAGCGAAATCAACTACTTCTTATACGAGTCAGTTGAGTTTGAAGGCAAGCCATTAACTGAAGTAGGTTTACGTGCAGGTTATGCTTGGGCTGAAGGCGACAACGAATATGAAGTATCAGCATTCGTTCGTAACATGTTCGACGAGCAACAATCAATCGGTGCTATCGACTTCAATAACAACACAGCAATGGTGAACGAAGAGCGTTACATCGGTGCTGAGTTCAAAGTAAGCTTCTTCTAAGCTGAAATAATAAGTCCTATTAAAACCCGCTGTATAGCGGGTTTTTTCGTTTATAATCGCGTTAGTAACTGCTAAAGTGGCAGGATTAATTGAAGAGAAAGAGAATAACTATGGCTGGATTTTGGAACTACCGTGTAATATTTTGTGAAGCAACAAAAGATGAAGCGGCACAATATCAAATTCATGAAGTTGAATATAACTTAAATGGTAAAGTGACTAACTGGTCAGAAACTGGTGCAGCACCATTTGGTAATACAGTCGAAGAACTTGAAGCAGATGCAGAACGTTTAAAAACAGCGTTTTCTAAGCCGATTTTAAAAGTGGTAAGAAAGCAACGCGGCTACGAGCTGGTTGATGTAGAAACAGGCGAGGAAGCGTTTGCTGAGCCACCTGCGGGCTTAACTGAATAATCATATTTAAAGGTGCCTATGGCACCTTTTTACTTTGAAGGAATGAGGATGACTTTAAAAGCAGTATTGTTTGATATGGATGGCACCTTGGTTGACTCTGAAAGTGTGCATTTTAATATTTGGAATGACTTGTTAGCTCCTTTTGGCGTGCAGTATGATGAAGCTACGTTTTGTCAGCGCTTCTCAGGAAGACCAACACTTGAAGCCGCTAAAGAGGTTGTGACAAATTATGGGCTTACTATCAGCCCAGAACAGTTAACGGATGATAAGTACGCTGCATTTGGCCGTTTTGTTAGTACTAATTTGCCCGCCTTTATGCCACATGCAAAAGCGGTGCTTGAGCAAGTCAAAGCCAGTGGTTTAAAAATGGCATTAGTAACAGGTAGTGCAAAAGATGAAGCCTATCCTATTTTAAAAGGCTATGGCATTTTCGATTGGTTTGACTGTGTGGTTACCAAAGATGATGTTAATAATCCTAAACCTGCTGGTGACCCTTATCAACTAGCTCTAGATACGCTAGAAATAAAGGCTAATGAGGCTGTAGCTGTCGAAGATACCTTTACCGGTGTCACTGCAGCAAGCAATGCCGGTGTTGCTGTGTATGCGGTGCCGAATCATTTCACGTTAGAGCATGACTTTAGTAAAGCCGCGGGTGTGTTTGCTGATTTGAACGAATTTTTCAAATGGCTACAAACTAAACTATAATTAGCTGACTATTGCTAAGCTGCTTTTGTTAAGTAGTCAAAGCCAGAGCCAGTTAATACTCACAAATTTGCAAGGAAGCAATGATGGTTAAATTCACTCGTGCACTTTTGTGCGCAATCACTTTATTTATAGGCTTTTCAGCCGAAGCGCAACAAGCCCCTTCAGTCCTTTTAGCAAACGTCTATCAAGCCGAAAAGGTAAATGTATCTGACTATTTAGTTAGTGAAAAATATGATGGCGTTCGAGCTATTTGGACAGGGAGTCAATTAGTAACCAGAAATGGTAACCCAATTTATGCCCCCAAGTGGTTCACAGATCCACTGCCAGGTGTATGGCTTGATGGAGAGCTTTGGACTAAGCACCAAGATTTTGCCAATGTGAGCGGGATCGTTCGGAAAGTCACTCCTGTAGAGTCAGAATGGCAAACCGTCAGCTATATGATATTTGATATGCCGGATGCGACAACGCCATTTAGTCAACGCTATGAAAACTACACAAGGTTAGTAAACCAGCTGCAAAGTGAGCATATTAAAGCCGTTGCGCAAATGCACTTTAATGATAACAAGCAACTTAGTTTGTTTATGGATGAACTTATCGCACAAGGAGCTGAGGGCGTCATGCTGCATCTAGCAGCTGCAAAGCATAGTGCAGGGCGAAGTGATGCATTATTAAAGTTAAAGCCTTATTTTGACGCTGAAGCGGTTGTAATCGGTTATATCGCAGGAAAAGGAAAGTACAAAAATATGCTTGGTGCACTCAAGGTGCGCAGCAGTGATGGTACCGAGTTTAAAATTGGCTCGGGGTTTACCGATCAACAAAGAACATCGCCCCCAGCGATAGGTAGTACTATTACCTACAAATATCATGGCTTTACTAAAAATGGCCTACCACGTTTTGCAAGCTTTTTACATGAAACGCCATAGCGTCATTCAAAAACGGCTGCGACTATGGTAAATTTCGCGGCCTTTTTATTGATGTATAGGTGTTAGAATGTTTGCAGGCTTTGATTACGGTAGCTCAAATTGTGCAATCGGTGTAATGGATAACGAGCAACAAGTCTCTTTAGTGCCGCTTGAGCAGGGCAAGCAATATTTACCATCAACACTTTATACTCATCACAGTGCATTAGTTGTCGATTTTGTGACAAAACACCTTACGGGTAGTCCATTTGAGCACGACTTTAAAACTGAGCGACAAGCACTTTTAAATACCATTCCTCGTATTAAATCTGACCTCGATATTCAAGCTGGTGATGAGACCTTATTTATAGGTCGCGAAGCAATTAGCGAGTATGTGCAGTTTCCTGAAGAAGGTTACTTTGTAAAGTCACCTAAATCATTTTTTGGTGCTGTGGGCTTAAAGCAAGGGCAAATAAACTTCTTTGAAGACATTGCCACGGCGATGATTTTAAAAATTAAACAACGCGCCGAGCAATCATTGCAAGACACATTAACAGAAACGGTAATTGGACGACCGGTAAACTTTCAATCAGTCGGTGGTGAAGAGTCTAATCAACAAGCGCTCGGCATATTAGAGCGAGCAGCAAAGCGTGCAGGCTTTAAAGAGGTGTCTTTTTTGTATGAGCCATTAGCGGCGGGGATTGATTATGAAACCTCATTACAGCAAGACCAAAAAGTGTTGGTTGTCGATATTGGCGGGGGTACTAGCGATTGCTCATTTGTACAAATGGGGCCTAGCTTTCGTGATAAGCAATGCCGTGACAATGACTTTTTAGCTCACAGTGGTAAGCGTGTGGGTGGAAATGATTTAGATATTGCGCTGAGCTTTCATGGTTTAATGCCATTGCTAGGTTTAGGCACTGAGTTTAAATCGGGTCTTCCACTGCCGAATCAACCGTTTTGGCAAGCCTGTAAAATCAATGATGTAAATCTGCAAAGCCAGTTTTATAGCGATGCCCATTATCGTGAGTTACTGACTCAACTTCGAGAAGTTAAAGAGCCTGCGCTTTTTAAACGCTTAATTCAATTGCAGCAAAATAAGCAAGGTCATCAATTAGTGCAGCAAGGCGAGGCGGCAAAAATTGCGCTTTCGTCAGCCAATGAATTTACTACAGATTTGCGCTTTTTAGATTCAGACTTAACGCAGTGCTTAACGCTAAAAGATCTAGCTTTAGCCGTTGATGATTCGATAAGCCAGATAGTGAGCCTAGCTAAACAAGCGATTCAAGAAGCAGGCACAACGCCTGATGTAATTTACTTAACGGGCGGTAGCGCGCAATCACCACTGATCAAAGCCGCGTTAAAAGCCCATTTGGGTGATATTACTATGCTGAACGGGGATCACTTTGGTAGTGTTACTGCAGGTTTAACTAAGTGGGCGCACAAGCTTTATAGCTAATAGCCCCCACTTTGATATATCGACTTATAGAACTAAAGAGTCACTTGGCGCGTTGCAAGGTATTTTTCGTAATCTGGCAACGTGCGGCACAGCTCAGTTTCCATCATAGGTGAGCTTAATAGCATATCGGCACTGACTTCATTACAGGCAACAGGAATATTCCAAACCGCAGCTAAACGCAGTAATGCTTTTACATCAGGGTCGTGTGGCTGCGATGCAAGTGGATCCCAGAAAAACACCAGCATGTGCACTTCATGTTCAGCAATTTTAGCACCGAGTTGTTGATCGCCACCCATAGGGCCACTTAGCAGCTTAATTACCTCAAGCCCTGTTGTACGCTCAATTAAATGACCTGTTGTGCCCGTACCGTATAGCGTGTGCTTACTTAAAATGTCTTGGTGTTTTTCACACCACGCCTGAAGGGCAGCTTTTTTACCATCATGGGCTACGAGGGCAATATTCTTTTTGGCTGGTAAGGCTTGTTGTTTTTGTTCCATAAGTGCTCTTATATCAATAGGTTAATTGCTAGTGCAATAAACACCAGCCCCGTGATCCGATCAATCCAAATTTGGGTTTGTGGGTGCTCACGAAAATAACTGGCTATCTTATCGCCGAAATAAATATACGTGCAGTCGATAGGAAAAGCAAAAAGCGGGTAGAGTAAACCAAAAAAAGCGAGCTGAAAGGTCGTTGAAGATAAGCTCGGATCGACGAACTGCGGAATAAACGCAATAAAGAATAGAGCGACTTTTGGATTAAGTACCTCGGTCATCATTGCTTGAAACATCACATTTTGCTTTTTACTGGTACTTACATGGGGTTTTTCTTCGCACTCTGACTCAGGCTGTGTAAAGGTGTCTTTTAGCGTCATTACGCCCAAATAGCAAAGGTACGCCGCACCTAAATACTGCACTGTGGTATAGGCAACAGTCGACGCTTTTAAAATTGCTGTTAAACCCACCACCGCAAAAAAAGTATGCACCACACCACCTAAGGCAAAACCAAAGGCACTTTGCATCCCGGCTTTACGGCCATTGGCAAAGGTTTGTGCCATTAAAAATGCATTAGAAGGGCCGGGGGCTACGGCAATTAAAAAGCTGGCGCCTAAAAACGACAGTAGAAATTCTGGATTGATCATCGGCACAAAGATAAAAAGCTAGGTAGTTGATTTTAACAAGCTTCTAGAAAAAGAAAAAGCGGGCAATCAATGCCCGCTGATTTGGGTTGGGGAAAGTATTAGAATGTCACAGTGCTATTGTTTGAACAAACAGTTGTGCTTTGTGCCTCACATACTTGGTAAGTGTAAGTACCACCGCCTTTTGTTGTGATAGTGTCAGTGTAGCTGTTAGTGTTTGCCACTGAGCCTACTTTGCTGCCGTTACGGTAAACATCTACAGTGCTTGTAGCAGCGCCACTCCAGCTTAAATCTACATACGCTGTACCTTTCGATTTGTAACCTGAAGTAGAAAGGCTAATATCATCGCTACCTGGTGTTGTACCACCGCCATTATCGCCACCACCTGCACAGCCATTGGCTGTTAGGTATGCATCTGCGTCAGCTGCTTTCACAATACCGTGACCGAAGTAAACATCGTGACCAGAAGCACCTTGATCTTCTGCCGTTGCTTTTAGTGCATCACGGATTTCTGTACCCGTACATTCAGGGTGATTTGACCATACTAGCGCTGCGATACCTGAAACAGCAGGTGTTGCCATTGATGTACCGCTCATGAAACCATAATCACTAGTGCCAATTGCGATATCAATAGTTGTGCTTGAAAGAAGAGCTGAACGGTCTTCAAGTGCCGCACCAACAGCTGGAATTGTTGTATCGTTAGTTTCGCCTAGTGTAGCGTATAACATGCCTGCTTCGTTATTGATGATAACAGCACCGATACCGCCTGAGTTCTCGCAGTTATTTACCTTGTCATAGAACGAGATATTACCGCGGTCAATCATACAAATTTTCCCCGCTGCACCAGCATCTACGCTTTCAGCAGTACCCATGTAATACGCCGTGCCTGATGCATTACCTGAGTTTTCCATTGATGAAGTAGCAAAGCCTGCGCCATCAGCTGCTAAGCTAGCTGACGTTGCCATACCTGCAGGGTAAGTAGAAAGTGTATCAACACCACCTGCTGTTACTTCAACACAGATAGTTTCATCTGTAGTAGCGCGTTTACCGCGACCAGATGTACAGCTAGGGAACTGCGAGAAATCTGCAATTTGGTTGTCCGCATCATTTGCACCAACCATCATTACTGATGGATAACCTGCAGGGTATGAACGTACGTTGTTACCATCGTTACCCGCCGCAGCAACAACTAAACCGCCAGCGCTTGTGAAATTAGCAAATGCGTTAGACTCGGTGCTATTTGAACCACCGCCACCAAGGCTCATGCTGATGATATTTGCACCTGCTTGAGAACATAAATCTGCTGCGTGTGCTAAGTCTGAAGAGTAACCCCAGCCTTCAGCGTTGAATACTTTGATGATGTGCATTGCCACACCGGGTGCCATACCAACCACACCAACATTGTTGTCTGCTGCGCCAATAGTACCTGCTACGTGAGTACCATGTGGACCACCATTGTCGTACCAGTTGCCTGTGCCACTGTCATTATCACCTGTAATGTTACCCCAAATGAAGTCAGGGTTTGTAGCATCTAAACCTGAGTCAATTACACATACTTTCATGCCAGCATTTGCATCGAAGGTAACTTGATCAGCTTGTGATTGGTAAACTGCGTAAGGCGTTAATTGCTGCTGCATTGCATTACCAGCGTCATCGTTATAAAGCGCCATTGGTACACGTTTTTGGTCTTCTTCAATTAGTTTGATGTGAGGGTTGTTTAGTAAGCCTTTTACACTTGCAAGGTCATGACCTGTAAATTGCGCTGCAATAAAGCCATTACCATCAACTTTAATATCACCACCAAGCTTTTTAGCGAGTGCTTTAACTACGCCTTTTTTATTGTTGTCTACTTGAATGATGTAACGGTCATTTGCTGCGTTTGCAGTTCCTGCTGCACATAGTCCACTGATGATCAGTGCTAATGCTAATTTATTCTTTTTCATAATTCGTATCCCAAACATGTTGTTGAGTTAACTAAATGTTAACGTGAGTAAACAATAGTTTAATGGTGCTATAGGTACAAGCAAAATAATCCATAAAACTGGAACAAATTATTCTAGAAAGATGCTTTTTATAACGGTAGGAAATAACAGGATGTCTAAACGGGTAAATAGAATATAACGATTCTCATTTACCCATTATGACAAAAAGTATGATAAAACTTTTTTATGACAAGTGCTTATGTTTGAACAGTAAGTAGGTGAAAGGGATGAGCATTAAAAAATGCACGCCAATTAATACTGGTGTAGTCAAATTTAACAATTGCGTTATAAACACTAATAAGCTTGCGCCACTCATTTGCATTAAGCCAATAAGTGCTGATGCTGTGCCTGCTTGCTTAGGAAACAAGCTTAGTGCACGGCCTGCTGATGAGCCAAGTGTCAGTGCAAAACCAAACGCAGCAATAAACATCGGAAACATCAACGCAAGCGCAGTACGTTGTTGGCTAAAGGCCAACATTAAGGCACCTGCGATTACAAGCAACAAGAGTCCTGCTTTTAACGCGCGTTTTGGTTGGCGTTTGATGTACAGTGGCATAATAAAGCTTGCAACAATGCTCAAGACCGCATTACAGGTAAACCAGAAAGTAAAGTCGGTAACACTGCCACCTAATTCAGTAATAAGCCAGCCAGGTGCTAAGGTAACAAAGACTAAAATAGCCGACATAGTTACCAAGCAAATTAAGCTATGAAATAAAAACAATGGCGTGCTGATAATTGGCATAAAACGGCGCAGGTCAAGAATATGACCACTATATACACTATCTGCAGGACGGGTTTCTTTGTACATTAACAAGGTTATGAATAAACCAATGAGTGCAAATACAGCCATGAATAAAAAGTTCATGCGCCAGCCAAACTGTACTGTGAGCCAAGCGCCTAAAATTGGTGCGAGGGCAGGGATAAAGCAGACGATACCATTAAGATAAGTAATGATTTGGCCGCTACGTTCACTACCAAATCTATCTCTTACAATGGCAAACGCTACTACAAATGTGGCACAGGCCCCCAAACCTTGCAGTGCTCTTGCAATCATCAGGCTTGTAAAATCAGGTGCCAGATAGGCGCCAAAAGCCGCTAAACCATAAATTGTCACACCGTTAATTGCCACAGGCTTACGACCAAATTTATCTGCTAATGGCCCTGCAATGAGCTGTCCAAGCCCAACGGTAAGCATAAAAATAGCGACGGTTTGCTGAATTTGCTTTTCTGAAGCGCTGAATTGTTCTGCAATGGTCGGAAATGCGGGTAAGTAAATATCAATTGCTAACGGGCTAAAGATAACCAGAAGGCCAAGAATAAATAGTAAGCTGAGGTTTTTGTGCTGGCGTGACTGCATTCGCTCTCCTTTAAAACGGTATTTTATGTGCCTCTAAAGGAAAAGAAAAGCATTCACTTAGCGAAATGTGTAATCATCAAAACTGCTTACAAAAATTTTCCATTTCGCTATCTGGTCTGATGTGTTAGCTTTTTATCTCACATCATAAAAATAATGGATAAACGTCGTGAGCTCACAATCATCATTATTAAAAATTTGGACTAAATGCCAATCACTGCCAAAGGGTAACTGGTTGTTTAGTAAAGCCGTGTGCTTTAAAGCTCCTTACTTTGGTTCAATAAAGCCATTGATCACAAATTTAACTGCTGGGCATTGCAGCGCAACTGTTAAAAATCGCCGAGCAATCCATAATCACATTGGTACCATCCATGCAATTGCACAATGTAATGTTGCTGAGCTATGCGCTGGCTTGATGGTTGATGCAACTGTGCCGGCAAAAACACATCGCTGGATCCCAAAAGGCATGACAGTGAATTATTTAGCGAAAATTGACACAGACATGCGTGCTGTGGCCCAGATAGAAGTGCCGAGTGAGTGGTTAGAAAAGCAAGACTTGCTAGTACCCGTGAAGGTTTATAATAGCCGCGATGAACTCGTTTTCACCGCGGATATTACAATGTATGTAACCGCTAAAAAACGTTAAGACTTATCAGCGGCTTGTTTGTTTACAAACGACAGGTCGTTGTCATCATCAGCCAGTATTGAAGAGCTGTTTTGTTCTTCAGGCTTAATAGGCGCCACATTATTTTCTTCATTACGATGTTTTAAGCTGCCTTCAATGATTGCGCCGGCTTCGATGCTCAGGGTGTCATGAAATACATCGCCATGAACTTCTGCAGTGCTTTCAATTGTCACTTTATTGGCAATAAGCGAACCAATAATTTTACCTTTGACGATGACACTGTCAGCTTCAATAACACCTTCAATCATGCCAGTGTGACCAATTACTAAATGTTTAACACGTAAATCGCCTTCGATGCGACCGTCAAGCTGAACTTCACCTTGGCTGCTGAGGCCGCCAGTTAAACGAACGTCTTCAGAAATAATTGAAGGAGTGTGGTTGGTTCTTTTTAAAGATGAGCCAGACGAGCTAGCTGCTGATTGTTTTTTTTTACCGAACACGAGAAAGCGCCTTTGTTATTTTAACCGGGTTGACATGTTTGCCATTCACTAAAACTTCGTAATGTAGGTGAGTGCTGGTACTACGGCCAGTACTACCCATTAAGCCGATGACATCGTCTTTAGTCACTGTTTGGCCTTTTTTAACCTTAATTTTATTAAGGTGACCGAAGCGAGTAACGAAGCCATTTTTGTGTTGTAGTTCGATAAAGTTGCCATAACCGCCATTACGACCAGCACGTAAAACGGTGCCGTCAGCGGGAGCAAAAATTTCGGTTTTATGCCAACCTGCTAAATCAACGCCTTTGTGAAAAGCGCGGCGGCCATTCATTGGATCTTTTCGTAGACCATAACTACTTGAAATGTAGTAATCGGCAGCAGGAAGTGTTTGTGGTAATTCGCTCAGTAAGTTTTCGAGGTTATTTAATGCAAGCAATTTGTCGGCAATTGCTAAAAACTCAAGAGGGATTTTTGATTCGTCGAATAAGTCTAATGGACCACCCTGTGCGGTATCTGTACCTTCTAATACCGAACCATTGGCAAGGCTACTATCAAGGCCTGCGCCCTCTAACATAGCAACAATTTCTTGGTGGCGAAGTTTAATTTGCTCATCTAATACAACAAAGCTGTTGTTATAAGCTGCATCAAGGCGAGCTAGGCGCTCAGAAATGCTTTCAAAGCGTTTAACTTGCTTTGGTTGCTGTTCATCTTCTAAAGGTGCGTGAAACTCTTCAGCGTGCTCCTGAACAGGTAAAAGCAATGGCTCTGCGTCGGTTGGCAGTGCCGGTTTGTTCATTGATTCTGGTAATGACTCGATCATGCTTTGCAATAGCGCTTGTTTTTGTTCAAGTACGGCTAATTGCTCGAGCTGTTTTTCATAGACAGCTTGTTGCTGATAATGCTGTTTTTGCCATTCTTGCTGTTTGGTAAGCTGGGTTTGTTCAATGCTGGTGATCTTGTCAGCTTGAGAAATGATTTGTAGTGTCGAAATGCTTAACCAAACAATAGCAGTTAAAATGACTAGTAAAGTCGTTAATTGCACCCAAGGGGCTAATACTAAGTGTTTTACCTCGCCATTTTGACGGATCAACAGCTGACGAGCTGGAAAAAACGTGCGATAAAAAGACTTAAGTTTAACTAACATGGCGTACAAAATTTGACTAATAACCGAGCTAAGATAGCAATCTGATTTAAAAAAGCCAGCAAAAAATTGTAACTCAACTGAAAAAAATGCAAAAAAAAGGGCAAAAAATGCCCTTAATCGTTGTTCTGGAAATAAAAATAGCTAGTTATTTTTATTTTGCAGGTAGTACTGTACCTTCGACTGAACCAAAACCAATACGTGCAAAACCGTCTTTTTCACACCAACCACGCATGATTACGTTGTCGCCATCTTCTAAGAAAGCACGTTGTTCGCCATTAGCTAGGGTGATCTTTTCTTTACCACCGCGTGATAGTTCTAATAATGAACCAGCTTCTTCGTGCTCAGGACCTGATTGCGTACCTGAACCTAACATGTCGCCTGGTTGAAAGTTACAGCCATTTACTGTGTGGTGAGTCACCATTTGCGCAACGGTCCAGTAAGAGTGCTTGAAGCTTGATTTAGATACTTGTGTTGGTGCTTCGCCAGCTGCACGCATCTTTTCAGTTTCGATTTGTACATCCATTTTGATATCGAATGCACCAAACTCACGGTTATGAGCTGACTCTAAATAGTCCATTGGTTGAGGATCGTTTTCGTCACGTGTCCAGCTTGTTCTAAATGGTGCCAGTGCTTCTGTGGTAACAATCCAAGGAGATACAGTCGAAGCGAAGTTCTTCGCAAGGAATGGACCAAGAGGCTGGTATTCCCATGCTTGTAAATCACGCGCAGACCAGTCATTAAATACACAGAAACCAAATACGTGGTTTTCAGCATTTTCAATGGCAATCGCATCGCCTAATTCATTACCTTTACCAAGGTAGATACCTAACTCAAGTTCGTAGTCTAGACGTTTACAAGGGCCGAATGATGGTACTTCTGCATCTGGTGCTTTAGTTTGACCGTTAGGGCGGTGGAACGTTTGACCTGAAACATCAATTGACGAAGAACGGCCGTGATAACCAATTGGTACCCATTTGTAGTTAGGTAGAAGTGGGTTATCAGGGCGGAATAGACTACCTACCGCTGTTGCGTGGTAAATAGAAGTATAAAAGTCAGTGTAATCACCAATACGGCACGGTAGCGCAAATTCGATGTCTGCTTGAGCGATAAGCGCTTCGCTTAATTGTGCTTGCTCACTCGCACCTTCACGAAGTGCTTTTGATAGGGCAAGACGAAGTGCAGACCAATACTGCTGACCAAGACCCATAAATTCATTTAATGTAGCTTGGCTTGCTGCTTTAACTGCAACCTGTGCATCACCAGAGAATAAACCAAGTTCGTTTACTTTCGCTAAATCGATAACTTGGTCACCAATTGCGACAGCGCCACGGAACGCTTCGTCTGAATTTTTACGACGTACTTCTGCAAAAGGAAGGTTTTGAATTGGGAAGTCACAGTTCGCTTCGTTAGCAGATGCAACCCAGCTTTTTAGATTAATATCGTGGGTTTCGTTAATTAGGCTCATACTCTTTCCTTATTTGTTCGCGCTGATTTATTAGTTATCTATATGGAGGCAATCAACGCAATTTAAACAGTTAGTTTAAAACAGAATTTAAAACGACAAAAAGCAGCGTGTGAATAACGCTGCTTTTTATTCATTATGATGATTTAGATTACACCACGACGCTCTTGATCACGTTCGATTGATTCGAAAAGCGCTTGGAAGTTACCTTCACCGAAACCGCCGTCATCTACACGTTGGATCATTTCGATAAAGATAGGGCCGAATAGGTTCTTCGAGAAGATTTGTAGTAGGTAACAATTTTCGCTTTGGCTATCTACTAGGATCTGATGCTTACGGATCTTCTCTTTATCTTCTTTAACCCAAGGCACACGGTCAAAAATAGTGTCGTAGTACTCAGGGATGATATCAAGCGTCGCAATCGTTGATTGGTCAAGCTTATCAAGTGAGCTTACTAGGTCATTCGTTAGGAATGCTAAGTGCTGTACACCCGGACCATTGTACTCATTTAAGTACTCATCGATTTGGTTATTGTTGTTATCTTTCCCTTCGTTGATTGGAATCGAGAAAGTACCGCACGGAGATTTAAGTGCGTAAGATAATAACGCTGTTTTTTGACCTTTAATGTCGAAGTAACGAACTTCAGTAAAACCAAATACGTCTTTATAGAAGTTAGCCCATGTTTCCATCGTGCCTTTATAAACGTTATTGGTTAAATGGTCGATACGGATGAAGCCTTTGTCTTCAACAATGTTTTGCTCGTTTAAATCTTCAAAATCTGACTCATAGATAGAACCTTTGTCGCCAAATTGCTCAATGAAATAGATTAAGCTGTCGCCGATACCGTAGATAGCTGGGTAAGGTAAATCTTTGTGTGTTGAATCTGTGGCAGGTTTTGCACCGCGCTCAACAGCAACTTCGAATGCTTTTTGTGCATTCTCTACACGCCAACCCATAGAACAGATCGCTGGACCGTGGCTTTTAGCGAATTCAGCAGAGAAACCATCACGCTCATTGTTTAGTAAGAAATGAATGTCATGCTGGTTATAATAAACAATGTCTTTACCTTTGAATTTTTTTAGCTTTGAAAAGCCAAAATCAGTAAACACTTTGTCCATGTAATCTGCATCTGGTGTTGCGTATTCAGTGAATTCAATGCCCACTAGGCCTAACGGATTATTTACTTCGCTCATTGTCATTACTCCCGCAATTATAAGCACTGCGCTAAAAAAGAATTATTGTTCTGTAATGAGCGGATGATTAACCAGAATCTCAATAAGGGGAAGATCCCCGCACTATTTAGCCAAAGCCCCTTTTGTAAATTAAATGGGACAATGATTTTAATTTCAGCAATTGCAGTTTCAAAGGCAATGAGTAAGCCACTAGGTTGACTAATGCCTACTATTCTATTTTGTGGCTATCTATATGTATTTAAAGGTAAATTTAAGTATTTGTCAGGCAATAAAAAAGGCCTGAAATGGCCTTTTTCATTAAGTTTATTGTATAGTTTAGTTTACGGTTTGGCGCGCTTTGTTAAAAAACTTGCTGCGTTGTTGTAACCAAGGGTTATTCATAATTTGTGGCGCAGCTTGATAATGGCGCTCAACCACTTGGTTTAAGGTACGGGTTGATTGCGTAAAATTAAGTTGCTGCTGTGCAGCACCCATATTAGCAATCTCGGCATCTGTCATTGCACGACCAGCAAATAACAAGGCGTTTAAGTAACCCGGCTTAGTTTCGTAGTCATTATCGGTTAAAAGTAAGGCCGCATCGTTGATTGCCCAGCGCTCATTGATTTCACCTTCATCTTTAATACCAATCAGCTCGCCATCAAGATAAATTTTTAGTGCCCCGTTGTTTGGAGCAGCATAAAACACAAAAGCAATACGGTGCCAGCTGTTTGCTGTAAGCTCGCCAAAGTAACCACTGTCACTGGTGGCAATACCGATGGCGTTATCTCGGCTAACGTAAAGGTCTGCGTCATCACTATTAGTAATATCGGTTTGTAATAATGAACGCCACTCATTGGTGCTTTGTTCTGGCCACATAATATCCATCACTAAGGTGTAATCAGCGATAAGGCCTTCTGTTTGGTAATCACCGTTTGCGGCACTATTAGCCGTTAAGGTTAAGCCTTGCGTTGGGCTATGGCGAGCAAAGGCGAGCACGCCTGAGGCACCCGTCGGTAAATCAGCAATTTCAAGCTCACTGGTAGTGGCAAATTGGCTATCTTCTGGCCCCCAATTTTTGTCTTCAGGGTCATAAAAGCTGAGTGTTGCAGGGCCAAAGTCACTGCTAAAGCCTTGCTCAGAGTTGTTAAAATTCCATACTGTGACCGCATCATCTGCTTTACACGCATTAAGCATGTTATCGGTATCGATATATAAACATTGGCTGGTGCGTGCTCGCGCGTAGTTATCAAGTAGCCACCAACTTTCAGCGACCAATTGTGCTTCTAAGTTTGGCAGAGCAGGGAAGAATAATTCGCTATTTAGCGCTGGGCCTTTAAATAGGGCAACGAGGTAAGTGCTTGCATCATCAATGTTATCTGGCACAACCGAGACCCATTCTGGCTGGCTTTCGAGCATGCTTTTCAACTGGCTGCCTGTCACCTCAACTTGATAAATTGAATTAAAGCCCGGGGTATTCGATGGTTGGCGTTCAACCTTAAACGCGGCATGAAAATCTTCTTGGGTTAATGTACCCGGTAGCCAACGATCTTGTACTTGGCTTGCATCAAGTAAGGCGGCATCAATAGCAGGGAACTGCTGAATAGTTGCTTTGGCTGTAATCGTGGTGAGCTCTTCTGCAGTAGGGTAATTTTCTGAAACGGCAATTTCGGTGTTTGCATCTGGGGCATAGCGACCCATGATTTCATCGATGGCGTTTTTAGTGCTTTCATCTTGGGTCGTAATGCTGGTGGTTGCGATGGTTTTGTAATCAACATCCGCAAGTGTTTTGTCTTCAAGGTTAAAGGTTAAGGTAAGATCGGTCAGACCTTGTGCAAAAAAGTTTGGCTGAATAACAATGCTGCCGTTATCTAAGGTTTGATAACTTTCACCGCCATGAGTATGCCCACCAAGCACTAAATCAATTCCCGCCACATTTTGTGCAATGCGGGTGTCAGTGCCTTCACCTAAGTGACTGACCATGACCATGTAATCAACATCTTGACGGTATTGGTTTACAATCTGCTCTGCCACGTCTTGCCACTGCCAATTCATTTTAAAGTTAGCGATAAAATCAGGAATTGGCTCGTCTTCAACTGGTTCATCAAGTTCATTCCAAGGCACTGAAGTCATGCCAAAAAAGCCAATACGAAGGCAACCTACTTGGACAACAGAAAAATCGACACCGGCAAACGGCGTATCATCGCTACCATCATATTCGGTGTTACTTGAAAGCACGATGGCATTATCGTCATCGGCAAAGTCTAGTAGTTGCTCAGGTCCCCATGCGTAGTCGTGATTACCAATCACACGTACGTCAAAAGCCATGGCTTTTATTGCTTCGACTGTGGCTAACCCTTGTGATGTTTGTTCAGCTACGGTGCCTTTTTCATAATCGTCACCGCCATTGGTGAATAAAGTATTAGGGTTTTCAAGTTTAGCCTTGTCGTAGTAACTGCGAATACGGCTGAATAACTGCTCTTTAAAGCCAAAGCGCGCGTGTAAATCTGCAACATGAATAAAGCGTACCGTTTGGTTACTGGCTGTGTCATTACATTGCTCGCCAATGGTTTTACTGGCTGCAGGAACGGTGCGAGACATTAAAGCAAAACTACCAAATTCTGTAATATCACTGACAGCAAATCCATCATCGCTTTGTTCAGTACTGAGAGTTTGCCATTGCTCATCAACTAACTGCACTATGCTAAAGGCAAGGTTGGTTTGTTCATCTGGTAACTTAATCGCTAAACTTAATGGCTCAGCAAATATCAGGTTATTGGGGCGAAAGGTATGAATACTCGAGACAATACCTTGCTCTATATCCGTGCTTGAGGCGCTCGTCTCAGTGTAAGTAAATGTAGTGTCTGTTGTGACTGTGTTACTTATTGCATTAAGTGTGACATCGCCTTGTGCGAATTCAGCTGATACGCCATTTTCGACAGTAATAATCAAACCAGACTGATCAGGAGCTGTTGCGACTTCTTTTTTTGTTTTATCGCCACCGCATGCTGTTAGTAATAAGCTGGTCAGAATAATGACCAGTAGTTGAGTGTTAGAGCGCACTTACTCAGTTCCTTTGCAAACCAAATTAATATCAGAATATAGTATCAGTTTTAAGGACGCAGAGGGAATAGGGGAGAGAGAAATTCCCCGCAGCGGGCGCTACGGGGAATAAAAATTATTGCTTTTCAGCTGTCACTTCTAGCTCTTCAGCTAGGATGTGCTCAGTAGTTTGTGGCTCGTGTTGACCTTCAGCACCATGCATCCAAGCGACTAGCTTGTCACTTAGTAAGTACATGATCACAGCAGAAAGAACCGCTGTTGCGCCTAAACCAATGAAGATACCCATCGCGTTGTCTAACGCTTCTTCACCTTCACCTAGGAAAGAACCTACGAAACCTGCAATCTTGTTTGCAACCGCTGTACATAGGAACCAAATACCCATAAGCATTGAAGCTAAACGTAGAGGTGCAAGTTTACTCACCATAGATAAACCAATTGGAGATAAACATAACTCACCTAGCGTGTGGAATAAGTAGAATAAAACTAACCACATCATGCTAATTTGTAGGTGCTCACCTTGACCTTGTGTCATTAGCGCTAGGATCATAGTGATGAAACCAAGTGCTAAGAAGATAAGTGCAATAGCAAACTTAACCGGTGAATTTGGTTCACGTTTATCAAGCTTTAACCAAATAATGGCAACTAAAGGTGCAAAAACAATGATGAAAATTGAGTTTAAAGATTGGAACCAAGAAGCTGGTACTTCAAAACCAAGTAACATACGGTCTGTGTAATCGTTAGCGAAAAGGTTCATTAAACCACCCGCTTGTTCAAAGCCCATCCAGAAGATGATGCTGAATACACTCATAGTAAAGATAACTTTAATACGGTCAGTTTCTACTTTAGTTAGTGGCTCTTTAGTGTTTGATTCAGACTGTGCTTGAGAAAGCTTAGCAGAAGGCACAACACCGATATCGCCTAAGTATTTGTTGCTTAATGCAAGCTGTAAAAGTACAGATAACACCATACCAACACCGGCTACGATAAAGCCCCATTGCCAGCCCATTGCAGCTGCAGCATAACCCGCAACTAGAGGACCTAATGCACCACCTAGGTTGATCCCCATGTAGAAGATAGTGAACGCGCCATCACGACGTTGATCACCTTCTTTGTATAGATCACCTACCATAGTTGAGATGTTTGGCTTGAATAAACCGTTACCAATACAAAGAAGTGTTAAACCAATATAGAATACGTTTTCTTCTTGGCCAGCTAAGTAGCTGTGTGGGATACCCATAGTGAAATGGCCTGCAGCCATCAATAAACCACCAAGGATAATTGCTTTACGTTGTCCTAATACGTTATCGGCTAACCAACCACCGAATAGTGGGGTGATGTATACAGCCATTGTGAAGGTACCATAAAGGCTTAATGCGTCTGCATTTGACCAACCAAAACCACCTTCTTGTACAAGCGCTACTAAGTATAAAACTAAGATGGCGCGCATGCCGTAATAACCGAATCGTTCCCACATTTCTGTGCCGAACAACAGGAATAACCCTTTAGGATGCCCTAAAAAGTCACCTGCTTTAGGTAATGAACTCATATTTACTTCCTAACTCTAAGTTTTTATTTGAGGCCTTATTGTTTTTGCTTTGGTCGTTCTATGTATTTATTTAGTGAACGGGCGGCCATGTTTTTTGATGCAGCTAAGATAATGGTTTGTTGCTCAAGTTTTGTACTTGAAGGAAAGGGACACACCCTTATCCTAGCTACAAGTGCGCTACAGTATACATAGACCTTATGGAGAGGGGAAGAACTTGCGACACTTGCCCCTTGTGATGCGACAGTTAGTAGCTTGCATAAGGCACAACAGGTTTACCTGGGAAAGCCAGTTCGCTATACACCGGATTAAAGTAATAACGGAAGTACAGCTGAGCATAATTCGGCTCGTAAAAATCGGCCCGATCTAAGTTGACGTAACCACCAAAGAACCAATGAGGCGTGAATCGATACTCAAAACTTGCCCCTAAGTTATACGATAAACCGTTGCTGGTATCGCCTTCAAAGTAAGGCACAACACCCGTTACAGCTGTTTGAGCCTCTGCTTGGCCTTGCAAAATCGGGTCGTTAGGGAAAAATGCGATGTCGTCTGTCGTGGTGGTTGACCAAGATACGCCAGCGCGCAGTCGGTATACAAAATTATGACCAACTCGCTTATCAAAAATCACAGGTAATGAAGCGCCCAAGTAGTTTTGTGGACTGTAATAGCCACCATGTCCCCAGGTTTCTTCACTTAAATTATACTTATACGACCAGTGCAATAAGTTAAGACCTAGACTTAATTCGGTGTTTCTTTCGCGAATATAACGATAATAGCTGCCACCCAATAGGCTGTAGCTTTGATTGTCTTTTACGTTTTTACCTTGCAAGATTTGATAGTTAGTACTGCCCCAAAAACCCCAATCTAGGCCAAGGTCATGAGATAGACTAAGTTGTAATTGCGTAGCTCTAACACCGCCCCATACTTGGTTGGTAAAGACATCTTCAAGTCCGGCGTAAGATAATACAGAGCTGGTAACCGGGCGTTTATTAAACGTGACGCCATAACCAAAGTCGCCTAAATCACCATTGTAATTAACGCCCCACACGATATCTTCGACTAAAAAGCCAAGTGGAGTGGTACCAACATCAATTCGCCATTGCTCGTTTTGCCAAGCAAGGCCAATATCCATACCTTGTTGCTTTGGTTTTATACTTAAAAGTGGGCAGTCAAAAATACACAGGGCTCCTTGACCATAGCGGCTACCAGCAAAGGTTTCATCAAAGCGGGTTTCTTGGCTCGATATTGTCATTGGGTCTAATTTCACAATCCCAGTGCCACCCCATAGCGGGAAACCTGCTTCAATAGGCGTTGCCCCAGCGCCCAGTGTGGACTCATTTTGTGTGCTGGTTTGGCTACTTAAGTTGATTGCAGCAGTGATATACGCTTGCTCATCGCGCTCAATACCTTGCAATTGACGCTTGGCATTATTGACATACCAAGCTTCATTTTCATCAAGGGCATACAGTTCATAGTTCTGCTCATCGCTTAAGGTGCTCGTTGCCGTATCTGGATCAACGGCAGCGCGGTACCAGCTTTGCGCAAGCGTAGTTTGTTGCTTAGCTTGCGCAACCGCTGCTGCTTGATAATAAAGCTCTTGGTTGTTGTTGGATTTAGCTAGCAATTGCTCAGCTAGATTTATTGCGCTCTGTTTATCTTCAAATTGTTCAAGGGCTGCCATTAATTGCTGCTGACGATAGCTTTGCTCACTCGAAACTTGATTAATTTGCCCAGCAATGATGCGATCTGCTAAATCATCTCTTTGCTGCTGACGAGCAAGTGTCGCAATAGCTAAAGCAGTATCCGTTGACACAGTTTGTCCTTTTGCAACGTGCTGCTCAAAACGGGTAATGGCCTGGTTACTATTGCCTTGCTCGATATGAGCATTGATCAGCGCCTCTGACAGTTCTGGGTTATCAGGGTAACGTGTTGCAAGCTCTGAGAGCTTAGCAACTCGTTGGTTACTATCACTAAAGCGATTAACGTAATTAACTTGTAGTGCTAACCATTGTGATTGCTCTGCATGGGTTGCGTTACTCGGCAGTTGATAGTCTGCAAACCAGCTATCAGCAGCGTTTTTATCGTTGCTTTCAATTAGCCAATTTGCATATGTCATGTGCCAATATGGGCTCAAACTTGGGTCACGAGTAAGAGCTTTTTTCAGTTGCCTTATTGCATACTGCTGCTCATTAATTTGTTGCCATTGACTGGCAAGCTCAGCTTGCATTAAAGGTGTTAATGGCTGTGCTTCTAACTCGGTGAGCTTATAAATCACCGTGGCTTTATTAGTGGCTGTATTGTTGGCAGAGAGCCTTTCTAGTTTGGTATTAATACTTAGCTGCTCTGTAAGCACATTAATTTGTTCAGTGCGCGCGTTATTAGGAATGTAATCTAAGGTTGCCAGTGCTCCTTGGTAATCGTTCAACGAACGTAAAAATAGTGCATGGCTATAACGCAACTCTGCATCTAGCGGAAATTGCCACAAGGTTTTTTTATACAGAGCTTTGGCATGATCAACTAAACCTTGTTGTTGATATAAATTTGCAAGGTCGTAGTAAAGCCAGCTTTGACGTGGGCTTTGTTTGATTGCCATAAGTAGCACATCAACTGCTTCATCTAGCTTACCTTCAGCAGTAAGCTCATCAGCACGGGCTCGCAATTGCTGTGTTTGTAACAGGGTGTAATCTTCAGCAATTAATGCCTGTTGCTGACGAGTTAAGCCATTATAAAAACGATGACTACGAGCATAATTACCATCTGAGGCGGTTAACTCAAGCATGGCACGCAAAGTAGGCTGTTGCAGAGGATCGTCTTTTAGCACTTGCTTATAAAGGTTCATCGCGTTTTGAAGTTGGCCTGCTTGTTTGGCAAGTTCAGCACGGTAAAACAATACCGTATTAGGGTCTTCATTTAAGGTGTCAGCTAAATCCAGCTTAAGCGTAGCCTGTTTGAGTTCATTGCTACTAATGGCTGATTTAGCTTCATCTATGTATTGCCAAAAACGAGCAGTATTGGCGAGGCCTTTTAAAACTGTTATACGGTTTGCATCTATGCTGTATTTTTGAGCTTTTTTAAAGTACTGGTAAGCATTGGCATTACGACCTTGCCTTAAGTTCAATAAACCTAAGCTATTGTATATTTCAGGATCTTGAGGACGACGTCGCAGTGCTTTATTGAAAAGCTTTTCTGCTGCATCAAAGTGGCGTTTTTCAAGTTCGACACTGCCTTTAAGCCATGTCTGATAAGCAGGGTCTGCTTGCTTTTTTTGTTCAGCTAAATGCGCTTTTTTAAAGTCACTAAATTGTAGCTGACCTTTACTGCTTTTAGGGTAGGCTGCAAAGTAACGCTGATATTCGCGCTCAGTTTGTTTATTGAGCGGCATATCCTCAAGGGCTGCAAGCCACGCAAACTCAGCTTCAACACCATATTGGTTACTGTGTGCATAATGGCTCAGTAATTCTATGGCTTCTTTGTTTGTTGGGTTTTGCTTTAACAGATGTCTTGCGTAGGCAAGCTCAAAACGGCCACTATTTGGGTAGCGTTTTAGTAAAGAACGATAACCGCGCAGTGCTTGCTGATATTGATTTGGATCTTGAGCAAGCCAGTTTATGTGCTCCAGCTCATATTCAATATTAGGGTAGGCGGATTTAAATAGCCGATTGTAGATTTTTACCGCGTCACTGTATTGTCCGGCCCTGGCACGCAGCCTGGCTTGTTGAACCGCTTCTTTGTCTTGGTTATTGACGCGTGCAAGTAGGTTTAAGCTTGTTACGCACGGATGTGATAGGTTACTAAGCTCTGCTAAATGCGCATTGGCTTTGTCGGTTTCTTTGAGGCTATATAAAACGCGCACCTGGGCACATTGCACCTGGATATTTTTAGGTGCAATGCTTTGCAGCTTTTCTAAGCTGTCGCTCATCAATTGATTATCACGCTCAATTTCACCAAGTTGTACTTGGCTAATTAACCAATCAATTGATTGACTATCAAGGTCTTTGTTTATTGCTGCGGATGCACTGGAGCTTGCTAAAACTGCAGCAAGTAGCCACTTTATCGGCATTCATTGCTCCAGTTAGTTGTTAAAGCCCCGTTTTTATCAATACTAAAACGTTTGTTCAATGCGCTGTTACCAAATAAATACAACACGCTGTCGTAGTAGCGGCTGGTGGTAAAGCGGGTATCCATCATTATTTGCTGTTGTAAAGCCGTCACAGTTTGTGATGCATTATCTTCAGCAAGCAATGGCAATAAGGCGGCAACAAAACCACTTGGGGCGTTGCCTGCCGTTTTGCCTGTGGCAGCATTGGTTTCTAATGGCACTTTGCCTGAAGAAACAATGCTATCAACAAAAGGTTTAAACTGCTCTGTAAGGGCATTTTTATAGGGGGCATCTTCTGCCATCATACTGGCCCAAAGGTAGACGCGGATAGCATTGTAACTACCTGTAGCAGGGGCGCTTTTATCATGATAAAAGCCTTTTTCCACGCTGTAATTAACCCAATCAGGGCTCACGCCTTTTGGTGCTGTATCTATTAATAACTGCGCTGAGTTATCGTGTAATGTTTGCCAAGGCGAGTGCGGGTATAGGTGCGCAAATTGCGCAAATATAAATAGCGGTGCATAGCTTGGATTTAATTTCCAGCTACTGTCTTTTTCAAAACCTGTTGGCCCAGGTAAAAGAGTCAGACCGAGGTTTGGTATCTGCGCTGTTTCTTCACGAATGATGCGCTCAGCAAGCACTGAGCTGAGCACTGCGTAGCGTCTTTCATTCCATAAGATAGCCGCTTGCGACAGGGTATAAGCAATCCATAAATCTGAATCAGAAGCTGGATTTGAATCAAGGATTTGTCCTTGATTTTGCTTTATTCCCCATTGCCACGCTGGTAAACGGGTACTTAAATCACCTTCAGAAAGGTGTACTTCAGTCCACTCAAGCAACTTATCGAAGCTGGCTTTATCATTGGCAAGTAAAGCAAAGAATAACGCATAAGATTGCCCCTCTGAGGTGGTAATACTGTAATCACTACCCAAATCAATTACGCGTCCTTCTGGTGTAATGAAGTGAGTTTTAAAGTTATTCCATTGCGGCCAAGCGCTGCAGCTTAACTGAGCTAAGGCGTTGCTTGAAAAAACAAAAACGAATAGTAAAGAAGCGATAGTTTTCATTATGCCTGATCTCCTTCAGATAAACGTTTTTTGGTAAGTAGCGCGAGCACTCGCCACAACATAAATGAAATAAGTAATAGGGTTAGTAGTGATAGAATCGCTAACAATACTGGGCGGTCTGAAAAGTGGAACCAAATAAGGGTATGAATAGGCACGTGACCGACAAAATACTGTTCATCGGTTTTAATCGTTTTGATGCCTTGGCTATTGATAATGGCTGAGCTTCCCATTATTTGAGCTGTTTTATCATCATTCAGTAGAGCATCAGTGAGAAGTGCAAAAGCATTTTCATTACTGGCAATCAAAGAGACTACTGAGCGGTCTGAATCAAACGGTGACTGGAACCCGGACATCACGGCTAAACGACCAATGCTGCTTATATTTACTTTAATTTTTTCAGCACCTTTAGTGTCGTAGGCACCATTATAGATAGCTTGATCAACAATGCGTTGGTTGTTGTTGATAAGCACACTTAGGGCGCTGTCTTTGGCAAGTGAGTTTAAGAAAGAGTCAGGCTTACCAATAATAATAATGTCTTTATCGTTTAGCGCCAATTGGTTACTTGGAAATTGAATGTCTAAACGGTGCGCTGGGTAGCCTGTTATGGCACCCAAATGACCTGTGAAATTAAGCAATAAACTAATCGCGTTAACTGAGCTGTTAGCTTCCATTACAAGCGTGCTTTGGTGTAAATCGGCATATTTGGTGAATGGGAAACCGCCATTTGCAAAGGCGCGTAGGTTTGGCATGGCAATATAGTGATGGAAGTCACTTACATCAATGGTAGAGCTGCCATCAATTGCACCAAATTCACCGCCGGCAGGAATGGCGCTACACTCACCGGTTTTTACGACTGCAAAATTAAAATCATAAGTCAGCTGGTTATTTGTAGTTAAATCTAACCCTGTTAGCTCAAAGTCTTGACGAGTTTTGGTTGGATTGAATTCGGATAAAAGCGGTAATAAGGTATCGGTTGTAATCGTTTTACCGCCTTCGTTATCAAGAATAAAACCATCCACAAACTTACCGTTAATCAACATATTCAAACGCGACAAAATGTTTTGCTCAACAGGCGTGTTGCGGTAATTCAAGGTAATAGGAATACCATTTTCACGCCAAGTGAATAAATCTGGTGCAAAACGCAAGTCTAACCGAACAGGTAGACCGCGATAGCCTTCCGATTGCAGCTGAGTTGGGTATTCAATAAATTCATCAAAGCTTACTGGGCGATCAGAACGCACCCACAGTGGCGCATCGTATGCTTCTCGAAGTGGTAAGTTGCTAATTGCATCAATAGTTGCACTGCGACCAGTCATGACTTTATAGCCAAAGACTAAACCTACTACGGCTTCTTTCAATTGTGCTGTGTCTTTACCTAAAACAAGCAGTACTTTGGCGTAGCGCTGAGTAGGGCTGCTGATAATTTCTACAGTTGGCTTTTCAACATCAGGGTAATTCAATAAAAAATCAGGCTTGTTGTCGTTTGTTGCGAATACGACACTATGTTCTGTCGGTGTTGCATTAATTTGCACAGGGAACTGTGCTTTGCGCCATTTTGCTTGTGCGCCAAAAAAGCTTGATAGTGCAGCTGCTGCTTCGAGTGTGTTTTCATCAGGTTGTGATGCAAACACAAAAGGCAAAGTGACCTTGTTGTAATCTCGCGAATCAAAAAATGGTGCAGGGAAATACTCAAGTAAGCTTTCAAGAGCAAGTGACTGACGGTCAATAGAAATACGGCTGCTTTTACTAAGCTCGGCCCATATTGTTTTACTATAGTCATCCTGACAAACCAGATCGTAAAAACCGACTAGTTCGAAGCGAATTTGGTTAAAGTCTTTAATTAGCTTAGGGTTAAGAACAATACTGCGCTCAGAGACTGTGCCAATTGGCGTTGTCTTATCATCAATAGGTAGCACAGTGACAAGGTTTTCATTTAAGAAAATTTTCAAATGTGAGACACGACCAATAAGTGATGGTGAAGTTGTGTATGAAAAGTCTAGGGTCAGTTTTTTCCCTAATTTATCGAGGCGGTTTGTAAAATCAACACGGGTACTATTACTCACTCCATCAAGCTTGAACTTGCTTAAACCAAGCTTTTCAAAGCTTAGCGTCATGCTTTCAATTGGTGCTTGCTCTGGGTAACCATCATCAAAAATCGCTTTATTAGAGAGAGGCTCAGCACTTATCGCCCAGCCAGATATGCCGAGTGTGCCAAAAGCTAATAACAAGGTTAAAAAAGTTTTTATCATGATGTTTTTAGTACTTTTGTTGGTTTTTTAGGTAATAACGACGCCACAAAGTACAAGACTCTTGATGCAAACGCAATCGCGGGTCTTAATTCATTTGGGGCATGGAAAATCAAGTTCTTAAAGCCTCTTAGACTGGTATAAAAAACGTGAGAAAAGCTGTATGAAGGCTTGTCGTGTTTAAAGTTTTCTTGCCAATCAAGCCAAGCATCAGCACGTGAAAAAGTGCATTGAATAAAGGCTTTTTGTTTTTCTAAATCTAAATCCCTGAGGGTAAGACCCAGTTGTTTATCGCGGGTGTTACAGATATAAGTTGGGAATGAAAACTGCTTCAAGCCACGGCTCATGAGTAGCTCGACTTTATCATTTACACGGCAAAGGTGATTATGGTCAGTTTCAAGACCAACACCATTATTTGAGTAGTCCGTAATTTTTACTTTAATAGTACGGCCATTAGCAAGGCGAATAGCTGCAGGGAAATTTGCTTTAATGCGGTGTGAGCTGCGTACTTGTTTGGCTTCAGCGGCAACAGCCACAGCTGCACCCAAAATTATCACGTTATAGCTTGCCCAAAGCATGCTTATGACGAGTACACCTATTTGTGAACTATCGCCGAAGAGCAATCTAAACACGCCGTAGGTCATACCCAAAACGTTAACAAGCAACAAGATTATATAAGGCTTTGAAATCGTCCAATCGTAGTGATCTTGCTTGTTTAAACCGCCTTTTTCAGTCACGTTAAATTTACCCTTATTCGGGTTGATAAGCGCAACTGTCGTGGGTTTTAAAATATACCAAGCAAGTACTGACTCATAAACTTCGCCCCAAAATGAATAGCGGTACTTACCTTGAATTCGAGAGTTGGTTATTTTTACCTGTAACAGGGTTGGCACAATATAAAGAAAGATGGCAACAAACGGTGCATAGATAATTTGCGCATTAAAATAAATTAATGCCAGTGGCGCTGTTAAGAATACAATTCGCGGAATGCCTGATAAAAAGTGCAACATAGCGTTTAAATAGCACAAGCGCTGCGCGATATTTAGGCCTTTACCAAACAGCGGGTTATCTAATCGGAATATTTGTGCCATGCCGCGTGCCCAGCGAATACGTTGACCAACGTGGGCAGATAAACTATCTGTAGCCAGGCCGGCGGCTTGTGGAATATTAATATATGTTGTTTTGTAGCCAGCGCGCTGCATTCTTAGCGCGGTGTGGGCATCTTCAGTGACGGTTTCTACGGCAAAACCACCAATTTCTTCAAGGGCACTGCGCCTTAAAACAGCACACGAACCACAAAAGAAGGTTGCGTCCCACATATCATTACCATCTTGGATTAAACCATAGAACAGCATGTTTTCATTAGGGATTTTTCGATGGTTCTTTAGATTGCGCTCAAATGGATCGGCAGAAAAAAAGTGGTGAGGTGTTTGTACTAAACACACTTTACTGTCATTGATGAATTGTCCCATTGTCATTTGTAAGAATGAGCGAGCAGGGATATGGTCACAGTCAAAAATAGCAATGTAGTCGCCACTAGTTACTTTCATCGCATGGTTCATGTTACCGGCTTTGGCATGTTTGTTATCAGGGCGAGTTAAATAACCAACACCAATTTGCTTTGCGAATTCGGCAAATTCAGGGCGCTTACCATCATCTAAAATATAAATGTTAAGCTTATCTGCAGGCCAATCAATACTTTGCGCGGCGATTGTTGTTGGCTTCACAACATCAAGCGGCTCATTATAAGTAGGAATATAAATATCAACTGTTGGCCAGTTTGCAGTGTCTTTTCCTAACGCGATTGGTTTACGGTTTAATGGATTAATGGTTTGGAAAAAGCCTAATATTAGTACTAACCAAGCGTAACTTTCAGCAAGCAATAAACCAATCCCGAGTGCTAGGGCTAACGGGTCACCCCAGTTCAGGGTATCTGTGTAGCGCCACCATAGATAACGTGTAGAGGTTGTAACAGAAAGGGTGATCATCACAATAGTGGCCATTTTCCCTTCAACCCGCCTTAGAGAATAAGCAACCACCAAAATTAAACTAATGAACACTGCTTGCGCTTCAATACTAAATGGCACGGTTACAAATATAGCCACCGCAAAAATAATGAGAGTGAAAAAAGCGACCTTTAAGGTGCTGTTTCTCCAAAGTGGAGAGCGACTCACTGCTTTATATGATTTAGTTTTTGTTTGTTTTCTAGCAACTAACCAAAGCCCTTTAAAAGAGCGTACTAGTTTACTGTCTGCCAGTCTCAATAAGCGAGCTGATCGCGTGATTTTACGCCAAGATTTACGCTGTTCAACGGCGATATGTTGCTGTGAGGTTGTGGTGGTATTGAATAGCGCAAGGTACACACTTTGCAATACAATCCGAATGCAATTGCTTGGTGTAAGTACTGGTTGAGAAACATGAGGATACAAGCGTTTAAGTTTAAGCTTTAACTCACGTTTTTTATTGTTATCTAATTTAATAAACAATGACAAAAAAAGCACAAAGAAGGGGAGTAAAATCGCTCCCAATAGGCTCATTTTGTGTTGGTTGTAATAACTATAAAATTTTATAAATACGAAGCGCACAAGTTGCTTCGTTAAAAACAACCCTAAAATACCTTTAAATAGTCGGTGTGTGACACCGAGTGAATGGATGCTATTGGTCATTCTGACTCGCGCGGCTTACAAGCCAACCGGCTAGCGTTTCAAAGTCATCATTAGCAACGCTGTATGGAGCACAGTTAATCGCCACATTTCTAAATGCAGTTGCTTCTTTGATGACTTCATCTTTATTGATATATAGAGGTGCAATTAATGGTAATTCAGTTTGCCAAAGCTGCAATAAATCTGATTCAAGCTCAGAGGCTGAATTATATTTATTGGTTAAAAAATAATGCTGCCAAGATGATTCAGCCTGCTTTAGAGTGTTTAAACGTTTGAAAGCAAAACTGTGACAAATAGTATCACAATTAATAATCTCAAGGAATATATCGTCTTCATTTAGTGAATAGCGGTGCACATCAACATTGGCTGGGCAGTCAAATAAAAACCAGCTGTCATCGCTGTCATTAAGCTGCTGACAACTCTCTATAATGCTTGAAAAGTCTAACCCTAAGTTCGAACGGCTACCATAGGGTAAAAACTTTACGCCATCGTTATCTTGGTGAAACTGCTCACATGCAGAGGCAAAGTTTGGATAATCACTCCAGCCTAGCTGATGCTCCCATGCAAGACCAAGGTGTAGGCCTAAGTCGCCTTTTGGATCTAAATCGATGGCATACACAGGCACATTTGATTTTCTCAAAGCACAAGCAAGGTTGGCCACAATAGATGTTGTACCAGTGCCACCTTTAATTCCTTTTAAAAAAATTCGCTTCATTTATGATTCTTTATTGCGTTTTTGTTAATTTTTTCGTGCTCTGTGTTTGTGTTGTTGCTAATGCGATATCGTTAAGCAAGGGGTACTTTTCAATCGTTTTTCGATTTTTTTCAACATCAACAATTTCAACATAATCCGTTTCCTTACCGCCAAATTGGCGTAACAGCTTTTCAATATCGTATTGAGTTAAGGTGTGTGAATTTTTTACTGCAAAGTCATTCATCTAAAAAAACCGTTATGAGAAAAATTAGCTTAAAAATGTTCACGATCCATGGACATAATCTGCATTATATATAGAATAGCGTTTAAAACTAGTACTAAAGTATCTTTTTTAAGGGTTTGTTGGTGCCTCATTTAAATATTACAGGACTAAACGGAGCTTTCTCTGAGCTAAAGCGAGGCGCAAACTATGCTTTACTTGCCCCGCTAGATAATCAGTTATTAGAGTTAACAAGGCATCTTTTAACCAATCATAAAGACTCGGTTTTTTTGCTCTCTGAACAAGTCGAATTATTTTTCGAAGGAGAGGGAAGCGAGTTATTATTTACCCTGTTCGAACAAGGGGTACTATGTCCTTTCCATTTACATCATAATGAGAATGTATCAAAAAGTTTGCATTTTTCCCGTGGTGTTATTAACGAAATAAAACAGTATGAGCAACTAAAAAACAGTACGGTTATCGTGCATGTCGATTCAGAACATTTAGTCTCTTTGAACGAACAGCAGCTAGGTGAAAAACTAAAGCTCTATGTTGCTTTGTCACAGTCAAAAAATGTCACTTTAGTGTTTTTAATGTCAGGTGCTTATGTCAGTGAATTGAGACGTCAGTTATTAGCCTTAAACCGTTTCTTTGATGGCCTTATTTATATAACTCAAGAGGCCTCAATTCGCACTCTTGAGTATGATTATTGGTGTCATAAAGAAGGAGTTATCGCTGGGCGTTCGGTTAATTTACAGCTTCATGATGGTCAACTTGTATTAGTTGAGGTAGAGCAAGAGGCTGATGATAAGTCTCTTGCAACGGAGCAAGACTTTGATGAAGACGAGGTATGGCTTACTCGCAGTGCTGTACCTGAGGGTACAAAGCTACCCGTGTTTTATAAAATAATTGATGATAATGATGCTCTTTTTTCTAAAGGGCTTACCAAAAAATCAGCGACGTTAGTTTTTGCAGTTACCCGATACACTGATTTAAAAGCGTTAGCCAAAGATTGTTTCTCTCTTCGAAAGAAATGTGGTCGCCGACTGAAATTAGTAATTCAAAATGTTGATGGCATTATTCGTCACCAGGACGAGTGCTTATTTTTAACTTTAGGGGTTAACCTTATTTTATATAGTTATTCTGAGCCTTCGCGTTTACTGTCACAAATTCAGTCAATTCAAGGGTTTCAGTTTACAAGGCCACTACCGAAATCTATTGATGATGTTCTAAAATACAGCGAAAATGTATTAGCTAAAGGTTATTTGTCTCCAGATAAGTTCGTACAGCAGGTTGCTAAACATAGTGACTCAGCTGCCAATCTGGGTGTAAGTGGCGTGCTTGTTATGTTGCAGCTTTTACCGCGTATTGATGCCATACACCCATTACATTTATTTCATGTAAAACGTGAAGGGGATATTTTTAGTTTTGCTGATGGCACGGTTTACCTTTATCTACATGCTTGTCGAGAACACGATGTGGAAAGTGCGATTAAACATTTATTTAAATTACAGGTAAGCGACTTTTTTATGTCAAAAAATGTCATTGCTGATCATTTTTATATTCAGCAAGAATGTCGCCGCATGCAACGTCATTTTGCTGATACTGAAATAACCGACTTTACCCAGCAATTGCAAGAAAACGTCAGTTATATTTTTGATACAAAAACAGCAGACATTGCAAATTTAAATACAGAGACACCGGAATTTAAAAAAGTGATTCGACCTATATCTGAGCCAGTAAAAGTGACCTTAAAAGGTGAGCTGTCATGAGCTTAAATCAGTTTTTTATTACTTTTATTATCGCAATGTTAATCGGCATTTTGCTGAGTAATACAGGTAAGGTATTGTTTAATAAAGCAGTCGTGCTCTACCGAAAACTAACATTTAGGCATGTATTATTAACGCCTTATACGCCAAAACGACACAAGAAGGATAACAAGTGAGGCTTTCAGGATTAGGTATTTGGAATTTATACTTTTTAGTTAAGTTTGTTCTGTATAGCCGAGGTGATATTTCTTTTGATTTATTTGCAAACTTAGCATTTTTTGCTTTTCTAGCTATCTCTTTTCAACATGTTTGGTTGTCTCGAATCAAACATGCTATGAGTGTGCTGATAGGTGCGGCTTTATTGTATCACGATTCGTGGTTGCCCCCGATTTCTAGGCTCACCAAGCAAGCTGGCAATGTACAAGACTTTAGCGTCGGCTACTTTTTTGAGATCACAGCGCGCGTTGTTAGCCTCGATATGATTTTTGCGCTCTTTGCTTTAGTGGTTTTTTATTGGTTTACTGTTAAGTGGTTGCGTTACACCAGTATTTCAATAATTGGCTTTTTGTATGCGTTTTGGTTAAGTGGGGTTGTTACGAGTGATGAGGTTACAACTCAAGTTGCAAGCAATAGCCAAACTACAAAAAAGCAAGTACCCGTTTTAGTTTCTGATACAGCAAAACAAAAGACACCGGATCAACAGTTACAAGACTTTTACCAGCAACAGAATTTACTACAAAGCCAGTTTCCTGATGTATTTAATGGTCAACCATTTGATGTTGTTGTGCTAAATATTTGCTCTTTAGCGACGGCTGATTTAAATGCAATTGGTGTTGAGCCACGTAACTTATTTGCTGATTTTGATATTTTGTTTAGCCAATTTAACTCAGCAACGTCGTACAGTGGCCCTGCGGCAATTCGTTTATTACGAGCAAGTTGCGGGCAAACAAGTCAAGAGCAACTATTTAAACCTGTTGATGAGCAATGTCAGCTATTCACTAATCTTGCTGAGCTTGGCTATAAAACCAGTGTGGCTCTTAACCACGATGGACATTTTGATGACTTTATAGGTTTGATCAGACAATACGGTGGTGTTTCTGTGCCAAAACTGGATTTTAGCCAATTTAGTGCTGCGCAGTATGGTTTCGATGGCAAACCAATTTATTCTGATGCGGATATACTCACTAACTGGTTGAAAAAGCAAGGTTCGAGTGAGCAGCCTAGGGCTCTTTATTACAACACCATTAGCTTACACGATGGCAATCAACTTGCTGGTCGTGAACGTATGAATAGCTTTGAAAGCTATCCGCTTAGACAACAGCGCTTATTTAATGACATTGATAAGTTTATAACTGAGTTAAAAGCGCAAGGTCGTAATGTTATGCTGGTGGTTGTGCCTGAGCATGGGGCAGCCTTACAGGGTGATAAACTACAATTCTCTGGTTTGCGCGAAATTCCGAGCCCTTCAATAGTTTCAGTGCCAACTGCGGTTAAATTCATCGGTCCTGATATAAAGCATGATGGGCTGAATGTCGTTGATGAAACAATGAGTTACTTTTCACTGTCAGAGTTAATCAACAATACGATGAAGTTAGATTTGTTCACAGGTACGGTACCCATTAACCGAGTGCTTGATAATTTACCAACTTCAGCCAAGGTCGCCGAGAATGAAGATACGGTAATGATGTACATAAAAGGGCAGCCTTACATCCAATTAGATGGTGGAGAATGGACCAAGTACCCGACTAATTAAGTTATTTGTCCAAAATTGTTTACAATAGACTACCCAGCTGCAGGGAGTTAGCGTATTATTCTCATACTATAGGTTCCCGTTTTTTGAGGATGTAATGCGTTTAGATATCCACTGTGCTGACCGAATTGGTATCGCACAAGAGATTCTCAATATCTTGGTTAGTTACCAAGTTGATTTAAAAGGCATCGAGGTAGATTCGGTTAATTGTCGAATGTACGTGAGCTTTCCGCCTATTGAGTTTGAACAATTCCAAAAAATTATGCCATCTATCCGTTTGATAGATGGCGTGAAAGACGTTCGTACAACTGCATTTTTACCTTCTGAGCGAGAGCATAATGAGTTAAATACATTACTGCGTGCATTGCCTGACGGTGTGATATCTATTGACGCTAAAGGCTGGGTGCGTTTATGTAATGATGCTGCGTGTCGCGACCTGCAATTATCTGAAAGCGAAGTGATTGGCGCTAACATCAATAATCTGCTTAAAGGCTTTAATTTTACGCGTTGGTTAGAAGGCAAAGAAGTACTTGGCCAAACAACCCGAGTTGAAGTAGCTGGCGAAGACTTTATTGCCGATATTCTACCTATTTCAGTACCCCAAGGTGCTGAAGGGGATGTATTAGCCGGTGCCGTTATCAATATCAAATCACAAAGTCGCTTAGGCCAACAAGTCAGTGCGTTCCGTCGTTATGGCCAAGAAAGTTTTGCAACCATACATAACTTTAGTACTGCAATGCGCCGTGTGGTTCGTGAAGCGCGTAAAATGGCACAACTTGAAGCGCCAATCCTGATTACTGGTGAAACCGGTACAGGTAAAGAGCTACTTGCTCGTGCTTGTCATTACGCATCAAACCGCTCAGTAAAACCGTTTATCGCTTTGTCGTGTGCTTCGTTGCCTGATGATGTCGCTGAGTCTGAACTATTTGGTTACGCAGGCTATGAAGAAAACGCGGCACCAAAACGCGGCGTTTTAGAGCAAGCTGATGGTGGCACAGTGTTTTTAGATGAAGTTGGTGAAATGTCGACTCAGCTACAAACTAAGCTACTACGTTTTTTACAAGACGGTACCTTCCGAAAAGTCGGTGATGAAAACGAAGTAAAAGTAAATGTGCGTATTGTTGCCGCAACACAAAAAGATTTACCAGCGATGGTGCAAGAGGGAACATTTAGAGAAGATCTTTATTACCGAATTAATGTTTTGACCTTAGAAATAGCCCCATTACGTGATAGAAAAGCAGATATCGGCCCGCTAGCAGAGCACTTTATTCAAAAGTATGCCCAGCAAAATGGTCATTCTGTGCCTGTGATGTCTGAGGATTGTTTACGCTTTTTACAAGATTACCCATGGCCGGGTAACGTGCGCCAATTAGAAAATGCGATTTATCGTGCTGTGTCGTTGTTAGATGATAACGAATTGCGTATTGAGCATCTTCAGTTACCAACGTTTACCCATGATTTAGGTTATCTTGAGTCTGACTTTGAAGGAACCTTAGACCAAGCGGTAAAACGTTTTGAGGCGACTTTACTTCGTAAGCTTTATCCTGCTTATCCAAGCTCTCGTCAACTCGCTAAGCGATTAGGTTTGAGCCACACGGCAGTAGCAAATAAGCTTCGAGATTACGGTATTAACCGCAAAACAGTAAAGGTTTAATTATAAAGCTTAATTAAGCAAAAAAGGCTTAGGTAAAACCTAAGCCTTTTTCTTTTCGATTAAAAACTATTGTTTGGTACCCATATCCTTGGTGACACCATCGATAGCGATATTTTTAATACCCTCATCGTCGAACTTAATAACAACACTGATGTTGTTGCGGGCAAAAAAGTAGTCTCGATTATCAAGGCTGATAACATAATCACCTTTGACTGAATCGCTGAATTTGCGCTTTTCGAGTTTTAGGGTGTGATCAGCAATTTGCCAGTTGAAGCCTTCAATAAAGCCATTATTAAATTCCTGAACCCATACCTGTTGCTCGTCTTTGCTGAGTGTAATCGCCACAGAATATGACTCAGGTAATGACATATCATAGCTTTTATCACCAATAGTGAACTTTTCAGCATCTTGTTGCCAAGCAAAGCCAAATTTAAAGGCTTTTTCAACACCCGTTGGGTACTTTAAGGTTCCATCCCCAGCAAAGTTAAAATCTGCAAAGGCAGAGCTGGTAAATAAACTGGCTGAAAACAGAGTGACCAAACTAAATAATTTCATTAGGTTATTCTTTTTTTATACTAATATATGCACAGATTAGAGCAGAATATTCGCCTTAGCAATATGCTGTGATACACTTTGTGCATTATCAACTGGTTAGACCTTTTCCGTGAACCTCTATTTTCGACTTATACTACTGTTTTTTAAAATTAAACGTAATCGTGATTATCAGCAATTGTTAGACACGATTGATATTGAATTTAAAGCGTTACCAACCGATTGCGATATCAATTTTCATCTAACTAATTCTCGTTATTTAGCAATGATGGATCTTGCCCGTACTTGGATGACTGAGCGAGTAGGCTTGTTAAAGCACATAATGAAGCGCCGCTGGTTTCCAATCGTTAATGCAACTGCAATTACCTATATTCGCGATATTAAGCCAATGCAAAAGTACACAGTTAGCACTCGCTTGGTTGGCTGGGATCATAAATACTTTTACATTGAGCAAAAGTTTCACTCAGAAAGAGGTTTGCATGCAATTGCTTATGTGCGTGGTGTATTTAAACGTAAAAAAGGTGTTGTGAGCGTTGAAGAAATGCTTGAAGTTGCAGGCTTTAGCGGAGTTGCACCTATTTTGCCAGCAGAAGTGATGCACTGGAAAGAAATGTTAGAGCAAAAGAAGCTCACTAATAAGTGATACCCAAGATTAGCTAAAAAAAATGCCAGCTAAGCTGGCATTTTATGGCTTTAAACACAGTTTACTCTGCTGCGCAAACTGCTTCACTAACAAACGTTAAATCGTTTACGTGTGCCGGACCATCCATTACGAATGTCGCTTCAGCGGTGTTTTGATCTAAGGTGTAGATTTTTGCATTCTCGCCGCTTTCTCTACCTGAAATATAAATTGTACCGTCATCAGCAATCGCAATACCTGACGCCCAATTAACACCGTGCTCACCGATTCGGGTTAATTCAAGGTTACCTTCGTCCACTGTGTAAAGTGCTTGACCTGTTAACACGTAAAGTACGTTGTAATCACTTGAATAAGCGATGTCGCCGTCTGCAAATGTATCGCCTTCATACGATAGTTTACCTAATACCGTTTTTTCACCTGTAGTTAGGTCAAAATCATACATGTATGTTTTGCTTGTCGCACGTAAAGACAGACCATCCGCAGTCACTGTTGAGCGGTAAATTGGGAATGATGTCGCATCGGCAACTTCAGCTTGCGTGTCTGTAGCTAAATCTAAGCTATAGATTTTTGACGCTTTGCTGCTTTTATCAAGTTGCTCCATGAAGTACAGCATACCGTCTTTGCTAGCAATATTTGATGCTGTATTGCTCAGGCCAGCAACTACAGTTACAGCGCTTGATTCTGGGTTAAAGTGATACACATAGCCTTCAGTCTCAGAACCAAAGTTATTAATACCATATAAACCGGTTACAACTGCACATGGTGCCGGAATTTCAGTCACTACGACGTTGTCGATGAATGCACCTACTGAATCAGATGTCCCCGCGCCTGCAAAGCTTAACACTGAGCTTGCGCTGTCAGCCTCAACTGTAAAGCTGTATTTAGTCCAGCCTTTTGTGCTGCTGTTGACAACGGCTAATGATTCACCATTCCAGAAAACTTCTGCTTTATTTGTTTGTTCATTGCCTGTTACACGTGCAGAATAGTAAAAGCTCACTTCATATTGATTCCCAGCAGTCGTCGCAATTGCTTGCGAAATACTGTAGTTGGCTGTTGAATCAAGCTCAATGAGTTGCTCACCATCTTGTGCAGGAATAATTCCAAGTTTATTGGTTTGAATTTCAAATTTAGCGTTAGTGCTACGAGTCCAACCAGGTATTACATCAAATAACTGCCATTGACCATTGTGAGCGGTCACTGTATCTGTATTTTCAAATGATCCGTTTTCTACTAAATTTGTGCCAGCCATTGCGATCGTTGATGCAATAGCTAAAGGTAAAATTGCTAGTTTAGTAACCAAGCTTTTCATGACACTCTCCGTTAGGTGATTAACATAAAATTAATATTGAATAGTATAATTTTACTGCTTTAAATGGCTTTTGTTCAATTAAGGAACAAGCCGGATTTGCGGTGATTTTACGTTTAATCGTTTAACTTTATGATTTGTAAAAGCTTGTTTTTTGATCGGAAATTTCTGATTTTTCAAGATTTTTTTATAGCTCAAAAAAACCAAACCCGTAAGTATTGGGGTTTGGTCTTGGGTCTAACCATAAAGTTAGTCTTGGTTTGACTTGTTCGCGAACCATCCAGACTTTTGATTGCGACTAAGTTTACCGAGTAGTTTAATCGCTTTTTCTAGAGTGATACGCTGATCTGCAATATCGCGATAAATTTGGTTTGCGCGCTTTTTCCGTTTTACTGCAGCACCGGCATCTAAAAATGATTCAATTAGTTGATTGAAGTATTTCACAAGTAAGGCTTGTTGTTGCTCCTGCTTTTGGTTTGATTCATCTTCTTCAAGTTTTTCTAACAGGCTAGATATTTCAGCCTGGCAAAACTCATTTTGCGCAAGGTGAGTTTTCTTTAAAGTTGCTAAATGTTGTTTCATATAGTCTATTTCAATGAGATTGAACGAAACAATCATATTTAAGTTTGTAAGTGCGGTACGAAACTCTTTAGCTGAACACTGTTCAGTAAATAAGTGGCGAATGGTTTGATGTATTTTCTGCCACTGTTGCCATGCGTACACGTAGTTTAAACCCGCACCTTTTATGTTTTGCATACCTACAATAACCTGATGTGTATTTGGCAGAGCTAAATCGGCGGTTGAAATAGTAAGTTCATCGGCAGATAAATTGCTGTTTTCATGGACTGTTATTTTAGACTTAGTAATAGTTAATAGGCGCTCTTTTATTTCATTTGCATTTTCAGCTATGTTTTCTTGTAAAGCAGCAAGCGCATTTCGTTGAAAGTGGTGGCGGAAATAACTCAAAATAACACCTACTTGTGAGTCTAAAATATCTCCGAGAATTTCTTTTACGCAGGCTTTATTGAGTGTCCCTTCACTCAGCGACATTAATTTATCTGCATTGGTTTGCCCATATGCATGGACAAAGCGGGCATGGAGCTGCTCTGCAGTAAATAAGTTCAGTTGTACCAATAGGCTTTCAAGTTCTTCAATATCATTATTTTCAATGAGCTTATCAATTCGCTCTGTTAATGCATTAATAAAATAACTATAAAAGCCATCTACATTAGTACCTATCACTACAATTCGGTCAAACCTTAAGTCATGGCTCAAAATATTAGCGAAGACTTTCGAGCGAGCGACACGATCATTACGATTATTAATCAATGCAATGACTTGTGTCTTAGGGCAATCATTGAGCTCATAAAGACTGAGTCTGCGCCAATTCTCAAGCGTTGCTAAGCGCTCATTTGCCGACATACTATTTACGAAAGACTGCTCTATAGAACCTATTGGTGCCCGAGGAAACTGTTGTAATACGCCGATGTCAGGAATAATTCGCGCAGAGGTTTCTTTAAAGACATAATCTTTGCTGAGGCCAATGTGTTTTGCCATCTTACAAACTAAGGCAATATTTGCAGGATGCTCTTGATATGGATAAAGAGCTCGAATATCTTCGGTAATTTGTAGGCCATCAGCCCAATGAACTTGAATTAAATTTGAATTCTTTTGCTTCGCATTCGCCTCAAGTATAGGGGCCATGTTTTGCTCACTGGTGAATACTAAGCTGTTTTCACCAATAAAATGGCTTGTTTCATTAGCAACATCGATACCTGTTGGCCCTAATATATCTTCATGATCCGGATAGGCGTTAGTGATAGTTGAAAAGCTATCTTGCATCCAGTTTCGCAAAATTCTGACATAACGCGGAGTTAAGCCCATGCATTCCCATAAAAAAACATCCGCATTAACATTTTTGGCAAAATGTAAAACGTCACTTTGTTCCCAAATACTGGCTTTATCAAAGGGTCTAAATAGAGGGATTTCGAACTGTTCACCACTGGCTCGGGCATAGATCATGGTCGCTTCACAGCCTGTGGTTTTACTAACAACTTTTAACGTGAGGCTACTAAAAAGTGCGGCTTTTAAACGCTCAGTTCCTGACTTTCCTCGCGTTCCCCAACCACCAATTGAAACCGGAATGTGTGCTCTGTCAGACTTTATTTGACGACTTATTTTCAAATGCCTTGCCCAAAAGTAGGCGATAAAGCTGAGCACAAAGAATATAAGCTGGCCTATGCTATTTTGGTAAATTGAATAAGCATACTCTTTAAAGCTTGACCATAGATTAAACAGAAATGGTGTAATTGCGAGTTTGTTATATAAACTACTGATACTTGTTTCTACCGGGAAGTTTGTATCAAGTACGCTACCATACGGCTGAAAATCAAGTGTAAACCCTTTACTTTTTAATATCTCTAAAAACTGTTTTTGTTCAACTTCTGAGCCATTTCTCAGCTCGTTTAATTTTTCATAGTTAAACGATATCCAGCTATAGCAGTAAAGCCTTTTAAATAGGCTCTTCGGTGGGGTCACTATGAGAATACCATCCGGTGTATAGGTTTTTGCTGGCGTTTTTAGGTTGTCTTGAGAAAGGCTGCTCAAAAGAAAGTCGAGTAATGGCAAGTGTTCACGAGCACTAAATTGCTGTTCATCAAAGCGTGGTTCGCCAGGGACTTCTGTTTGACTAATTTCAGCCACTGTACTACTAGGTACATGCATAAATGCACTTGGTTTTCTTGCATGCATGTGGTTAAAACTCTGGCGTTTATCAGTACTCGGCGTTTTGAATTCATGCCAAAGTCGCCAAAAACGAAAGCCTCGCTTGTAGCCATATTGTACTTGCCATGATTTCTTTCGCGAACTGACATTGTAGGCTTCATAATTTTGCGCTTGATTACTTAGTAACCTGCCGAGTAACTGCTCATTCCAATCAGCTAAATCTAGATTTTTGTGGGCGCTCAGGTCAACTTCAAGTTGTGCTACTTGCTGCTGGTGCATAAAGCTGACAAGTTGTTCTCGTACACGGCTGATAATGCGACGAATAGCGAGGCTCGGCTCATCTTCTAGGCGCTGATTTAAAAATTCCACAAATGATTTAAATAAACTATTAGCTTGCTGCTCTGTATGGCAATCCACTTGCAGGTTAAACATAATGCGAGGACTTAACTCGAGTAATAAGCGCTTTTCAGCAAAGCTAGCCGTTGCTATTAATTGTTGTTGCCAAACTTTGAATCCTTGCTGATGCTCACTGAAACGTGGATCGGCTAATTGCTTAATCAGAGTTAACCTAACAGCCTGTTGAGTCTCATTTTGTAAGCCCTCTAAAATAAGCTGTTGAGAGCATGGCCATGGCAATACAGCACATTGCTCATAGACACTTTGCCTTACTCTTGGGTAGCGATGCTTGGCGAGTAAAAATAATAGTTTAATGTTAACCTCACTGAGGTTAAGCTGTTTGCTAAGAATACCAGCAAAGGCACTGAGTAAAAATAACTGCCTTCGGTCAATTTGCTCATTTTCAGGTAGCTCTAAATCAATATGAGAGCGCATATAGTAGCGTGTGAATGTTGGCCTTAAATTAATTAAAATTTCTAAGATATCGACTTTTGCAGCATGCGGGGTTGTTATTTTTTCAAGAGACTGTAGTAAGTTTTCTACTAATTCGGCATTAAACTCAGGATCATCTACATATTCACTTATTAGCTGCACTTGATTTGCCAAAGCGCGAAAAATTGAGTTGCGAATGGCTTCATTGTCAGTTTTTTCTAATAACGACAAGAAAAAGCTTTCTAAATTTAGAGTCAGCCATGATTGCGCAATTTCGTCAGCGTGGCTACGTAAATAGCGATTCGCTAAATCCCCAAGTTTACCAATTAAAAATTTCAGTGATTGTTCAAGCTCAGAGGTTTTATCTTGATAGCGATTAATCATCGCACCTTCATCAAACCAGCGCTGAAAAGCTTCTTGATCTTTTTTTAGCTGCAGTCGGTCTGCCCCTAAAGTGTATGCGTAATCAAGAATGTGAAACTCACGTTCTGCTTTTAACTCTGCATGGCTTAAGCGCTCTACAAAACGGCGATGGTCGGTATCAAGTTTAAGCAACTGATTCTGCAAGGTTTCAATCTTGTGAGTTAGGAAAGCAATCGCTTGTAATAAAAGCCAGTCATCTTCATCGTCGTCGTCAGGTTGATTTTTTATTAGCTCCCATTGGCTTAATTCATCAACAAGTTCATGATACTTCTGACGGTATAAGTCTAGCCAAAAACTAGCTATATCAGCAAATAGCAAGGTTTCTAGGCGTTGTTTAAGTTGTTTACTGCTCATAATCACTGTGCTCTAGCAAATGGTTAAGTTGAAGTGCGGGGAAAATAATTTCATCATGAGCAAAAGGTGCAAAGCCGGTGTGCTGGTTATTACCTGATGAAAACTCTAGACTAATATTATGATTGTTCCAGACCCAGTCTTGCTGCCAGCTTAGTTTCAGCCAGCCATTTGTAAAACTGCCTAAATTGACTTGTTTTTGCCACGCAAAGCGAGTGATGTATTGCCATGTGGCTGTAGCTCTATGCTCATCGGCAAAGCGATAGTAGCTATCTAAACCAACTTGAAAAATGTGGCCACGATAATACTGATTCCAGCTTGAGTTGAAACGTAAGTAGTCTAGGCTTATCCAATCATCGTTAGAGCCAGAGGAAACACCAAAGTTAAGGTAGTTATCAACCCAAGGTTGATAACGGTACTGGTAATAACTCAACCAGCCAGATGCATGATTTTCACGGTAGAAGTTGAAAACGCTCGAGTTTAGTTGCTCATCTGCTAAGTAATCATCAAGGTCTGCGCTGCTATAGCGAATGTAAGGCGTTACTTGCCATTGGTGACGGTGCACAGTATCGCGCTGCCAAGACTGACCAATACTGATACTTGCATCTAATGCATACTGTAAGTCAAAACTATCATGGTTTGGCTGCCAACGTGAGTTGATTTGTGTGTCGATATACCATGGGCTGTTTTCATCTTGCCAAGAATGGTAACCATTTAGGGCAAAAATATCAGCCTGGCTATCGCTCATAGAGTAATAGCCCTCTAATTGATACCAGTGGTTATCATCATTGAGGCGTAAGCGGGCACCTATATCTATTTCTTTACGGGCAGGTATATCTTCGGCACTTTGGAAAATTGTTTGTTGATCGTAGCGAATAAATCCCTGCCAATTTAATTCGTCACTATGTAGGTTTATCTGCTCATTGATAATAGAGGGCTTTTCTGGCGCTTGATAAGTGACCAGTTCAGGCAACAGGGTTTTTGCCTGTGAGTAAGGTGAAATTTTATTGCTTTGCTCACTTAGCTGCCAGCTATACAGGCGAACGTATTGTAATTTATCCGCAGTCACTTCAACCTTACCCGCAGGGTGGAAGAAACGTCTTTCTGTTCGCTTAAATTCATTCATCTGTTCTAACTTAATGAGTCTGTCAGCAGGTAATTTGGCCATTAAAGGCGTATCAGGTGTCACTGTGTAAAATAGTAACGTTGTCGGCAACTCTAGGTGTTGCCAGCGACCTGTAACATATTGTTCAGCCTCAATTGTTAGATGCTGCGATAGATACGGGTTCAACCACCTGACAGAAATGATGTTGTTATCCAATTCACGTTTGTTAAATGTGAAAGGAATGCTTTGCTGCTCTGTGACTGACCAGATCTTTTGATCATTTGCTAATTGTAATGACAGGTTAGCAACATTTGCACGAGCCAATTCAGCAGTAGAAAAGTTAAATTTAAAGCGAATTTGTTGCCCTTCAGTTTGTGCTAAATCAATGTGTAATGTGTGGAAAGGGCGCAGCAGTATGCCTTTATTGGAACCTGCCTGCGTATTTAGCAATGTAAAACGATCTGCAAAGCTACTTTGTGCTGTACTTTGCATGTCAAATAATCGCGTACCAGCAAAGTCGAGCAAACTATCTAATGGCTGCCATTGACCATAACTTTCTATTCTGTTTTGTAAAAAGGTCGACTTAGAATCCGCATCTAAGGTTTCTAAGCGCTGAAGAAGTTGTGTGTATTGGTTATTGGTAAGGCGCTTTTTACTAAGTAAATAAAGCCCATTTAATAAAAGTTCGGCTTGTGTAGCGTCTGCAGAGTAGATAAGCGACATAATATCATTTGATGGGGATTTATTTGCGGCGTCAGACACATAATCGAACTGACTAAATAAAGAGTCTGGAATGAAGCTCACATCAAGATAACTCGTATGGTCAGCTGTTATTTTTAGCGCTTCACCAGCTTTAAGGCGAATTACTAGTGTGGCTGCAATTGAGGCCGCTTGTTGGTTTTTAACAAACAAAGTAGTTGCGGGTATATCACTAAAAATAGGCATGAGTTTATGCTGATATTGACTCTCAGCCATAAGCCAAGCAGTTTGATACTCACCGTTCTGCTTGGCTGCTGTGCGAGCCTTAATAACTAAATTAATAGGTGTTTGGGCTGTAAAGTGCCATGGCATTGTTTGTGTGATGATAGTATTTTGATATTTCCCCTGGCTGTTAATAAAGGTTTCTTGCATACCTGCTTTTACTAAATAACGCGCTTCATCAATGAAGGGAGTGGCACTGAGAGTTTGATAGTTAAGCGCTTTAAAGCTTTCAGACACTTTAGTTGGCACAGTTGATGAGTGAGCCAGCCACGCAGCCAAACGATGTTTTTGCTGTTTTACCGCTAAATTAATCAAAACTGGCGGGCACTCATTTATGCTTGTTAAGTTACCTGCACACAGTGCAAATAGTTTAATATCTTGACGTTCTGTTTGATAACTATCAATCAAGGCTTTTGCTGCAAATCGCTTCAGCTCTAATTGCTGTGTACTTTTGTATAGGCCTTCTAAATAACTATTGGCTAAGTGGAACTGTTGCTGTTTACGTAAAATTGCGACTCTAAGTTGCCAAGCTTGTATGGCAATCGTTGTATTCGCATTTTGGGTCAGAGGTTTTAAAAATGCTAAGGCATCGAGAGGGGCGCTACTAGCTAAATCTTTCGCTGTTAATAATGATTGTTCGGCATTAAATGCAGAGACGTTTTTACGTGCTGGCGCGTAGGGCTCGATGGCCGCTAAATAATCAGCATGTTGTTTGTGTAGGTCATCTGCAATCAGTTTTGATATCGCAGGGCTTATATTCTTAGCATTAACTGCTTGTTGATATATCACTTCGTCGCTGGGCAGATCAGCAAGCGTTCTTGCATACAGCGCAAACTCAACTTTATTTGATTGACTACTTAAGCTTTGAATTGTTAATGACTGACTGCTCAGTGGCACAGAGATAAATAATGTTTGAAAGTCATTTGTTGCTTTTAGGTTTACTAACCAACTATTTTCACCTGCAGATAGTTTCAATTGGCTGTCTTTAGTGCTCCTTGCAATTAAAGTTAACCGAGGTGTTGCACGTTTTTCACTAGATAAATCAAATAGCTGTGCAGATTGGCTTAAAGTGGCTATAAGGCGGAGCTGTTGATTTATACGTGGATAAAACTGATCGTCTACTAAGCGTTGTTCAACGAGTTCAGTAACCATACTATTTTGAGACTCAACTGCGTTCAAAGTGCGATAACTACCCTTAAGCTGAGATTGCCCAGTCATCATAGATAGCAAGTTGGTACGGCGTTTTAAGGCAAGTGAGTTATTTGCTTTAATTACATCATCACTAAACACTTGCAATGAGTGGTCGCGATAAACCGCCGTAATTGCATCATCAGCGATTTGATACCAGTAGGGTAACAGTAATTTTTCTTGTTCTTTTTCTGCTGCCTTATCATCATAAATTGCGCGGTGACTTTGCTCCAGTTTGATAAATGCATCGGTTTTACTTTTTATCGTTAAGTATTGTCCGGCAGCGATAGCTAGGTACTCAATATTTTCAAGGCCTAGCGACTGTTCTTTATATTCTAAGGCTTGGCTATTAATGGTATTGATTTTAGCAATCAGTTGTTTATCGACATACGCATATATAACGCCTTTTTCATCAGGCTGTTGCATATTTTGGCGAACAGATAATTTAAGCTTTTTTGCTGCCGAGAAAAACAAGGTGACTTCGTCATCTTTGCTTAGTTGATAATAACGTTCACTGCCATTGCGGTTTTTAGTTACAACTGAGGGCTTAGCAAGCGACAAGGCTCGTCTAAAGCTATCTACATTTTGTGGTATATGACCAATCATAGCGCTGAACGTGGCACCCTCATCTAGGTGATTTTGGATGGCGACGATTCTGTTATGGCCCAAAGCGGGGAGTTGGCATCGCTTCGTATCGCATAATAAATCGCGATGCACTTGTAGGCGTTGTTGTATGTATTGCGTATTCCCCGCACTAATAATGAATTTATTAAGAAGCTCAGGGTCAATGTCTAGCCAATGCCCTTTAGGGAGCCAAAGATAGCGATGTTGCTTGGCACTAAAGCTCATATCTTGGCTGGTGGTATAGGGCGCGAGCTTTGGCGAAGTTTGCAGCCAAATTGCGGGCTCAAGAACACCTCTATTTGTATCAACAGCGTATGCAGTCTGCATTGAAAGCAGCAGTAAAATAATAGCAATTATGAAATAAGGCATTGGTTAAACAACTTAAATAGCTGGTTATTAGAAACTAATCGCTCACGCAACTGGCGACTTAACTCGATATGGAAAAACTGACTGTTGTTAGGAGCCAGCGATGCAAGAATATTGGTGGTGCCTCCAAGTTCTTTAACATCAAGGCCATAAACCATAGCTGTAATATCTAGCTGTTCATTTAAACAGGCTGTGATTGCAATCGTTCGCTTGCTAGGTATTGCATGACCATTACTTATAATTGCATCAGCTTTTTTACCCTCTGGAGTCTTCCTTTTTTCTTTTGCGTAACCATGGATCTGATAAATCGAAAATGACTCAACATGTTCAGAGTATGCAAGAATAAAGGCATTACTCGCGCTTGGTTTATACTTACCAAAGTCAATAAGTTCTCCATGCTCATCACGGTCGTTGCGGTGTTTAGTGTTGCTTAAAAATACTTGGCAGTGTGCATATAGTGCCTTTGCAATAGTATGTGTGTGTTTGTCATGAAAGCGATGTGGTGCATAAGCAATGCACTTTTCACCTTGCTGTTTATAATGAATTTCACCACCGGAATTTAAAGATTCATTTGCAAATAGAGCACCTTGGTTGGCATTAAAGTGTCTGGGAGTCTGTTGCTGATCAACAAGCCATAACTTTAAGCTCAAGGTAAGCTCATTTAAACTAGGTGTTGCGTAGCATGTAGATACAAAGAGCCAAACTATAATCATCATTATTTTAGTTTTCATGGTTCCACCACCTTACTTTTTGCTCCTGCAAAGGATATTCCTCAAGTATAGAAACCCACACCGTGTCAGTTGTTTGTAGTGTTAGGGAATGTAACTCAGCAATGTCATTAGTGATTGTTTGAGTAACGCTGGGATAGCTTGTTAACTGACTATTTTTTGGGTGAATTAAAAAAGCATCGAGTAATGCCGATTGATTTAGCATAAAGCGTTGTTTAGCGATGCTGTATTCACTGGTCAGCCCTGCTTTGTAGTCGGCATTTTGTGTAAGCGATAACTCTACAGGTTCGCTGCTATTTGAACGAAACACTTTAAATACTAAGCTCATCGGGCGCTGTTGCTTTGTGAAATCAAGTGTCAAAGGGGTATTTTTATCAAGCTGGTAAATGCGTTGCTTTATCCATGGGCGATTTCCATACCAATTTTGGTAAATAGTTTTCGCCTGTGACTGTAATTGTTGTAATGCCTCGACCGATAGCTCAGACACCGCGACTTCTTTGCTGCTTTTATTAGTTAAGCGATAAACTAAACTATTGTCCTCAGAGTCGTCATAAGGTGAATAGTTATTTTTGTTATATAAGCCAAAGTTAAACACCTGCGGAGGTAACTTCGGCATAAAATAGCGATCAGGACTTAGCACTAAAGCGACATTTGATAATGGCAGCTTTGCAAAGAGCTCTTTAGATTGATAAAAAGTTGTCACTAAATCCGGCTCTTTTGGCGGAGTAAAAGTACGGATATTAGTAAAATGTGCTAGCTGCGTTAACTCATAATGATTTGCAGCTCTTTGTTCATACCAAGCGGCTATATCGTAAAAACCATTGATTGGCTCAGGTAGATATTGATGAGAAATTGTTCGTTGATAATTGAAATCTGCTAACCGAGATTTCAGTCGAACGTAGACATCTCTTTCAGCGCTAATTTTCAGATGATGAGCATTATCTGGGGCACGTAAATAGTAACTATTGAGCATACCGACACGCTGTCTTTGAGTTGTATCGGTGATCAATCGGTCGAAGTCTGACACTTCACCTTTTAAAGTCACGGTGTAATCTTCTATTGCTAGGTTACGTTCATCATAAATAACCACGTTAAGCTGACTACTTTGCAATGCACGAACGTCAATATTGAGATTACTATTTGGCTCTATATCAAAATCTACACTGGCAAATTCGTTCACCAAATAGCTGCCTGCATAACTCGTTAAAATTGGTGTGCTTGACGCTGTTCGCCAATTAGTCAGTAATGGTTCTTCACTACAAATGGTGACCAGGCCTGGATCAATAAGCTCTGTTTTATAGCTATTTTTGCTATCGGTTGGAGATACACTAATCGGTATTGGCGCCTTGAACTGATGTTTATCATACCAAGTTAGCGATGGTAATTGCTGCTCTGAGTTAACGGCGAAAATAAGGCTGTCAGTCACATCAAGTGTAATACTGGCACAAAGGCCAAGTTCAGTGTAATAAGCGCCTAAGTCATGCTGCTGCATGCTAAAGTCATATGTAGTGACATTGTAAGGCAGAGTTTCATACAAAATGTCAGATTTAAAGTCGATACCAGGGATCCCTTGAGGTGCAATTTTTTGCCACCAAAATGCCATCGCATTACTAATTTCAGCGCTGGTTAGTGTGTTTTCACCCATAGTTAAATAGTCAGTGGCACGTCTTCGCCTTTCTAGAGGGCGTTTAAGCCAGCTGTTGAGTGGGTCGATATTTTGCTCAGGAGTTTTTGCATGAACACGGACAACCACGCCTTGTAGTGATTTTTCTTCTGGGATCAGCGTTAAATCAAGACTTTTGGCATTTGGATAATGAGTGATTGGCAAATAAAAAGACTGTCCAGAAGCAACGTTTAGTGATTGTTTATTCTCTATTATTTGTTTGATCTGTTGTTCTTCACTATTGTTAACTAGCTTTGAAGCGTGATGGTAAATTTTATCTAAAATCACATTACCTTTATCGTCATAAAGAACGTATTTAATTGCGTAATTGACCGGTAATTCAAGAAACACAGATTGGTCAAACACGGCATTCGAGAGAATTCGTAAAGAATGAGTTCGCTGATTAGAAAATGTAAATCGCAGTGGCTTTTCGCTACTTAACCACTGTACATTAGATCGCGTTTCGGTATTGCTACGTGCATCCACGGGCTCTGCTGAGTCTAGCCACACTAAAAAGCTGCGCCCTGCAAAAAATATAGCGAAAAGTAATGTCAAAATAAGTAATAGGGCGAATAAGCGTTTAATTAAATACACGCTGACCTCCTCCCATTAGCAGGTTAAATGCTTTTACATCAATCAGTTGATTGTTTGTCGGGTTATAGATCGCAAGGATGTTATTGTTCTGCTTTATCATTAGTGCGAATTTATCAAGGTGTTCCAGCTTGATGGTTTGTAAACTACAAGCGGGGATTTGGAGGCAAAAATCTCGCAATGATGTGAGACGCTGATTAGCGACATAGTTATTTACAAGGGTTTGTAGCTGTTGCTTCTTGTTAACATCCAACGGTTGCCAGTTAAATGGCGATAGAGTGGCAAGGTTTATTACCTTAACCTTAGAGTTACTCGAAATAGCTAATAAACGCTGTAACACACTACTTTGATCCATCGAAAACTGTTGTTTAAAGTCTGAAGCTAGCCACAAGGTTGCCAGCTCACTATTGGCATTAAACTGCTGGTAACCGGATTGCGGAGAGCTACCAATCTCGAGACCGCGAGTGGCTTGTTGCCCCATGACTGTTTGATAATTGACACCTAACGCATTGAGTTCATTATTAATTTGCTTCATTAATGGAATCGCAGTATCGCTTATTTGTGTTGTTGAGAATGCGATTGCATTTGGACGTATCCATGAAGGTGCGCTATGGCTGCGAATTTGAATATTCAAGCTAGGCTGGTTTTGTGTAAATCGTAAGAAGCTTTGGTGAATAATATTGAATAAAGAAGCAACATTATCTGCAGCTAATACATTTGCTTGTGGATGTGCATAAGGGTGCGCTCCTGCAACGAGTAGGTTAGCAGCGTTCGACTTAGCAAATAACTCACTGGCAAAGCTTAACGTATTACTTTCAAATAAAGGTCTAGGGACACTTAAGGTAATTGCTTCGTGCTCGGTCAAATTAAATAGGAATATGCCTTGGCCTTGTTGTAATGCAGCAGGAGTATCTAGCGGGCTCAGTAGTAAATAACGGCCACTGTTGTTTTTCACAAGCCTTAATTGATAGCTTAAAAGCTGTGCGGTGCCATTAATTTGTTTTAGCTGATTTAGCATATCTTCAGTCAGCGCATCATTACCAATGCGAGCAATCAGCTTGTAAAGTGGCGTTAAGACTTCAAACTCCCAAAGTGCGACCTGACTATTAGAAAGTGGTTGATAGTCAAAACTGCCTTTTTTGCTTATGTGAATCGAATAAATATCAACTATTTGATTAATTTCTTCATTTAATTCATTCAACTGTAGATTACTGTAATTGAAATTATCACGGTATATACTGGCTAAAATATTGGTGTAATTATCACCATCTAAAAACATTTCGAACATTGAACCAGAAAAGCTTGAAGAAGGTAGGCTGCTACTCGTTGCCGTGCCAAAAGAGGTTGTTTCACTGCCGACAAAATCATGTAGCTCGCGCTGACTTACTGAGCTTGGTAATTGGTTATAGATCCAATATTGGCTGTTTGCATGTGTTGTTTTGTCTGAAAACAAAGTAGCAGTATGGCGGTTGGCCTCTCGAATTTGCAATATCTCTGTACCTTCCAATGCAGAGATAAACGCCTGATAAAATGGGCTTTGTTGATTTTCTTTTGCTAAGGTCTTTTGTGGCGTTTTACTTGTACCAAATACCAAAGCTTTACTTTGTAGCTGTTCGAAAATCAGGGCCGCAGAATCACTGGCTAAACTTTCAGTAATTGGAAATGGCACGGTGACTAATAAAGGGGTTTTAGGTTGTTTGTTTAAAACAAACAGTCCGCGTTGCCTATCTTCAATTGTATCAATCAGATAAATATAGTTTTCATCACCTTGCAGTAAAAAGCCAATGCTAGAAAATAAAGGTGAGAGCTCAGCGATATCTTGCTGTTTAATGATTGCCTTATTAAGCTGATAAACAGCATACTTAAACTCAGCAACGGCTTGATTTGCTTTATAACTACTTACACTAACTTTATTACTACGACTAGTATAAAGGTAACTTTTATACTGACTAACTTGCTGATTAAGCGTAATATCATGTTGAATTTCAGTTTCGGGTTTAAGGTTCGGCTTAGATAGTATCGAAGGAATTAGCATAACAATAAAGCCAACGATAATGGCAAGTACACCACCCACTATCGAAGTTTGTAATGTTGCTCTGACGACAAGACCTAAGGCGTTTTTTTGATAAATCTTTAAAGCAAGTAAGGTCGCTAACATATAACCAAACGCGAAAGTATCGGTCACTTTTATGGCAGGGAAATACCAGACCACAATGTAGTTAAGAATTAGTTTATAAATAAAGCCGATAGTGAAGAACAGCATCAATAATCTGGCACCTTCAATATTGGCGTGTCTAAGCCTAGTAAAATGAATAAGTGACCCGCCAACGGCCAAAATAATGGCTGTTTCAGCAAATGAGGTTAGTAATTTACTCGGTTGAGTAAGTTGAAGGGCAAGAAGTGCTGGTAGCATGATACCGTTAAACTCCCAGCCGTACTTAATATTCGCCCGAGAGGCAAGAAAAGCGGTAATAACTAGGATGATATAGGCTTTGGGAGCCGCAATAATCGATGCAGCTACTGCTTCGTACATAATACCCAAGTTAGCAATACTAAAGTTTGTGAAAGGCATGAGCACAAAACGTACGAGAATAAAGGTAATAAGTAACTGAATAAAGGTTACTTTTAAGCCATATTTAAAGCCTCCGTTCCACATTACATTAGCTGTTAAAGCGATAATGATCAGACCAAGAGAGTAGAGCTGTGAAGCATAATCAAAGGTGATATCCCAGCGACTTAATTGGTTTGCAATTAACGGCCAAAACAAGGTATCCATACATACTCGAACTAGGATACTTATCAATATGATGGCAAAAAAACGATCACGACCAAACATTTGGCTATAGCCAAATTTTTCCATCATATAATGTGCGCTGAAACGCATTAAGGCATATACAACAATAGCTTCAATGATAATAACTGCCGCAGAGGTCGGACTAATTATTAACAAAGGAACGATATAACCGGGTACTACAAGGCCTGTTAATGGAAAGCCGAAGCGCAAGTTAAGTAAGCATACAACTGCAGTGCCTACCCAAACTGTTGTAATAACAGATTGACCAAGGCCACTACCTGCAGGGAAGAGTGCTAACACAAAATCCATTAACCTTGCCCCTCATTACGAGCTACATGGTTATCGATAAATTCAAATAATATACCTGATACTTGAAAAGGCTCACCGGATGCCGCTTGTGAGCTGTCAGTGTGTAGGGCTTTAATATTTAAGGTATAGTCTTGCTCACCAAACTTAGCTGGTAAGGCTACTTCTGCTTTGTTTAGAGTGATATAGCGCAATTTCCCTTTAGCAATTTCAGCGTCTAAATCACAGCTTTTGCAAAGTAGGTCTAGTGCCGTCATTTCAAAAATAGCAAGTTGGTGCTGCTTGGCAAATTGTTCGAGGGATGCGTTTGTTTGAATTACTTGACCAAACAAATTAAATAAAACAGTGGCAGAGCGGGTGTGATTAAACACCATTTCTAAGGTTGTTAGCTTTTGCTCCATTTCATTAATAGATTGTTTAACCTGCTCACTAATCGGCTCATGTAGCTTTAAGGTTAGTAATTGATTTAATAAGCTATTGTTACTCGCTTGAGTGGTTTTAAATATATGATAATGGAAAAGCAATTCAGCAACTTGCGCTGCGAATTTATTGACGTTTTTTTCAAACGCTTGCTGATTGAAGTATTTGTTAGGGATAACAGATAGTGCCCAAAAGCCGCGGACGTCACCGGCATAAACCAAGGGCGCCATAAATTCGATTTCACCTTCTTTAATATGTGTAAAGAAGGGGCGGGTAATTTGTACAACCCCTAATGATTTTAACGCTTTGCTGTAAGGAGTGCGCTTGTAATCACGACGCATCTCTTGAATATCATCTAAATTACAATTTATCGCACGAATTTCAACAACACGATGATCATCTTCTTTTCGGGCAAGGAAAATTGATTTTTCTAAGTCTAGCTGCTGGCTAATTAATTGAATGATTGGATCCCACGGCGAGGCTTGCTCAATAAAGCTTTGTGGGATAAAACGGCCCATCATTTTTTGCTGAATATTGTTCACAACAGTGTTCAGCTCGTTATCTTCAGAGATCTTTCGAACAACAATTACCCAAAAAAAGGTGATAAATGTCAATACTGTGTATTGTCCGATTGGGATGAAAAGTTGATTAAATTCTATGAAAAAATAGCCCAATAAGCACCATAGCAGCACGCTATTTAAGGCAATAATAAAAGAATATATGAGCGACAGTTTTTGAAAGCTAAAGAGTAGGACAAAAACAAGCGCAAGCTCAATAAAAATAGTCAGTAAGCTATTTAGTTGTTTTACAGTTGTTTGTTTATCAATACTGTCAGCGAGATAGGCTATCAGTAATAAAGGATCATTTAAGCCGTCGACTTTTGGGGCGTGAATAAAGACATTAAAAGCGGCCGCTTTTTGACCAATTATAATAATCTTATTTTCAAGTTGCTCACTCATTACGTCAACATTTAGCACCCGTTCAGCACTAAATTTTGGCAGCGCAGTGACAGCTAAATCAAAGTCAATAAGTTGAACGTGTTCTGCATCATAATTAAATATTTGCTGCCAAATACTTTTGCATTCAAGCTCATTTGATTGAGGAATGCGCATTTGGTAAGTAGCCCAATTATCAATTTGTGGTACGCAATATTCTCCCTCAGCGTATGGGTAATAGACATTGTCTAGTTTTGGTGCGACTAATGTTTCATTAGCCAGCACTACAATCGCGCGAGGTTGATATTCAACCAATTTTTCAACGAGTTGCTGGTGGTTGTCTGTTAAGCGGTCGCTGGTAATAAGTACAACATTAGTTTGTTGAGTGTGGCTTAGTGACTCTAAATTTTGATAGAAAAAAGCATTGCTCGCCTGAAAGAGGTTGAACATATTACTTAACAAGACCACACAAAATAAGCTTAAAGTAAGCCAAAATGCGCGCAAGTTTTTTAAACGCAACAATTGTTGAACAGCAGACACATCTCCTCCTTAATCAAGTAATGTGAACGTAATTTTTACACTCGTATCATCACTTGCTGAGATTTTTAAAAAGTCAAAACCGTGCATTTTCTCGGTTTGCCATAGTCCATTATCTAAGCTGATAGCATCTTGCCAGCTAATTAGTGCAACATTATCTAAGCGAGAGATTGCTTCACCTGTACTTGGTGCATAATGTCTAAATTGCAGTTTCACACCTCTTGGTGGAAGTTCTTTTGGTCCTAAAGTGAACTCATCTGACGGTAAACTAAAGTCATGGCTAAATGCATGCCATGCTTGGTCACCGCCTTCACTTACATCTATTTTATGTTGTGAAAAAGTAAGATCGTCTATTTCGGTTGTATAACTTAATAGAGCATCAATTTTTCCACCATTTTCTGATTGTAAATAACCATAAAATGAGAAGTCTTTACTCAGAAGTGGATCGCCATTTTCATCTGTTAGTTCCATCACTCGCATTGTATGTCTAAACGGTATTATCGATGGCGTATTATCGAACTCGTCACGACTTGAGCAAAGTGCTTGAATGCCAGCATAAGGTTGGTCTGTACATGGAAAAACGCTGTCACTGGTGTGATCCCAGCGGCTTACTTCAAACGCCTCGCTGTCGTTATCCCAATCTTCAAAATCACCAAACACCATTATGTCGCGGCCAAAGACCATACTACTGAGTTCGTCACTGGTTACTTCGATCTCGGATACGAATGCGGCTGATGAAGGGGCGTATTGTCGCAAGTCAATAATGTCACTATTGCTATTTACCTCAATAGTGACGTCTGTCGTGCTTTTTGTTGCCTGATTTTGACTAAAATAGACTTCACCATAATTATCACGAGGAATTAAAGTGATATTGTCATCAGAAAACTCAGCAAGGCGTCTTAATAAGTAGTGAGTTAAAAAACCGGCTGTAAAGCGTGGTTTATAATCTTCAACAAAAATAGGATAAGCAAAAGCCCGGTTGACGGTTTGCGTTTCTGTGTTTAAATCGACCATCACAGCAACACCGAGTAAGGTATCAAGGCGAGGTTGGTCAAATACGAAATTACCAAGACCGAGTACAGCAGGAATATCGTTATAGACAGCAAAGCCTTGCGCTACATGGGGGTGGTGAGCAATAAGGAGATCTGTATTTTGCTTTGATAATGCCTCAAACCGGCTGCCAATATAGCTTGAAGGAGAATAGGTGTATTCATCACCTCCGTGCATTTGGGCAATGATAAATTGTGAAGAATCCTGTTTTTCTAGTGAAGAATCCTGTTTTTCTAGTGAAGATTTAACTGTATCCGAGTTGGTTAAATTTGCAGCACCGCCTTTTTCAGTATCAGCAATGTAGCTGTATTCGTGTTCTGTACCTGTGATTGAAGTGGCGGCAAAAAGCACGAGCGTTACATCTTCAAGTGTTTTACTCACTGTGGTCATTGCTTGGGTTTCATCAAGTCCTGCACCGCTATGTAGTAAGCCAGCATTGCTTACTTCAATGAGGGTATCTTCTAAGCCGGATTGCAAGTAATCGTAGATATGGTTATTACCAAGACCAACATAGTCTATGCCTATCTCGGTTAGCCCTTGCAGTGAATCGGGTAGACTAAAAAAGCTAAACTCTTTGGTTGGATGGACGGTTGCTGGATTAGTCGTCACTGGCGATTCTAGGTTAACTGATGCAAAGTCAGCATTTTCAAATAGGGCTGCGACATCAGCAGTAATTGCAATGCTGTCTGGCCCTGCTGTATCTGGATGGATCAAGGCATCAGTTACATCGGGAATAGACGTGCCCATGGTTTTTAAATTGGGATCTAAGTAACGACGGCCAAACATGGTATCGCCAGCAAATAAGAGGCTTTTACTGCTCGATGCTTTAGTTTGGAGTTGAACTGTAGTTGTCGATGAGTCTGGTTGATTAACGACAATACTTGCACGCGGAAAAAATCCGGTTTGCTCAATCATAATCGCATGATTGCCATAAGCAAGGTTACTAACACTTATAGTACCATCGCTATCAGACTGATAGCTTTGCCCAGCTAAGGTAACACTGATATTGCTTAGAGGTGTTTGATTTTCATCGGTGATCGTAAAAGAAATATTTGCACTACCAGCAAGCAGCTTTTCGCGATCGCTGATTGCGACCTGCGTTTGCTCATCTGGTTTATCTTCGTTCGGGTCTTTTACTTTACATGCAGTGAAATTAAGACACGTAAGCAGAACTAAAGAATTAAAAAATATTTTCAACTAACGCCCCTCGTTATCACGCAATTTACATTCTATACGTCAAAATTATTATGGTTATTTTATAATTGCTGGCTAATAGGGACAACAATTGACCAGCTCTGAAAATTCAGATATTGCATGCGCTCGGGCATAGTCTTGATGATATTTTGTACTGGTGACTTAATAACCAATGATAAAGGTGTAGCTTAAGTTTTAAGTGTAGTTCAAATTTATTGGTTGGCAGAATTTGTCTTAAAATTTAGACAAATAGCAATTTGGTATTAGGAAATGAATGGAAATAAAAAAGGCCAATAAATGGCCTTTTTGTGCGTATGGGCTTTCACAAAATGAAAGTTAGAATTTGTATTTCACACCGAACATAGCAACAACTGGGTCGATTTCTACAGTTGAAGTTAATGCTTTTGCACCATCTGCATAAACGGTAGCGTCTGTATCGATGTCGATTAGTGAAACCATGCCATGTAGGCCCCAGTTTTCACTCATCATGTAGTTAAAACCAGCTTGAGCTGCAAAGCCAAATGAATCATCTAGTTTAACTTCTACATCGTCAGTGCCTAGTGTTGCTTTTAGTGCAGCTGAAGGCTCTTCATCAAAGAAAACAGTATAGTTTACGCCTACACCCACAAATGGACGGAACTTATAAGTTGAGTCTAAGAAGTGGTATTGCGCTAAAAGTGTTGGTGGTAAATGTTTGATTTTCGCAATTTTGTTACCTGCTAAACCACCTGCACCTTGAACATCATGACTAAAAGGTGTTGCTGCTACTAATTCAATTACCCAATTGTCATCAAGCGCATAATCTACAGTAATACCTAGCTGAGTATCATCATCTGCACGTAGACCTAACGTTGGTGCTTCATTGATTTTTGAGCTGTCGTTATCAGGGTTTACATTAATTGCACCTACGTTCACGCTTAAGTTTGCGTTTGCAACAGGAGAGAGTGCTAATAGTGAAGTAAGTAATGCAATGCTTAATTTAGTTTTCATGTTGTTCTCCGCGAACTACTTGTCTTATTTGGTTGAGGCTATTATTACTAACTTGAAGCGGACAAAACCTGTTCTAGATCAAAGTTTCAAAAATGTTTGAACTAAGTGAAGCCATTTATTGATTTAGATTAAGTTTTTAAACAGGTACAGCAAAAAAAAGATTGACTCTTATTGACTCTATATTCAGTTGCGGCTGGTAAACTAACAGTGTTATTTGCTTATTAGGTGTTTTTCATGGCTGATCCGCAGCACTTATTTCTTCATGGCTCGATTTCAAAAGCGTTACTTAAATTAGGTATCCCGATCATCTTAATCAATATTTTGCAGTCTGCTTATCAGTTGACCGATGCATTTTGGGTAGGGCGCTTAGGGGCAGAACAAGTGGCTGCCGTTTCTGTCAGTATGCCAGTTACCTTTTTGGTGATTGCTATTGGCTCTGGTTTGGCAATGGCGGGCGCTATTTTATCCGCTCAATACATGGGAGCTGGTCAGCAAGATAAGGTAAACCATGTTGCTGCACAAACTATGTTAATGGTGACAATTACCGCAACCATACTTGGTTTAATAGGCTATGTGCTTTCTCCTTACTTTTTGACTTTATTAGGTGTTGAAGATCAAGTGTTTGGTGATGCGCTTAAATTTATGCATGTATCTTTTATTGGCGTTGTGTTTGTATTTATTTATGCCATGTTTCAAGCCTTAATGCGTGGCATAGGGCAAACCAAGGTACCGCTTTATATTGTAAGCGCTACTGTATTACTCAATTTTGTGCTCGACCCTTTACTGATTTTTGGTTTTGGTGACTTTGCTGGATTTGGCGTAATGGGGGCTGCACTAGCCACACTAATCACGCAAAGCTTAGCGGCTGCAATCGGGGTATGGGTGTTTTTGCGAGGCCGCCACGGCATCCAACTTAAACTCTCAAGCTTTAAACCAGACTGGCAATATATGAAACAAGCCTTCTTTTTAGGGGCTCCTGGCTCGGTTGAACTTTCTGCGCGAGCCTTTGGCTTAATCATTATGTCGTTTTTGGTTGCCAGCTTTGGTACACACACCATTGCCTCTTATGGTGTTGGTTCTAATATTTTACAAATGGTGATGATCCCTGCAATGGGTCTTTCAATGGCTGTTTCAACCTTGGTTGGTCAAAACATGGGGGCAAGAAATCCACAGCGTGCAGCACAAATAACACGTTTAGCCTCGCTGTGGGGGTTACTAGGCCTAACTTTAGTGGGCGTTGTAGCTTATCTGTTTGCTGAATACTTTGTGGCTTTTTTCATTCCTGATGATGAGTCTGTGATTGCTGGTGGCGCAGAGTTCATTCGCGTTATGTGTTTAACTTGGGGCGGAATAGGCGTGCAGCTTTGTGTGGTTGCTGCATTTAGGGCTTCAGGAAACATGCTTAATGCAATGGTTGTGTCACTACTTTCGCAATGTGTTATTCAATTTCCTGCAGCGTATATTTTGTCTAAGCATACCTCACTTGGACCGCAGGGAATTTGGTATTCCTTTGCTATTACAAATGTGCTTGTGGCGATCATTACTTATCTTTGGTTCGCAGCTGGTCGTTGGCAACGAACACAATTAACCAAAGAAGACAAAGATATTGCCAAGGTAACCCAAGAAACCCTCATCGAAGAAGGAAATCATTAATTTAAGTTTCACACTGCGGTCATAAACTCTCGTTGTAATAACCTAAGCTTTCTAACTGACTAGGGTTATTATGAGTTTGATATCAAATGCAGAGTTAGCAACCCACTTCTCGGTGCAATCAGATGTGGTAGAAACATTACAAACCTTGCTCCGATTTAAATCGGTAACGCCTGCTCAAGCGGGTGCAATTGATTGGCTTGAAGGTAACTTAAGCCAGCTCGGCTTTGACTGTGAAGTATTTGGCTTTAATCATGTTACTAATTTAATTGCTAAAATCACCTTTGGTGAAGGCCCTATCGTTGCTTTTTCTGGCCATATTGATGTGGTCCCTGCTGCAGAAGGTGATTGGCGAGTTGAACCTTTTAGTGGCGAGATAGTCGATGGCAGTGTCTATGGCCGTGGCGCAGCAGATATGAAAGGCGGTGTTGCAGCTATGCTTTGCGCAACAAAACGTTTTTTAGCGCAAAATAGCAATAAACGCGGCACATTTTACTGGTTAATAACCTCAGATGAAGAGGGCGAGGCTGAATACGGCTCCTTATTGATTGCTGAGCGGTTAGCCAAACAAGGTGTTGTACTTGATGGTTGCTTAGTAGGCGAGCCGACGAGTCATTTGCATGTGGGTGATACCATTAAAAATGGCAGAAGGGGAGCATTGTCTGCTCGATTATCTATTCAAGGTAAAGCTGGGCATGTTGCCTATCCAGCAAACACTATAAACGCAGCGCATTTAAGTGCAGAGGTAGTGAAGCGCCTAACGGCAATTAGCTGGCACAAAGATGAAGCTAGTTCGGCTACAACACTGCAAGTGACCGGAATTAATATTGCCAATGTGGTAGATAATCTTGTTCCTGCTCAGTGTGAGCTCACGTTTAACGTACGTTATAGTCATGGCTACAAAAGTAAAGACGTTAAAGAAGAAATTCAGTTTGCATTGGCAGATCTAGCATCGCAGCTAACGCTTGTTTGGGAACGCCCGTGTGAATCATTTTATACCCTGCATCAAGCAAGCAATTGCTTATTGCAGCAGCTTGAACAAGCCGTGCATGAAGTAACTGGCAGCTTCCCTATGCTAAGTACCAGTGGTGGCACATCAGATGGCCGCTTTTTTGCTAATGAGCACACACAAGTGATTGAATGTGGGGTGCGAAACCATACCATTCATCAAGTTAATGAGCATGTTCCTATCGCAGATTTAAAAACTATTGAGCAAATATATTTAGCTGCACTTAGAAATATCTTTAATTAAAAAGAAAAAAGTCGGCGAGCATGCCGACTTTTTTAGCTATTTTATAACGACTATTCGCGTGTCTGTCCTAAGTATCGTTTGGCCTTAGTCGCTTTCACTTTATCTAAGTCGACAAGCACTAAACCATCAATGCAGTTATTAAACTCAGGGTCGATGCTAAAACTTAAAAACTGCACACCTCCTGGCTCGCAAAGCTCTGTGTATTGTTTAAATAGGGTTGGGACTTGCGCGCCGATATTGGCAAGTACATGCTTAAGTTCAACAAAGTCTTCTTTAATATCATCCCCAGCAAATAACTGAGCACATTGTTCTTTTTGTGATTCGGTATGGCGATATTCATTATTGGGGATAGCTAACACTTGTTTTGCACCATAATAATGTTGGTAATAGTGAACAAGTAGCGATTTAGCTTGCTCGGGGAGCGCGTTAGACACGCTGACTGCGCCAAACAAATAGCGGTATTGCGGGTAGCGGCTCACAAATGCGCCAATGCCAAACCACAAATAATCTAGGCTCTTTCTGCCCCAGTATTTGGGTTGCACAAAGCTGCGACCAAGCTCAATGCCCTTTTCAAAATACGGCGCCATATCACCGCTGTAGCTAAATAGACTGTCGGTATATAAACCTTTGCGGCCATGTTTTTCTATAATGTCTTGTGCGCAGGCAAGTCGGTATGCGCCGACTAGTTCAAGTTGCTTAGCATCCCACAGTACAAGGTGTTGATAATCCATGTCGTATTTATCTATATCTCGGCGTTTGCCACTGCCTTCACCGACTGCCCGAAACGCAATTTCACGTAGTCGTCCTAGTTCACGGAAAATTGGTGAGCTACCACAGTATTGGTATAAGTAAATTTTCATACCATCAGAGGTTTCACCTAATAGCTCACACTCTTCGATGGCTTTTTTAAGGTCTTTCGTTGCTTCTGGACTGGCAATAGGGGTTTGTGTTTTTAAGGGCAGAGGCTTTTTAGTGATAAGTCGATACAACTGCTTTCTTATCAGCTGAGCTATTTCTTTGTCTTTTAAATTCTCGATTAAATATGACTCAGGTGGGATGGAAGCGCCAATTTCAAACTCTAATGATTTTTGTCGCTGTTTGAACATCTCTTTGACTAACAACAAACTGGCTAAGGGTTTGTAGATCATTGAGGTGCCGTAGAATAATGGGCTGTTTTTCGCTTTAATGTAAATTGGCAAAATAGGTGCGTTGGCTTTCTTTGCCATACGCAAAAAGCCAGTATTCCATTTACAGTCTTTAATGCCCGTTGGACTTAAGCGTGACACCTCACCTGCAGGAAAGATTAATAACGCACCGTCTGATTTTAAATGCTTTTGGATATTAGCAAGTTCTTTCTTTTTACTTGTACCAGAGAGGTTATCAACGGGAAGGAGTAACGAGTGCATCGGAGTGATTGACATCAGCATGCGGTTTGCAACGACTTTTAAGTCGGGGCGCACACTTGATAAGACTTTTATCAGCGCTAATGCATCAAGAGAGCCGATAGGGTGGTTAGCGACAATAACGACATTACCTTCACTAGGAATATGTTCCATTTGCTTTGGCTTGTAGCGCGTGTCAAAGTCTAGCTCATCAAGTACTTGCTCTACAAACTCAAGTCCTTGTAAATGTGGGTATGCATCACCAAAGGCAACAAACTCTTGCTCATGTAATAAATAACCCAGACCTTTCTTTACTAAGCCTTTTACTTTTGGTGAATTTTCTAACTGTGGTAAATTTGCTTCTATTACTTTATCAACACTGATCATACAAACCTCAAACATAAACGCTTTCAGCGATGAGATTAGGGTAAGAGTTCGCTGTGACAGTTAGGTTGCAGTTGTGTGACTTTTTAAAGAGCGCTTCGAGTACGAGGCAAAATGGAGAAGACAATGATTTTACTTGTAGCTGTAACAGGCCGAGATTGCAGCCAATTAATTGCTCGATTACAAGCGTTATTACCAGAGGTTGACGTGCAGCTTTGGTCTGAATGCACCGACTACGAAGCTGTAGAGTTTGTACTGGCTTGGAATGCCCCTGCTGATTTATGGCCTAAGCTGGTAAATTTAAAAGCAGTTTCTTCATTTGGTGCAGGCGTTGATAGCATCGACTTAACGAAGATAGCGGCGCACGTCCCCGTTGTTAGAATTGTTGATGATAATCTTGCAAATGATATGGCAGAGTACGTGTTGACCCATGTGTTGGCACACAAGCTGAGACTCAAAGAATATTATTTAAAACAATCAGCCAGTACTTGGAAGCCAAAGCGAGCGTATTCACATCAACATGTGGGTATTTTGGGTTATGGTGAATTGGGTAAAGCCTGTGCTAAGCGGTTACTCGCAAATGGCTTTAGAGTGAGTGCTTGGTCTAATAGTGAAAAACACGATGCTGAAGTAAGTACCTATTACACACAGCAGGGATTAGGTGACATGCTTGGTCAAATTGATTATCTCGTGTGCTTGCTGCCACTTAACCAACACACTCAGGGTATCATTAACAAATCACTGCTAAGTAAATTGCAAAATCATGCGGTGCTTATTAATGTTGCCAGAGGCAAGCATGTTGTCGATGAAGACTTGCTTGAAGCTCTTGATAGTGAGCAATTACGTGGCGCTACCCTTGATGTGTTCAGCGAAGAGCCTTTACCTAAGGTGCATCCTTATTGGTCTCATGAAAAGGTGACCTTAACACCTCACTGTGCTGCATTGTCAGATTTAGAGACTGTGACGCTGCAAATCGCGGGTAATGTCAAAAGATTAATTGAAGGTGAAAGTCTAATAAATCAGGTTGATAGAACAAAAGGTTATTGACACATTACAAATTAGTTTAATATACACCTTGTTAACATCTGTAACTTTGCTATGCTGTTGTTGCTCAATAAAAAAACAATAATAAAAAAAGAGGCGTTATGAAATCTAATCAAGGTGGAGCTAAATTTAGTCTAGTCGTAGTGTCAGTAATCGTTCTTGGTGTTTCAGCATGGTTTAATCAAGCGAATGCGTCGGAGCAGCCAGCTCAGGCTATTGAAGTTAGCCAATCATAACCAACCAATCACAGTTAATATGTGCAGCATGTTTTTATGCTGCACTTCAATCACTTATTCTATTAACTTCTTTTTGAATGGATTTCTCTGTTCTCGTGTTTCTTCTCGTCTGACTTTTTAATCATCACATACGTCGCACCGCTACCACCATGATGCTTAAGGGCGCTATGAAAGGCTAAAACCGCTGGAATTTCTTGCAGCCACTTATTGGTATAGCTCTTTAAAATACCCGGCTGTGATTTATTTTTGATACCAATACCATGGCGAATTAGTACGACACGAATGTTTCGTTTATGGCAGTCATCAATAAAATTAAAAAGCGTACTGCGCGCTCGTTGAAGAGGCTGACCATGCAAATCAAGCGTGGCATCGAGTTGATATTTAGCTAAACGCAGATTTTTATATACTTGGCCTTGTACGCCATCTTTTTTAAATGCCAATATGGCATGAGGATCTAATAGCTCAACGAATTCAGTACGTAAATAGTTTTCATCAATTGCTAAATCACACTCAGCTGCTTTACGTTTTTCTTGTTGCGCTAAAGAAGGGCCCTGTTTCGTAGAATCAAACTGAACAGTGTCATGCTTAAGAGGTTTTACGTCTTCCATTGATGAGAGAAATAAGTCGAAGTCGTTAAATGACACAGTGCACCTCCAAATTATTTATATACGCCATTAATGGTATCTCAGTTCAATCATTTTGTAAGTAAAAAAAAGCCCAAGCAGAGGGCTGCTTGGGCATAAAAGCTGATAGATGGGATAGCCTATTCTATCAATTTATCTTAGGAGAAGATTAACCTTGATTGATATTCAATTGGCCAAATGTGTAGACCTTGAATAAATAAAATGTGTTGATCAACACCAAGCTCATATTTGAGATAACGCTTGATGACATCAGATCTAAACTAAACGATAAAAATAATAAACTACACGCGCTAATCGCTGCAAAACGCAGTAATGTAAGCTGGTTGATAAAAAATGCACCTAGTCCTAGTGCAAGTAACGTTAAGTTTAAAAGCCAATCTAGCTCGTTTAGCATGGTCGTATCTGATCGCGTCTGTGTTGAAAAAGGAGCGCCATTATGGTGATCTTTTACACAGCTTTCAACCAAGTAATTTTAAATTTTCGGATTAGATTTTTTAATCCATTATTAGCTTTTTCATGGCAGCAAAAAAACCACTTTGCTCTGTCACGCGATACTTCTGGCAGGTATCTGGTTTGCGCTTATCCTGGCACAGGTAAATAATGTTGCGGCTTAGGTCTGCACGGGGGCTGAGGGTTGAATCAAATAAGTTTGCACCATAACCAAAAACCCCTGGCCAAAATACACTTTGCGAGACCATACCTAGCTTTTCATAAGTGATTAACACAGGTTTGGGCGTAATTAGCAGAATTAATACAACTGCTGCGAGCGCATACCAGCGTGTTTTACTTTTTTTAAGTTCGACTTCAGGAACGCTTTGCTGCGCAGCTTGTGCACGCGCTTGTTGCTGGGGGGCGGGTCTTTGGCGCTTTGCTTGTGTTGGTTTTTTTCGTGCAGGTGTTTTACCAAGCAAAGATTGTTTTTTTATTTTATTAGACATAAAGCTTATCTGGCCTTTTAAACATAGGTCTCTATAATGAGATTATAACGAAGTTTTTGATATAATAGTCAAATTCAAATCACTTATAGCTTAAATGCGTTACACTCTACAGTGCAATGAGTGTTTATCTTCATAGTTTAAGAGGAATAGTATGGATACGCAGCTTTCAATTCTTATTGTGGACGACGTAGGCACAGTTCGCAGTTTTTTAAATCAAACATTAATGCACCTAGGTATCGATAATGTGCGTGAGGCTTCTACGGCCGCGCAGTGTTTAAGCGCATGTAAAGAAAAAGAGTTCAATATTATCTTTTTAGATATAGAATTACCCGATGGTGACGGCAAAGAGATTATCTCGCAAATCAACGAAATTTCGCCTGAAGCAAACGTAGTAATGGTTTCAGCCCATTCAACAGTAGAAAACGTTAAAGAAGCGATTGAGAAGGGTGCTAAAGGGTTTGTAGTAAAACCTTTCACACCAAAGAAGATTGCCGCTATGCTGAAAAAGTTTTACCCAGAGCTCGAAATTGTCTAGCTAGCTACTTTAATGAGGCATATATAACACGTGCCTTGTTAAATTACAGATAAAAAAAAACCGGCAAAAGCCGGTTTTTTCATATTCATCAAAAACAAATTATAGCGCTTTGATTTTAGCTGCTAAACGGCTCTTATGACGAGCTGCTTTGTTCTTGTGGATTAGACCTTTAGTTGCGTAACGGTCTAGGATAGGTGTTGCAACAGCGAATGCCGCTTGTGCAGCTTCTTTGTCGCCCGCTTCAATAGCAGTAACTACTTTTTTGAAGTAAGTACGCATCATTGAACGACGGCTTGCGTTATGTTGACGATTTTTTTCGCTCGTAATAGCGCGTTTTTTTGCAGACTTGATGTTAGCCAAGGTTTGCTCCTAACAATCTTAAAATAAGCTTAATTTAAAGGCCGTGGAATATGCCTGTTTTTATCATGAATGTCAACGAAATTTTGACATCTCAAGAAAAACTGCTCCTTATAACGAACATCAATTTGCCGCTTTAGCAGTTAATATCGCCATTGTAACAAAGGGTCGGGTTCGAGCCTAGTGCTTTAAAGATATTTTAGGCATAATCGCCCATCTTAGAAGTTTTTTGATAATGGGTTTAAGGTGGCAAAAGGATTATTTCGTTCTGGGATGATTGTTAGTGCAATGACGATGATCTCGCGTATTTTAGGGTTAGTACGAGATGCTGTTGTGGCAAATCTGCTAGGTGCCAGTGCTGCTGCGGATGTGTTTTTATTTGCCAATCGAATTCCTAACTTTTTAAGACGTTTGTTTGCTGAAGGAGCCTTTGCGCAAGCTTTTGTGCCGATTTTATCTGAAATAAAAGAGCAACAAGGCGATGATAAAGTCAGGCTGTTTGTGGCTCAAGCAGCCGGTACCCTAGGTACTATTTTATTAATCGTTACCTTGTTTGGGGTGGTTGCCTCTCCAGTCATAGCTGCTTTATTTGGTACTGGCTGGTTTATCGATTGGTGGCAAGGAGGCGAAAATGCAGAAAAGTTTGTACTTGCTAGTGCACTGTTAAAACTGACTTTCCCTTATTTATTTTTCGTGAGTTTGGTTGCTCTAAGTGGTGCGGTTATGAACGTATATAATCGCTTTGCTGTTGCGGCATTTACCCCTGTGCTGTTGAATGTATCAATTATCACGTGTGCTGTTTTTCTACACGATAAATTTTCGGTGGGGGCATACGCGCTTGCCATCGGCGTGTTTGTAGGGGGCTTAGTGCAGTTATTGTTCCAGTTGCCATTTTTGTATCGTGCCCGTATGTTGAGCCGTCCTAAATGGGGCTGGCAAGATGAAAACGTTAAGAAAGTCCGAAAACTTATGCTACCGGCCTTGTTTGGCGTGTCTATCAGTCAGATAAACTTACTACTCGACACCATGATCGCCTCGATGTTGATGACTGGCTCTATCGCGTGGCTTTACTACTCAGACCGTTTAATTGAGTTTCCTCTTGGCTTATTTGGTATCGGTATAGCAACGGTCATACTGCCCGCATTGTCTAAGCTACATAGCACCAAAAGCACAAAAGATTTTCAACTAACCCTCGACTGGGGGGTGAGATTTGTTATTTTCTTAGGCTTGCCGGCCATGTTTGGTTTAATGGTCATAAGCCCGCTCATTATTACGGTTTTATTTGATCATGGTGCGTTTCAAAATGGTGAAATTGATCATGTAAAAGCGGTAAGTTACGGTGTGATGGCCTACTCAGTTGGTCTGGTTAGCTTTATGTTAATCAAGGTGTTAGCACCGGGTTTTTATTCACGTCAAGATACTAAAACGCCGGTAAAAATAGGCATTAAAACATTGGTGTTAAATATGGTGTTTAACATTATGCTAGCTCCATTTATTGGCTATTTGGGTTTAGCATTAGCAACTGCGATGTCGGCCAGTTGTAATGCCTATTTGTTGTATCATCAATTACGTAAAGAAGGCGTTTATCAGTTTTCTGCGATGAGTCTGGGCTTCACCTTTAAGTGTTTGTTTTCAAGTTTATTAATGGCTGCTGCAGTGTGGTATGTTGGCCAGCAATTTACGTGGAAAACATGGCACTTTACTGAGCAAGTGTTGCTGTTGAGTGGGTTATTAGTGCTGGCGGTTTTTGTTTACTTTGCGGCCTTATTTATTTTAGGTGTGCGACTAAATACGATAAAAAGTGTTGCAACTACTGAATCAAACTAAAAAAAAGATTATAATCGGCCCTTCAGGCCCGATATCAATGTTTTGGGCTCGCTGATAAAGGCAAAAAGGTGGCATGGAGTTAATTAGAGGTATTCACAATATTCGCGCGCAGCATTATGGCTGTGTGTTGACCATTGGTAATTTTGATGGCGTGCACTTAGGTCATGCAGAAGTGATTAAAGGCTTGTTGCAAGACGCAGAAAAGCATCAATTGCCAAGTACCGTGATGTTATTTGAGCCTCAGCCACAAGAGTTTTTTGCTAAAGATAATGCACCCGCGCGTTTAACGCGACTACGTGATAAGCTCAGTTTGCTTGCTAAATTAGGCGTAGAGCGAGTGATTTGCATTAGCTTCAATCAGCAATTTGCCAACATGGAAGCAGAACAGTTTGTCAGCCAAGTACTGGTTGAAAAGCTAGGCGTTAAAGCATTAACTGTTGGTGATGACTTTTGTTTTGGCAAACGTCGTCGTGGCGATTTTGCGTTACTAAAAACCATGGGCGCTGAGCTGAACATGGATGTGAAAAGTACTGCAAGTTTTCGCAGACTCAATGATAGAGTCAGTAGTACCCTTATTCGCCATGCGCTTGCTGCAGGGCAATTAGAAGATGCAAAAACCATGTTAGGTCATGGTTATGCGATTTCTGGACGTGTTATTCATGGCTGGGCGAAAGGTCGTGAATTAGGGTTCAGAACTGCCAACATAGCACTAAAACGCCAAGTATGCCCTGTAAATGGGGTATTTGCGGTACGAGCTAAAGTGGGTGATAAAGAATTATATGGGGTTGCAAATATTGGCAACAAACCCACATTTAATGGAACACGCGCATTGTTAGAAGTCCATCTTTTCGACTTTGCGCAAGACATTTACGGACAATTTATGCACGTGGAGCTAATTAAAAAGCTTCGCGATGAGAAAAAATTCGAGACATTAACACAACTGACGGCGCAGATTGCAGATGATGTAACCGCCGCTAAGCAGTGTTTTGGTTTAAATTAGGTAGCCGATACGGAAAGTAGGATTAATGAGCGACTACAAACATACTTTGAATTTACCGGAAACAGCGTTTCCAATGCGCGGCAATTTGGCACAACGTGAACCAAAGATGCTTAAGACATGGTATGAAGACGATCTTTACGGTCAAATTCGCAGCGCTAAAAAAGGTAAAAAAACCTTCATTTTGCATGACGGTCCTCCGTATGCAAACGGTGATATCCATTTAGGCCACTCGGTAAACAAAATTCTTAAAGATATTATTGTTAAGTCAAAAACTTTGTCTGACTTCGACGCACCTTACGTGCCGGGTTGGGACTGTCACGGTTTACCAATTGAATTAATGGTTGAAAAGAAAGTAGGCAAGCCAGGCGTTAAGGTGTCTGCTGCTGAGTTCCGTGAAAAATGTCGCGCATACGCAAAAAAACAAGTCGAAGGTCAAAAAACAGACTTTAAACGTCTTGGTGTATTTGGTGACTGGGACAAGCCTTACTTAACAATGAACTTTGACTTTGAAGCGAATGCAATTCGCGTACTTGGTCGCATCATTAAAAATGGTCACTTACACAAAGGTGCTAAGCCTGTTCACTGGTGTACAGATTGTGGTTCAGCACTTGCTGAAGCGGAAGTTGAATACCAAGATAAACAGTCTCCAGCAATCGATGTGCGTTTTCAGTTTGCTGATCAAGATGCTGTAATCAATGCGTTTGAACTTGCTGAAGGCCATGAAGGTACAGGTGCTGTTAGCACAGCAATCTGGACAACAACACCTTGGACATTACCAGCTAACCGTGCAGTAGCGGTTCACGAAAAGCTTGAATATGCCCTTGTTCAAATTGATGATGAAGGTGCACAGCAACGTCTAATTTTAGGTTCTGAGCTAGTTAAAGATGCTATGGACCGTTATGGCTTCAAACATTACCACGTACTCGGTTATGTAAAAGGTGCCGCACTTGAGAACTTACAAGTTGCTCACCCATTCTATGACTTCACAGTGCCTGTGATTGTTGCCGATCACGTAACGACTGATTCTGGTACTGGTGTTGTTCATACTGCACCTGGTCATGGTCAAGAGGATTTCGCGGCAGGTCTTGCTTATGGTTTAGAAGTAGCTAATCCGGTTGGTGCTAACGGTGTTTACTTACCTGACACACCAATGTTTGCAGGTCAGCACGTATTTAAAGCGAATGCGAGCGTTATTGACGTATTAACTGAAAACAATGCGTTATTGCATCATCATGCACTTACGCACAGCTACCCACATTGCTGGCGTCATAAAACTCCTATTATCTTCCGTGCTACGCCACAGTGGTTCGTAAGTATGGACCAAGCTAACCTTCGTCAAGATTCATTAAGCGAAATCAAAAAGACTGAGTGGTTACCTGAGTGGGGCGAGAGCCGCATTGCAAACATGGTTGAAGGCCGTCCTGATTGGTGTATTTCACGTCAACGTACATGGGGTGTGCCAATTGCATTATTCGTTGATAAAGACACTGGTGCGCTTCATCCGAATACCGAAGAGCTAATTGAAGAAGCTGCGAAGCTGGTTGAAAAATCAGGTATTCAAGCTTGGTATGACTTAGATCCAGCAACCTTACTTGGCGATGACGCTGAGCAATACATGAAAGTACAAGATACGCTAGATGTATGGTTTGACTCAGGTGTGACTCACGCATGTGTGGTTGATGCACGTGAAGATTTAACCGGTCCTGCTGATCTTTACTTAGAAGGTTCTGATCAACACCGTGGCTGGTTTATGTCGTCAATGATGACATCGGTTGCTATCAATGGTCATGCGCCATATAAGCAAGTGCTAACACATGGTTTCACGGTTGATGAAAATGGCCGCAAGATGTCTAAATCATTAGGCAACGTAATTTCGCCACAAAACGTGATGAACAAACTAGGTGCTGACATCTTACGTTTATGGGTTGCATCAACTGATTTTACAGCTGAAATGACTGTATCTGATGAAATCTTTAAACGTTCAGCAGACCGTTATCGTCGTATTCGTAACACGAGCCGTTACTTACTTGCGAATTTAAATGGTTTTGATCCAAAAACTGATCAAGTTGCTATTGAAGACATGGTTGAGCTTGACCGTTGGATTGTGGGCCGCGCAGCTGAGCTTCAAGATGAAATCTTAGCGGCTTATGACAAGTATCAAATGCTGCTTGTAACGCAAAAGCTAATGAACTTCTGTACTGGTGAGCTTGGTTCGTTCTACCTAGACGTAATCAAAGATCGTCAATACACAGCGAAAAGCGACAGTCATGCGCGTCGTTCATGTCAAACTGCGCTTTATCACATTGCCGAAGCAATGACGCGTTGGATGGCACCGATCTTAAGCTTCACCGCGCAAGAAATTTGGGAAGCATTACCAGGTGAGCGTGACAAGTTTGTATTCACTTCAGTATGGTACGATGGCTTGCAAGCCTCTTCACAAGGTAAATTCAGCAACGATGATTGGTTAACAATCCTTAACGTGCGTGATGAAGTAAACCGTGTACTAGAAGCAGCTCGTAAAGAAGAAGTTATTGGTGCTACTCTACAAGCAAACGTAAACATTTATGCAGGTGAAGAGCTAAGCGCGAAATTAGCTGCATTAGGTGATGAACTGCGCTTTGTACTATTAACGTCAGGCGTAACCGTTGAAACTGTGACAGCACAGCCAGAAGAAACGCAAGCTACAGAAATTGATGGCTTATACATTAAAGTTGCTGCAACAACCGCTGAAAAATGTGAGCGTTGTTGGCACTACTGTGATGATGTAGGTGCTGATCCTGCTCACCCTGAGATCTGTGGCCGTTGTGTAAGCAATGTTGATGGCGATGGTGAACAGCGTCAGTTCGCATAGGAGTTGTTTGTGAGCAAACTAGCCGGAAAAAGTGGCTTGGTTTGGTTATGGCTTAGTCTACTACTTTTGGTAGTAGACTATGCGACAAAATCACTTGTCGTTAGTACCATGGCCTACGAAGAGTCGATTGATATTCTGCCATTTTTTAATTTCACTTATGTACATAATTATGGTGCAGCCTTCAGCTTTTTAAGTGATTCAGGTGGCTGGCAGCGTTGGTTCTTTAGTTTGATTGCAGTGTCGATCAGTGTGCTTTTAGTATGGTGGCTGAAGCGTTTGCCAGCGACGAACAAAGTATTATGTTCTGCTTATGCGTTAGTATTAGCCGGTGCAATAGGCAATTTATACGACCGTATCGCTTATGGCTATGTTATTGACTTCCTGCATGTATATTACGAAAACTGGCACTTTCCTGTTTTTAATATTGCCGATTGTGTAATTTGTATCGGTGCCGCATTACTTTTATTTGATGCCTTCACAGGCGAAAGTCCTAAGGAGCAACAAGCATGAGCCAAGCTGTAATTGGTGAAAACTCTGAAGTGATCTTTCATTTCTCAATTAAGTTAGAAGATGGCTCAGCAGCCGATTCAACCAAGGTACATAATAAACCTGCAAAATTGCGAATGGGTGATGGTAGCCTGACAGCAAACTTTGAAAAGTGTTTACTCGGTTTAGCTGCTGGTGACAGTAAGTCATTTGCATTAGAGCCTGAAGATGCATTTGGTCAGCCAAACCCAGATAACATTTATTATGTTGACCGCAGTAAGTTTGGTGCAGATACTCCAGCTGAAGTAGGTAATATTATTGCCTTTACTCAACCAGATGGCACAGAGCTTCCGGGTCTTGTTCGTGAAGTTCAAGGTGACTCAGTCACGATTGACTTTAACCACCCTCTTGCAGGGCAGCGCTTAACCTTTGAAGTTGATATTTTAGAGGTAACAGGTTAATGGACATTTTATTAGCGAATCCACGTGGCTTTTGCGCAGGTGTAGACCGTGCAATTAGCATTGTGGAGCGTGCACTGGATATCTTTGAAAAGCCAATTTATGTGCGCCATGAAGTCGTTCACAACCGATATGTTGTTGATGGCTTAAAAAATCGCGGTGCTGTGTTTGTTGAAGAGCTAGATCAGGTTCCTGACGACAGCATTGTTATCTTCAGTGCGCATGGTGTATCGCAAGCTGTTCGTAGTGAAGCAAAGCGTCGCGACCTTAAAGTGTTCGATGCCACTTGCCCACTGGTAACAAAAGTGCATATGGAAGTAACACGCGCAAGTCGTAAAGGCACTGAGTGCGTGTTAATTGGTCACCATGGTCATCCTGAAGTAGAAGGCACAATGGGGCAGTACGACAACGAAGCGGGTGGTATTTACTTAGTAGAAACCCCTGAAGATGTTGCTGGCCTAACGGTTAAAAACCCTGAAAACCTGTTTTACTGTAGCCAAACGACGTTATCTGTAGATGATACGGCAGATGTAATTGATGCACTTCGTACTAAGTTTCCGGCAATTGATGGCCCGCGTAAAGATGACATTTGTTATGCTACGCAGAACCGTCAAGATGCAGTCCGTGACTTAGCAGATAAAGTGGATGTGCTGCTTGTAGTAGGGGCTAAAAATAGCTCTAACTCAAATCGTTTACGAGAACTTGCTGACAAAATGGGCACCACTGCTTATTTAATTGATGATGCGAGTAATGTTGAAGCGGATTGGTTCAACAGTGTCAATGCAGTGGGTGTGACTGCAGGTGCATCTGCACCAGAAGTTTTAGTTCAACAAGTAATTGCTCGTCTAAAAGAATTGGGTGGCAATCAAGTTATTGAAAATCCTGGTGAAGAAGAGAACATAGTATTTGCCGTTCCTGTTGAGCTACGCTAATCTAAGCAAATAGTAGTCAACAGTTAAAAGAGGAGCCCATGAGCAAACAGCCAAATTCGAACGGCTTGCTGATTGCGGCTCTTTTTCAATCTCGTGGTGTCCTTGCCACACTGATCGTCAGCCAAGTCATTGCTATTTTACTCGCCTTCTCACCCATGAGTTTAGGTGATGTTTGGTTACGCCTGGCTATATTTAGCTGCTTTTTACATCTAATCTTTCTTTCTAGCTTGTCGTTACTGTATGTGTGCCGAGCCTTACTTACAGAGCTGTCACATTCAAAGCAGTTATTTATTTTGATATCCACTTTACTGGCATTAACGTCTGTTTTTAGTTGGCTGTTTTTGTCAGTGTTTTCAGATGTGTTTGCTATGGAGTCGAGGGCTAACTTTATTGTCAGCAATTTACTGATCATATTTTTGGTAACGGCGCTATTCAGCCAATTTTTGCTTATTCATAATCAAAAAGAGCAGCAAACTAAAGCGTTAGCGCAGGCTGAGCTTGATGCCTTACAAGCAAGAATTCGTCCTCACTTTTTGTTTAATAGTTTGAACACTGCTGCTGAGCTGACACATTATGATGCTGACGCGGCTGAACAAGCAATTTTAGCGCTGGCGGCGCTGTCACAGGCTGCTATGCGCAGTGGTAAAGCCATAAAGCTTACTGATGAAATCACTTTATGCCAACAGTATGTAGCCCTTGAGCGTTGGCGCTATGGCGAACGCCTAGCATTAAGCTGGCAATTACCTGACGAGTTGCCAGACATTGATATTCCGTGTTTAACAATACAGCCAATTATTGAAAATGCGGTATTTTATGGCGTCGAGCCCGCAGAGCTGGGCAATATTTCTGTTGAAATGCATCAATCGGATAAAGCTTATACCTTTATCATAACGAATCCTGTAGCTGCAGAAGTGAATAACTCACGAACAGGAAATGGGATGGCACTGGATAATATCCGCCAACGTTTGGCACTTTTCTATCAACAAAAAGCACAGCTGACGACCACAATTCGTGATGATGTATTTAGAGTGAAGCTGGTAATACCAAAGCAGAGGGATGCATGATAAAAGTTTTGATTGCTGATGATGAACCACTAGCAAGGGCACGTATAAAACGTTTATTAGCTGCAAATGAGGGTTGCACTATTGTTGGTGAAGCAAGTAATGGTGAGCAAGCAATTGAACTTTGTAAGCAGCTCCAGCCCGATTTAGTAATGCTTGATATTAATATGCCTAAGCAGTCTGGCCTTGAAGTGGCCGCAGAGCTAAAACAGTTTTCGATCCCGCCTGCAGTTATGTTTTTAACAGCCCATTCAGAGCACGCATTAACGGCATTTGAGCTCGCTGTTGATGGCTATTTAGTTAAACCTGTTTCTGAGCAGGCATTAACCAAAGCAATGACGCAACTGAGTAAATTAAACCGTACTCAAGTAACTGCCCCCGAAAATAACTACATTAGTTATCAACTTGCAGGTGTAATACGACGAGTTAATGTAGATGATGTGGTTTGCTGTATCGCAGAGCAAAAATATACTCGAGTAGTGTTTTTTGGAGGTGAGGCACTTGTTGAGCAAAGTTTAAAGCAACTAGAGCAAACCTATCCGCTGCAGCTACTTAGAGTCCACCGTAATACACTTGTGAATAAGCAACATATTGTTAGCCTTAATAGCCCATCTTCAGGTGGGCATACAGTTACGATGAAGCAGTATGAAGAGCCTTTGGCAGTTAGTCGTCGAGAGCTTAAAAATGTTAAAGCGGTAATGGGTAAATAATAACAATCTTCATTGCAGCATCTTATCTTCAATAATTACTTTCTTTAGTAGTCATTATCTAACTTTGAGCAAAGTTTAAGTACCGTTTATCGCGCATTTTGACCGCTCGTCCATATACAGATTGTTATTTATTTGTGCCGTAATATTCTTACGGTATGTAAAAGTATCTATGAACTTCATCATGATTAAACATTCTGAGCAGCAAGGCTTTACGCTTATTGAAGTGCTTATTGCCTTTGTTATTTTAAGCTTTGGTTTATTAGGCGCTGTGGCCCTGCAAGCAAAAGCGAAGCAGGCAAGCTTTGATTCTATGCAGCGTGCAGCTGCTGTAGCACTTGGTAATGACATTATCCAGCGTATGCGAGCGAACGACTCACCTGGCTTTGCAGCGTTATATAATGGCACTTTCGATAGTGATACAGCTCTAAATACGAGTTTGAGTTGCTATAACTCAGCATGTAGTGCTCAGCAATTGGCAGAATTAGATAAACAACAGTGGGTGCGTGCAATTCAGGCTCGTGAAAACACCGGCGCTTTAGACGATGCAACTGTGTGCATTAGTAGTACTCCCGTTGCTGCAGGCAATGCCAGCGAATTCAATATTGAGGTTGTGATCAGTTGGCAAGGACGTCAAGAACTTAGTGCTAATAAAGATACAGCTGCAATTGATTGTGGTTCTAAAGGCGATAAGCGACGTTTGATTGTTCTACAAAGCTATATTTATTTAAGGTCTTGATATGAAAAAGCATAATGGATTTACTCTCGTCGAGATGATGGTTGCTTTATTCATCGGAGGTGTGGTGCTCGGCGGGGTGATGTTTACCTATATAAGCATGAAATCAACAACTCGTGACACGATGACAATTGGTGAGCTACAAGAAACTGGTAGACTGGCTATGAATATCATGCAACGTGATATTGAACAGATTGGTTTTTGGGGCACGTTTTATGAAGACTCTTTCTCAGATGCAAATACAAACAGTTTAGGAAATCCCGGTAATGATTGTTCAGAAGGCCTTAATAATGGCAGCTTTCCAGATACAGCTGCAACCAGTAATTTTCGCTCCGTTTATGCAGTGCAAACAACCGGTAACTCAGCCCTTGGATGTATAAACAATGTTGAGAAAAATACAGATGTACTGCAAATTAAGTTTTTAGAAGGCTTACAAATTCAACCTGTCGATACTAGCGATAACTATTACTATTTTATTGCCGAGCAAGAGCTTGCTGAGTTTCAGCGCGGCCCAATCGCGGCAGCAGCTGTAAATGGTAATGCTACGATTTGGCGTTATCGACATCATGTTTATTACATAGCAAAGCAAACCTACACCATTAATGACCAAAGAGTGTCTGTTCCTTTACTTAGACGTAAACGCTTAACTCCTTCTGGGGGCATGACAACTGAAACGGTTATGGAAGGGGTAGAAAATATGCACTTTGTGTTTGGTCTTGATACTACAAATAACAGTCGTGTTGATACATATAAAAGTATCAGCCAGATGACCAACACTGATTGGGAAAATCGCCGTGGTATTTTGACAGTGCAAGTATTCTTACTTGTGAGATCGCTTTTACCAGATTCAAACCTTAAGTTGAAAAATCAAACTTATACATTGGGTGAAGACGCAAATAGCCGCGTTCTTACATTTGACGATAACTACCGACGCGCACTATTTACGACCACTATCCGCTTGAACAATGTTGGGGCAAACTTATGGCGCATTTAACTATGATGCATAAGCAACAAGGTGTTGTATTAATCGTTGCTTTGATCATGGTTATTGCGATAACCGGTATTGCTGTGACTTTGATGAGCAGCAGTAGTGTAGATATTAAAATCACAAATGCCGCTCAAGAGAGAGAAGCGGCAGAGAATGAATTAATTGGTGATGTACAAAACGTCATTGCTAATGAAGCAAAAAAATTAGGTAACAGCCGGTTTTTCTTTAGTAGAGGGCAAGTTCCTGAAACAGGCCTCGATCTAGGTAATACAAATGACACATCTAATACCATGTTTAACAAAAATGAAGGCCCTATGGCTTTAAGGTGCCCAAGACGTTTTGATGATACTGCAGGCTTAAGATGCAATATGGTTGAGATTAATTCAGTGATTGAATATGGCTCTAAAAGTAAGCATAACCTCACTATTACAACAGGGATTGCTCAAGAAATGCTGAGCTTAAATAGTGGAAATTAATGGAGTAAGGCGAGTATGAAAATGAAGTTAAACAGCCTATTTTTTATTTTTGCATGTGTATTTTGCCAAAACCTTTATGCTGAAGATATAGATCTATATGTAAATTATGACGTAGCGGAAGACGAAAAATTACGGGTCTTACTTGTTTTTGATACATCAAATAGCATGGCATTCTCTATAGAAACGGGCAAAGCCTGTAGAGATAAAGGAAAACTAATACTATGCCCTGAAGGAAGTCGTTTAGAAGTCGCACAGGAGGCGATGATTAAATTAATCAATGACAATACTGATATTGAGTTTGGTTTAATGCGGCTTATTAAAGGTACTGGTGGTTATATTGTCCATGGGATTGGAACAAATCATAATGCGATTAAAAATACTCTCAGAAATTGGGACATCACTGATCTAGAATTAGGAACCCCATTAGTTGAAACTATTACTGAAACATGGCGATACTTAATAGGAGATGACCTTTTTTTCGCGAATCTGGTTGAACCAGCTAAAAGAGATAGTTCAACAGAATCAAATGGTAAGTATATTTCTCCTTTCAAGCAGAACTCAGGTGATCCAGTACGATGCGATAATAGCGTAAATATTATATTGATGACAGACGGTGAACCTTACTATGATGTCGGTCAGGATAAATATATAGAAAACTTATATAAAAGTATTTATGGCATTTCACCTAAAAAAGTGGGTAATAGTCATTTACCCTCAATGGCAACAATTCTTCATGGTAAAGAGAAAGAAAATAGGGATATATACCCTGAAACAAGTGTTGTAGATGGCGCAAATGTTTACACGATTGGTTTTGGTAAAGGCTTAGTTAAAAACGCAGGAGACATTTTACAGGCGACTGCTGATAATGGTGGGGGTAGTTATATTTTCGCAGAGTCTGCAAAAGCGCTAAGTGATGCATTTGATGATGTTCTTACCGATATCAGAGAGGTCAACTCAACTTTTTCTTCGCCATCGGTAGCATCAAATAATTCAGATAAATTATCACATCGTGATGCAGTTTATTTTCCTATGTTTTTACCTTCAAACGATGCTCGGTGGCGAGGGAACCTTAAAAAGCTAAAAGTATCTGGTGGTGTCGTAGTTGATGCCAACCTTGCCTCCGCCCTTGGTAATGACGGGGCGATTTTATCAACAGCAAAAACGTATTGGCAATCCAACAGCAATCTCATTGCTGATGGTGGATATGTTGAGAAAGGCGGTGTAAATACTTATCTAGCTGAACAATCGAGTATTCCAAATAAAGGCCGGAAAGTGATCACAAACTTATCTGGTGGTCGAATGCTCAACTTTACGGCTTACAGAGTCATAATCCATTATGGAAATCGATTTAAGGCTGCAGTTGATTTTGATTCAGACCCCGATGAAGTCTTTGATCTTATAAACTGGTCTCGTGGACTTGATGTTGATGATGAAGATCAGGACGGTTCAACAGATGATTCTCGCCATGATATTTTTGGTGATGTACTGCACTCTAAGCCTGTTACGATAGATTACGGCTACAATGATGTTCGTATTCTTATTGGTACTAATGCGGGCTATTTACATATGTTTAGGGACAGAAACGATGTATTAAGCGAAAGCTGGGCATTTATGCCTGCGGAACTGTACTCAATTATTAAGCCATTACGCGATAAAAAGTTACACACAAAAGTGTATGGAGTGGATGGCCCTATAACCGTTTATTTTGATGATAAAAACGAAGACGGCATCGTTAATAATGATGACAGGGTATGGGCATTTTTCGGATTACGTCGAGGTGGTAGTAGCTATTACGGTTTAGATATAACTAACCCTAATTCACCTTCTTTGATGTGGGGAGGGCCATTAAAAAGTGGTGATGGAAAATTTTTAGAATTAGCACAAACATGGTCTAAACCTCAAATTACATTTATCAACCTTAAAGGCTATGAAGATAGACCGCTATTGGTTTTTGGTGCTGGCTACGACACGAATAAAGATAATTCAATCTCAACAGATTCTAAAGGGCGAGGCTTATACATTGTTGATGCAGAAACTGGAAAACAAGTTTGGGCGTTAACAAACTCAGAAGGTGGCTTTAAAGGGCAGCACAGTATAGCGTCAGACATACATTTACTTGATTCTGATTACGATGGTTACACTGACAGATTGTATGCAAGTGATACTGGTGGTGGAGTTTGGCGAGTTGACTTGGCAACAAACAACAAAAAAAATTGGACGCACTTTCAACTTGCAAAATTAGGTAATAATAACCGCCGCTTTTTTTATGAGCCATATGTTTCAAGAACTCTGTTCAGTAAAGTAACAGAAACAACACTTGGTGATGAAACAACTTACTCAAGAATTGATACCCCATTTGATGCAGTACTGATTGGTAGTGGTGATCGCACAGATCCATTGAATTTAAAAGTTGCTGATAAGCTCTATATGATTCGAGATGTAAATACAGTAACTCGAAGCTTTGAAGAGGAAGAAATACCAGATTTAATTTGGCAATCAGATTTAATGAATGTAAATAGTGACCCATTTGCCAAAGTTACTGACAGTTTGGAAGACTTTGTTGAATTAGAAGCTGATTTAGCTGAAAAAGATGGTTGGTTTTATAATTTAGGGTGGGGTGAAAAGGCAACTTCGAAGGCTACCGTGTTAGGAGGCGTTGCTTACTTTACTACCTATAAACCAGATACCAGTTCATCATCGGATTCACAGTGCTCAATTGCAGAAGGACAAGGTTATCTTTATGCATTTCATCTTCACTATGGAACCAAAGTGTATGATTGGTTAAGAACCCCAACAGCGGCAGAGTTACCAGATACACCAACTATGTATGTTGAAGATGGTGATGTGTATATATTTCCATTACCAAATAAAGACCCAAATTGTACTGAAAACTGTGAGAAAATTGCGGCTAAAGTAGTTAATGGGCCAACTCCTAGCGTTGATGAAAATGGCAATGTTCAGCTTTATGATGAGGAACCACTTAAATTAGAAGTTCATCAAAGTTATATTTATAAGCAAGAAAGAAATGATAATAGCTTATGATTAAACTGTTTGTTTTTTAATTTTTATATTTAATTTTTTCTTTATTGAGAATGTGTTTTCAACCCGGAAATTTGTCTGGGTTGAATGTTTTTTATAATCGCTATTTTATTGCTGGTTATCTAGTATTTATAATCTCCTGTCGTAACTTTGTCCTGAAAAGTTTACATTTAACCTGTTGTAATTTGGTTGATTTTTTCCCTTGATTCTAGGCGTCTTGTAACATTTTAAATTGATTGAGATTTTATTTTTTAACTTTCTTCTTTTTCTTTTATTAAATCTTTAAATATTTTAATAAATAACTGGAATGATGTTGTGTATTTATTATAATACTAATTAGTTAGCATTAATTGGTTGCGTGTTTTAAATTTAAAAACACTTTTACCTGATTTTGTTTTGCTGACTTGGATATTACTAGGCGAGATGTAGATGAAATATCAACACGAAGGTTTGCTATGAAAAACTTTTCAATTAATCGAAATAGAAAAAACAGTGTTCCTAATATACGAAAACAGCAAGGCATTGTGCTTATTATTGCTTTGATTATGGTCGTTGCTGTGACAGGTATAGCTGTGACTTTAATGAATAGCAGCAGTGTAGATATAAAAATTACAAACTCAGCTCAAGAGCGTGAGACTGCAGAAAATAGCTTAATTGGTACAGTGCAAAAAGTTATTGCTAATGAAGCGGCAGCAGGTGGCAATAGTGCTTTTTTAATGAAGGCATCTGAAATACCTGAGGGCGGTTTTGGTATGGATGATATGGATGGCGCATCTAATACTATGACAAATCTAAATAATGGTGCGCTAGATTTACCATGCCCACGTAAATTTAACTTTACCGCCGGTGTGTCATGTAACATGGTCCAAGTAGATACCACTATTACTTATGGCACTAAGAGTAAACATACCTTAACGATCAGCACAGGCGTTGCCCAAGAAATGGCTAGCCTCAATACCGGTGGTTAGTGGAGAAAAGTGATGAATTTAGAAAAAATAACTCAACGTATACTGCTAACTTCTTTAGCAGTGTTTAGTTTTTTGGGTCACGCTGAAGATATTGAATTATATGTCAATCACAATGCCAATCTAGATGAAAAACCTCGGGTTCTTATTGTTTTTGATACCTCAGGTAGTATGGCTTTTTCAACTAGTTCAGGTAACAGTTGTGGCTTCTCAAATGGTTTATACATTCCATGTTCAGATAGTCGTTTAGGCGTTGCGCAAGATGCTATCACTAAACTGGTTGATGGTAACGATGATATCGATTTTGGCTTAATGCGTTTTAATAGCACCAATGGTGGCTATGTGCTTGCTGGCATTGGGTCAGATATATCTGCCTTAAAGACTACAATTGCGGGGCTGCCAGCCGATGGCGGGACACCACTGACTGAAACACTATGGGAAGCTTACCTATATATAACAGGGCAAAGCCTTTTCTACGGCGAAAAAGTTAATGCCGCACTTCGTGATACCACAATAGAAAGAGGAACGCCTTATACGACATCCGTTAAGGTGTGCTCAGGTAAGGGGTGGAGAAGAGTTTGTTGGTACGAGCCACGCATTGAATATACCTATTCATATATTTCACCGTTTGATAACTCAGAAGAAGTAAAGCGCTGTGATAACTCAGTCAACGTAATCTACATGACTGACGGTGACCCGTCAGCGGGTTCTGATAATGAACAAGACTCTAATATTAGTGCGTTACACAATTCGTATTTTGGTAGTTATTTAAGTGATAGCGATAAAATTGCCGGAGTGTATTTACACAAGCTTGCAAAGATTATTCACGGTACTGATGATGTTGAAGTTGATTTAAGGCCAACGACGACAGACATTCACGAAACAGGTCGTGTCTATACCATAGGTTTTGGTTCTGGAATGAGTGATAATGGTAAGCGCTTACTATCAGAAACAGCAGCTGAAGGTGGCGGTAAGTACCTACATGCCAATACTGCAGAGCAACTTTCTGAAGCCCTTAAAAATACGATTACTCAAATTCGAGAAGTGAACGATACGTTCACGGCACCATCTATAGCAAGTAACAATGTTGACCAAACACGCAGCCGCGAATCAATTTATTATGCGATGTTTTATCCTAAAACAGGGGCTCGTTGGCGCGGAAATCTGAAAAAGCTAAAAGTATCTGGCGATCAAATTATCGATAGAGATGGTAAACCTGCTTTAAATGAAGATGGTTTAATCGATAAAGACGCTAAAACTTTTTGGCTGCCTAGTGGTGAGAGCGCTGATGGTAATTCAGTTGAGTTAGGTGGTGTAAACCTGTATTTGTCTAACTCTTCTAGCGTGCCAAATGAAGGGCGTAAAGTACTGACAAATGTCAACGGTCGCATGCTTAACTTTACCCGTTATCGGGTTGTATTCCATTACGGGACTATAGACAAGGCTGCCGTTGATTTTGAAGCTGATCCGGATGAAGTTGAAGATCTTATTAATTGGTCAAGAGGTCTTGATGTTGATGATGAAGACAAAGATGGATCGACAACGGATTCACGTAAAGACATATTTGGTGATCCGCTGCACTCAAAACCTGTAACAATTGATTATGGTAATGATGATATCCGAGTTTTAATAGGCACTAATGCCGGTTACTTGCACATGTTCCAAGATAAAAATGATGTGCTAAGTGAAAGCTGGGCGTTTATCCCCAGAAGCTTGTATAAAATAATAAAGCCACTTCGTGATAACCAAGCAGATACCAAGGTTTATGGTGTTGACGGGCCAATCTCAGTATTCTTTGATGATAAAAATAGTGATGGAGTAGTAAATGGCTCAGACCGAGTTTGGGCATTCTTTGGCTTAAGACGCGGTGGAAATTACTACTACGGACTCGACATAACTAACCCAGACTCGCCAAGTCTACTGTGGGATCAACCAATTGTAGGTGGCACAGGCGACTTTAAAGAATTAGGGCAAACTTGGTCTAAACCTACAGTGACGTATGTGAATCTAGACGGTTACAAAGATAGACCAGTGCTTATTTTTGGCGCGGGTTATGATACAAACAAAGACAATGTTATTCGTACAGACGACACTCATGGACGTGGTATTTTTATTGTTGACGCGCAAACGGGTAAAAAAGTGTGGGCATTAACGCCGAGTGAGAATAGCTTTTTAGGTAAGCATAGTATTGCATCAGATATTAGTATCTTAGATTCTGACTATGATGGCTATATTGATAGGCTATATGCAACGGATACAGGCGGTGATGTGTGGCGTGTTGATATGCCTTCTGACAGCCCCACAGATTCAGAAAACCCCTGGACACATTTTAAATTAGCAAGCTTAGGGAGTGCACTTTCAACCCAAGATCGCCGCTTCTTCTATAAGCCTTTGATTGCAAGAACTATGTTCAGCAAAGTATCAGAAACGGCCGTCAATGGTGAAACAGTAACTACACGAATTGATACGCCATTTGATGCTGTGCTAATAGGCAGTGGTAATCGCTCTAAACCAACGGGCACTGTTACCAACGATCAGTTATTTATGATCCGTGATATCAATACGGTAACTCAGCCATTCCTTGGTAGTGATGTACCCGCAGCAATTACACAAGCAGACTTGATGAATATGGATTCTGATCCATTTGGAAATGCACTGGACGACGTTGATAAATTTACTGACTTAGAAATTGAGTTAGGTGAGTATCACGGTTGGTATTACAATTTAGCTTCTGCAGGTGAAAAATCCCTTGCAGCAAGTACAGTTATCGGTGGTGTCGCTTATTTCACAACCTATACACCAGCTTCATCTACAGAAACAGCGAATCAGTGTTCACTAACTGGTGGTTCAGGAAGTTTATACGCTTTCCACTTACATTACGGTACAAAAGTGTATGACAGCTTGAAATTTACTACCTCGAATGATGTTCCTGATACTCCTCAACTTTATTTTGGTGTAGGTGACAGCTGTGTTGATGGTAATAGCGATGGTTACTGTGATGACAACACAGATGAAAAGGTTAAAGAGCAAAGCCAGTTTTTAACCATTGGTCCAGGTATCAAAGGTGAGCAAAATCCACTGAAAGTACAAGAGATCCAAGGTCCAGGTTTAGTTATCGAAGATGGTAAAATTAAACTTGTAAGTGATGCAGTACCTATTGGCTTTGGCTTTAAAACACAACAAACTTTCATTTATAAGCAAGAGCGAAACGATAATAGCCAATAAAACACTAAGTGACTGCTCTGCCTTACATGTTAAGGCAGAGCATGTGGTAGCTATTTAAATACTCGCCTTAATTGCATAATTATTGTTAGCCATCTAAGATAAGAACAAATAGAGGTAATTCCTCTAAAAAACAATTATATAGGTTTTTAAAATATGAACTTTATAAGAACAAAGAGTCATAATGGTTTTACGCTAATCGAGCTGATGATTACTGTAGCTATCTTGGGGATCATCGCTAGCATTGCTATTCCTAGTTATTTTGAGCACGTAAAACGTACCGCTCGAACTGAGGCAATTACTTCGTTATTAGATGCAGCTAATAAACAAGAGCAATACTTTGTCGATAACCGAGAATATACAAGCACAATTGCTGATTTAGGTGTTTCTACGACAACAGAAAGTAACTTTTATACCATTAGTGTTAAGGTAGATAATGATGCAGGTACATTTACATTTAAGGCAACACCTAAATCTGGCCCACCATTACAAGATGCTGAATGTGAAACATTGTCTATTTCTGATACAGGTTTAAAAACGTCAACAGGTTCTGCTGACTCAAGCACCTGTTGGGGTAAATAAGCTTTATTAATTATCAGTTTGGCACCTATCTGTATCAATTAATCTAACTCGGCCTATCGGACTGACCCTAATTGCAAGCCCTTTGAGGCTTGCTTTACTATATTCTGGGCAGTAGGTAAAAGTGCCATTGCCTAATCCCATCGGCATACCCGCAGGGCTAAACGTAACTGCATGACGCTGGTACGTCAGCATGTCGAACTTACTTATTGCTTCGATTTCCATTAGTTTAGTATCACCACTTTCAAATACACCTAGTTCGCCTTTGTCTACAAAAACGGTTAACGATTTGTGCCATATAGCTTTGTTGCATCTGTTGTGTTTTAAGGCGCAGAAGGTGACATAGGCATCATTTGTTTGCGCTTTTAGGCGAGTAAACTGCAGTGCTCTTTTCACCGTTTGCATGTTGCTTTCTAAACGGTTTGTAGCCAGAAGTGGCTTATATTCAAATAAGGCGATATGCAGCAGGAGTGATAAAATTGATAGCACTAAGAGGCTTTCAATTAACGTCGCCCCATTGAGGCTGCGCAGAGTTGTAAATGCCTTCATCCTTGAAGACTCCAAATTTGCGACTGTTTATTTAACTATAATTCGAGAGTGTGGGCTGTCAATTTACCAAGCTTAATTACAGACATCTGTCGTAGTACCAATATATAAAGCAGTCCCTGAGGTAAGTACTTCTAGTTGTTTGTTATTATCGTCATCAGCTTTTGAAGGGCAGTAAGTGAACTTTCCTTGACTTGACGTGAGCATACCGCTGGTATCAAAAATAATAGAATTATCTCCAGTGAAATTTAACTGACTGCTTTCTGGAACTTCTTCCATGACTCTTAAAATGATATCGCCAACTCTTGGGTTATAAACGCCATTTTGATTCGAATCGAAAAAGACGAATACAGTACCTTGGCTCCAATCGTTTAAACATGGAACTCGTCTGTTACTTTCAACTCTTGAAGTGTTGCCACTACAAACAACAATAATTGCATCACTACTTGTTGCTTTTGCGCGTGCAAAACTGAGTGTGCGTTTTAACTCTAACAAATAGCTCTCTGCACGGTCATTTTCAAGCATGTCTGAGCTATCCCATAGTGCTATCAGTGCAACGATACCCACAATGGCAAGCGTGACCATTAGCTCTAATAATGTAAAACCCCGTTGTAATGATTTCATTGTTGTCTCTATTTTGAATCACTTTGTTTAATAATATCATGATTGCTGATTTAATCACCGTAATTCATAGCTTTGTTTGCCATCAGCAATGGGATTGTCTAAAATCGAGGCAATCGAGAAATAATAAGTAATCCGAAATGAAAAAAATCGAAGCAATTATTAAACCATTTAAGCTTGATGATGTGCGCGAAGCATTATCAGATGTGGGCATCACAGGTATGACGGTAAGCGAAGTAAAAGGCTTTGGCCGTCAAAAAGGACACACCGAGCTTTATCGCGGTGCTGAGTATATGGTGGACTTTTTACCTAAGGTAAAATTAGATATCGTATTAAGCGATGAAGATGTTGACCGTGCTATCGATGTTATCGTTAAAACATCGCAAACAGGTAAAATTGGTGACGGTAAAATCTTTGTCACTGACGTTGAGCGTGTCGTACGTATTCGTACCGCTGAAGAAGATGAAGACGCGATTTAATTCCAACTGAAACTCGCACCTTGAGGTGGTTTGGGTATATTCAACCGCAAACATTAAAAAAGGCGCCTAAGGCGCCTTTTTTCTTTTAGTCTATTTTAACGCTTGTTAGCTTCTCGCGTTGCTTTAGCATGTTCACTTAGCTCAGGTAAGCCAAGCTTGTTATAGCTTTTTTCCATGATCTCCAGTGCTTGATCAAGGTAGCTGCTTTGTGAGTAGTGCTCAACCACATATTTACCACGGTTTGCTGCAGCAAGGTACGCCTCTCGCTCATAGTAGTATTCTGCAACTTTTAACTCGTAGCGCGCCATTTTATTCAGTAGCCACACTAAACGCTTTTTCGCTTCTGGTGCGTAGGCACTGTTAGGAAAACGTTTTAAAAGCGTTGATAAATCAGTAAATGCGACACGAGTACGGTTTGCATCTCTGTCGGCACGGTCTACACCAAAATATTCTTGGAATGCGTTTTCATCCGCTTTGATATTCACCAAGCCACGCATGTAGTACATGTAATCCAAATCTTTGTGGTTTGGGTTTAAACGAATGAAACGGTCGATAGTTGCGAGTGCTTGTTCAGTATTACCTGCTTGATAATGCGCAAACACTAAGTCCATTTGTACTTGTTTTGATAGAGGACCAAAAGGGTAGCGAGAATCAATAGCACTTAATAGCTCAATTGCACGCGCATATAAGCCAGAATCTAATGTTTGTTTTGCATCTTCATATAAAGCTTGCGCAGATTTATTAGGAACGCGTTGGATATCTTCTTGATCTGGTGCTGATGAACAGGCACCTAAGCCAAGTACAGATACTGAAAAAACTATGGCGAACGCACGTTTCCCTATTTTATTTATCATTTTATTTCTTACCTTCGATGTCTTCGGCTAGGCCAAGTGAGGAAAACCGAGTAAACTATACGTATTATATTAAAGCGATTCTAACCCAGTCGAGCACAGCTTGCACTGGTAAATTGGGTAAAGTTACTAATGTCAGAGCAAATTTCTCTCCAAGCCGAGGTTCCAATTGACCTTGGCGGTAAACGTCTAGACCAAGTATTAGCGCAATTGTTCCCTGATTATTCTCGTTCACGTATAAAAACGTGGATTTTGGATGATAAAATCACTGTAAACGGCGAAATATTAAACACACCGCGCGAAAAACTTCTCGGTGGCGAAGTGGTGAGTGTAGAAACAACCATCGAAGCCCCTCGTGAATATGAGGCACAAAATATCAAATTAAACATCGTTTATGAAGACGATGATATTTTGGTGATCAATAAACCTATGGGATTAGTAGTACATCCAGGGGCGGGTAACCCAGATGGCACGGTATTAAATGCTTTGCTACATCATTACCCTGACATCATTAATGTGCCTCGTGCAGGTATTGTGCATCGTCTAGATAAAGACACCACAGGTTTAATGGTCGTGGCGAAAACAATTCCGGCACAAACACACCTAGTATCTGCATTACAAAAGCGTGAAAACTTCACCCGTGAATACGAAGCAATTTGTAACGGCACAATGACAGCTGGTGGCATGGTTGAAAAACCAATTGGTCGTCATGCGACAAAGCGTACTCACATGGCCGTGCATGAAATGGGCAAACCAGCTGTGACGCATTACCGTGTTGCAGAAAAATTCCGTGCACATACACGCCTACGTTTACGCCTAGAAACAGGTCGTACTCACCAAATTCGTGTACACATGGCTTATTTAAATCACCCATTAGTTGGCGACCAACTGTATGGTGGTCGTCCGCGCCCGCCAAAAGGTGCTACACCTGAGCTGTTTCAAATGCTACGCGACTTTAAACGCCAAGCATTACATGCTGTAAAGCTATCAATTGCGCACCCAATCACTGGTGAGCTAATGACTTGGCAAGCGCCAATTCCAGATGATATGGCAGCTATGACAGAAGCTTTGCGCGCTGATACTAAAGCAAACCCAAATATCGAGTTTTAAGCGTTATGATCACACCAGCATGGACTGCCCCAAACACTGTTAGCGCGCTGAGTACCACCCGACAGGGCGGGGTTTCGGTTGCACCCTTTGATAGTTTTAATGTGGGTTTACATGTTGGTGATGATGAGCAAGCCGTGCTTGCAAATCGCGCGTTACTTACAAATCAGCTGCCAAACCCTGCTGTGTGGTTAAACCAAACACATAGCAGCGATGTAGTCGTAATTGATGAGCAGTCTGACTTAAGCCAAGTACGCTCTGCTGATGCGCTTTACACACGTTTAATAAAGCAGCCGCTGGCGATAATGACCGCAGACTGTTTACCAGTATTGCTTTGCTCGAGTTCTGGGGATGAAGTCGCCGCTGTCCATGGTGGCTGGCGTGGTTTAGCGCAAGGTATATTGGCAAACACGGTTTCGCACTTTCAAGCGCCAGCAAGCGATATTATTGCTTGGTTAGGCCCTGCTATTGGTCCTTTACAATTTGAAGTCGGGCAAGAAGTTAAAGAGTGTTTTTGCTCACAAAACCCAGAGCATCAACAAGCTTTTACAGCCAAACATGAAAAATACATGGCTGATATCTATTTATTAGCACGTCAGCAATTAGCACAATTAGGCGTGGTCAAAATGTATGGTGGTGAGCACTGTACTGTTACTGAAAAATCACAGTTTTTCTCTTATCGCCGTGACGGACAAACAGGCCGTATGGCGAGCTTGATCTGGCGCAATTAATACGCCTTTTTTGCGATTAAATTTTCTTCTTTTACTTGAACAAATCACTAAGCATACCCATTAATTAAGCAATTAGATTTTTTAATAGGTAAACCCTTATGCGTTTAGATAGATTTACAAGTAAATTTCAATCTGCGCTTTCAGATGCGCAGTCATTAGCACTTGGGCGCGATCATCAATTTATTGAGCCTGTGCATTTAATGTATTCATTGCTTCAGCAAAATGGTTCAAGTGTGCGTGCGTTACTTGCACAAGCAGGCGTCAGTGCTGATGAGTTAAATACTAAGTTATCCCAAGAAATCGAGAAACTGTTTAAAGTTGAAGGTATTGGTGGCGATGTTCAGCTGTCAAATAACCTGATTTCATTAATTAACTTATGCGATAAATATGCTCAAAAACGAAAAGATAAATTCATTTCGAGTGAGTTGTTTGTTCTTGCCGCGTGTGATGATAAAGGCCCTTTAGGCGATATTTTTAAAGCGCTGAATATTACTTCTAGCAAGATCGAATCTGCAATTGAAGCCATTCGTGGTGGCCAAAAAGTAGAAGACCCAAATGCTGAAGAAACTCGTCAGGCATTAAAAAAATTCACCATCGATTTAACTGAGCGAGCAGAGCAAGGTAAGCTTGACCCTGTCATTGGCCGTGATGACGAAATTCGTCGTACTATCCAAGTATTACAACGCCGTACTAAAAATAATCCGGTGTTAATTGGTGAGCCGGGTGTAGGTAAAACAGCGATTGCTGAGGGCCTTGCACAGCGTATTATCAATGGTGAAGTACCTGAAGGCTTAAAAAACAAGCGAGTATTATCGCTCGATTTAGGTGCTTTGGTTGCTGGTGCTAAATACCGTGGTGAATTTGAAGAGCGTTTAAAATCAGTATTGAATGAACTTGCCAAAGAAGAAGGCCAAGTCATCCTCTTTATTGATGAAATTCATACTATGGTAGGCGCAGGTAAAACAGACGGAGCAATGGATGCGGGTAATATGTTAAAGCCTGCACTTGCCCGTGGTGAGTTACATTGCGTGGGTGCTACAACTCTTGATGAGTATCGTCAATACATTGAAAAAGATGCGGCACTTGAGCGTCGTTTCCAAAAGGTGTTTGTTGATGAACCATCGGTTGAAGACACCATTGCGATTTTACGTGGTTTAAAAGAGCGTTATGAGCTGCATCACTCAGTTGATATTACCGATCCGGCCATTGTTGCTGCGGCGCAGCTTTCGCATCGTTACATTAGCGATCGCCAATTACCAGATAAGGCAATAGATTTAATTGACGAAGCAGGTTCTTCAATTCGTTTGCAAATTGACTCAAAACCAGAGTCTTTAGATAAGCTAGAGCGTCGTATTATTCAGTTAAAACTGGAAGACAATGCGTTGGCGAAAGAAAAAGACGAAGCGAGTCAAAAGCGCCGTACCGAAATGCAAGAGCTGATCACTGAACTTGAAGCGCAATACCGCGAACTAGACGAAGTGTGGAATGCTGAGAAGGCCTCACTGCAAGGCACGCAAGTAATCAAAGCAGAACTTGAGCAGGCACGTCTTGATTTAGATGTGGCGCGCCGTGCCAGCGATTTACAGCGCATGTCTGAACTGCAATATGGTCGTATCCCTGAACTTGAGCGCAAACTCGACCTTGCTTCACAAGCAGAAATGCAAGAAATGAGCTTACTTAAAAACCAAGTAGGTGAAGATGAAATCGCTGAGATTTTATCGCGTTGGACAGGTATTCCGGTATCGAAAATGCTGCAAGGCGAACGTGAAAAGCTACTGCAAATGGAAGATCAATTACACCACAAAGTGATTGGTCAAGATGAAGCTGTTGTAGCTGTTGCAAATGCAATTCGTCGTTCTCGCGCAGGGCTTGCTGATCCAAATCGCCCAATCGGCTCATTCTTATTCTTAGGCCCAACAGGGGTGGGTAAAACTGAGCTGACCAAAGCACTAGCCAGCTTCATGTTTGACACTGAAGATGCCATGGTGCGCATTGATATGTCGGAGTTTATGGAGAAACATTCGGTGGCACGTTTAGTCGGTGCACCTCCGGGTTATGTTGGCTATGAAGAGGGTGGCTATTTAACTGAAGCTGTACGCCGTCGTCCGTATTCCGTCATTTTATTGGATGAGGTCGAAAAAGCGCACCCAGATGTATTTAACATCTTACTGCAAGTGCTTGATGATGGCCGCTTAACGGATGGTCAGGGCCGTACCGTTGATTTTAAAAATACCGTGATCATCATGACCTCTAACTTGGGTTCAGATATTATCCAAGAGCAAGCAGGTTCAAATGATTATGCGACGTTAAAAGAAAAAGTGATGGGCGTATTAGTCAGTCAGTTCCGCCCTGAGTTTATTAACCGCATTGACGAAACCGTGGTATTCCATCCACTTGCGAATGAGCACATTAAAGAAATTGCTGACATTCAGTTAAGTAAGCTACGTGAGCGATTAACAGAAAAAGGCTACATTCTTGAAGTTACGGATGCAGCTTTAGACCGTATCGCTGAAAGTGGTTTTGATCCTGTGTATGGGGCAAGGCCTTTAAAACGTGCTATTCAACATACCATTGAAAACCCATTAGCACAGCGCCTGCTCGGTGGGGATTACCAACCAGGTGCCATCATCCATATTGATGCTGATGAGAATGGACTTGTTTTCTCGAGTCGCTAATTAGCCCCAAAAACAAAAGCCGCGTCATTTATGATGCGGCTTTTTTGTATCAGTTAAGTTTAAACTTTAAAGGTTAACAGCATATCGTTAACTTTGCGTGAGCCTTCAACAAGCCCCGCTGCATCTTTAGCCACGTTGTAGCTAAGCTTTAAGTTCTCTTCGCTGTGTCCTTTAATGCTTTCTACATTTTCGCGTATATCGGTGCTGACAACTTGTTGTTCCTCAGCAGCCGTCGAAATTTCAGTTGCAAGGCCTGATATTTCATCAATTTGCGCGAAGATGCTCGCAAGCTCCGTTTGAGTGTGAGCAGTCGTATCAACACAACTATCTGCTTGTGCTTTAGTTGATTGCATCACTTTAGACCAGCTAAATAACGTATCTTGGATCTCTTTAATTGAGCTGTGAATTTGTGCTGTCGCATTTTGAGTACGTGAAGAAAGTGCGCGTACTTCATCTGCTACAACCGCAAAACCACGGCCATGCTCACCGGCACGTGCTGCTTCAATTGCTGCATTCAGCGCTAATAAGTTTGTTTGTTCAGCAATGCCTTCAATCTCACTCATTACTTGGCCTATTTTGTCGGCTTCACTAGCAAGAGAATTAGCGGTAGTGGCTGCTTGCTCTACTTGGTTAGCTAGATCAGACACCATGCTGCTATTATCTTCAATATGCAGTTTGATATCGTTACAGCTTTGGTAAGTGGTTTTAACCTTATCAGCAGTGTGATGGGTATTAGCTGAAATCTCGCCAATAGTGGCACTCATTTGTGTCATTGCCGTAGCAATATCACTTAAACGTTGACCTTGTGCAGCAATACCTTGCTCGGTGAGTGACGATTGTTTATCTAAGTTGGTAGCAATGTCTTTGAATGAGTATGTAGAGTCTTTAACACGGCCCAACACAGTTCTAAGCTTAGCGAACAACATTTGCTGATTATAGGCAGCAATACTAAATGGATGAGAGCCTGAATATACATAACGTGATACTGAATCAAACTCTGCACGTTGCTGCTTTAAGTTGCTTGGCGTAACAACGAGTTCGTCATAATTTAACGCAAAAAGTAGTGCTACAAGGACACATGCGGTTAAAGCAACCATCCATGAGGTGGTCATTGCTAACCCAACAATACCTGCAACCAATAAAATCGCAGACACTATTTGTCTAAGTGAAATATTCTCACGAAATGATGCGATAGATTTTCCATCATTAATTTTAGTGTACAGTGCCATCGCACGGGTTTTTAATTGCTCAGATGGTTTGGTACGCACTGATTGATAGCCAACTAATTGGCCATGTTCATAAATAGGCGTAACGAACGCATCGACCCAATAGTAGCGACCATCTTTACAGAGGTTTTTTACCATGCCACGCCAAGAGTGGCCCTCTTTAAGTTTTTCCCACATCTCTTTAAATGCCGCTTTAGGCATATCTGGGTGGCGTACAATATTATGATTTTTTCCGAGAAGCTCTTCTTCGGTGTAACCTGCTATAGTACAAAATTCCTTATTTACGTATGTGATTACACCGCGTAAATCTGTGGTAGAGACAAGCTCTTGATTATCTGAGTATGTCACTTCTTGATTGACGATTTCTTGCCCACGACGCATATGAGTCCTCGAAATATACTTTTTTATGGTGTGCGGATTATAGTCTCAGAAAAATGTAAGGGAAGGGGGGACATAGTGTTAACTGTGAAACTTTTAATAATTTCATCTTCCCTTTGATCTAAAACAATATCTTGCCTGAATTATTATGTTTAGCCTCATTCTTTTATATTAGTTAAAAGGTCTAATATCCTCAAGGAAAAAGCCTAAATTGTATTTTTAACCGTTTTAGCAACAATGAAGTGCCACCAAAGCAATTGTATATTGTGACTCACAATGGCAAGATTGAGCTTCAAGTGTATGGGTAAATAATGAAACTGATATTTCTGACTTGAGTAATTGTTTTTTGCCCCCATACACTTAGGATTACAGCCACGCGGCTCGAGGAAGCATTTTTGATAAAACATGATTTAAATAAAACGCTAGAAGCGTTAACGGCACAATTTCCTAACGCAATTAATGGGATTCAACGTGGTATCGAGCGAGAAGCATTAAGGATAAAACCAAGTGGTGTTATCTCACAGCAAGGTCATCCACAAGGCGTTGGTAGCGCTTTAACGAATGATCATGTCACCACTGATTTTTCAGAATCATTATTAGAATTTATCACGCCGGTTAGTACATCTGCAGAGCAAACACTCGCGCAGCTAAAAGACTTGCAAAAGTTCACCTTATCGCAGATGGACGATGAGCTGTTATGGCCGATCAGTATGCCATGCTTTATTGAACATCAAGATGACATTGTACTCGCACAGTTTGGTGACTCAAACATTGGCCGCATGAAAACACTTTATCGTGAAGGCTTAAAGAACCGTTATGGTAGCATGATGCAGGCCATTGCCGGTGTGCATTTCAATATCTCTTTCCCAGAGAGCTTATGGCAAAGCCTGTATAGCTTAAACGGCAACCAAGGTACATTAGCTGAGTCTATTTCGAATGGCTATTTAGGGCTTATTCGTAACTTTAAGCGTGAGCTTTGGTTGATCAGCTTTTTATTTGGTGCATCACCAGCATTATGTAGTTCATTCTTACAAGGGCGCGAAACTGATTTACCATTCAAAAAGCTAGGTAAAGGTACTCTTTATTTAGAAGTGGGCACAGCACTGCGTTTGGGTAACCTTGGTTACACTAACAGTGCACAATCGTCTTTACGTGTTATGTATAACTCACTCGAAGAATATGTAGCAGGCTTAAAAGAGGCGATTCATACACCATCAGATATTTATGGTCATATAGATGACTACACGAGTGCTGAGCCAAAGCAGTTAAATAAAAATATTCTGCAAATCGAAAACGAGTTTTACTCGCCAATTCGTCCTAAGCGCAATGCAGCATCGGGCGAAACACCAACCGATGCATTACTTCGCGGCGGTATAGAATACATCGAGGTACGTGCGCTTGATGTTAACCCGTTTAGCGAAACGGGTATCGATTTACAACAAATTCGTTTCTTAGACGTATTCTTAACTTATTGCTTATTAAATGACTCGCCAGAAATGGATTGGCAAGAGCAAAAGTTAAGCACCACTAACCTTGATGCGGTTGTCAATGAAGGTCGAGACCCAGAGCTTTTACTTAACAAGCAGGGTGAGATGGTGCGTCTAACAGATTGGGCTGAGACAATTTTTACTCAGCTATCTGAAGTTGCTCGTTACATGGATAATGCATATGGCGTGAGTTATTACAGCGAAACCATAGCTGAGCTTGCAACTTGGGTGAACAATCCAAGTAAAACTTTCTCTGGCAAATATGTTAGTGCGCTGGCAAAAGAGAACCAAGATAATGGTCACTTCGCTTTAGCACTTGCACAGCAGTACAAGCAAAGCCACCTTGATGCTGATTACCAATTTTATGATCAAGCATTTTTGGCAAAGCAAGCGGCTGACTCTGTACTTAAAGAGCGTGAAGTTAAAGCAGCAGATAGTGTATCTTTCACTGCATTTTTAGATGACTATTTTGCTAAAGCTTAGTATTGTGAAGGCATAAAAAAACGCAGCCTAGGGAGGCTGCGTCAAAGATTCTTCAGGGATGAAACAATGCTATACTGCTGCATTCATAAGTTCAGACTGACCTGATGAGAAAAAGTTCAGCGAGATCCATAAAAAAATGAAAAAAAGTATAATTATTTTATCGCTGGCCGCATCTTTGGCTGGTTGTGCAACGGCTCCCCCTGAGCAACCTCATGATATATGTAAGATTTTTGAAGAAAAACCTGACTGGTATTACGATGCTCGTGATGCACAAGAAAAATGGGGTTCGCCAAAACATGTGCTAATGAGCATGATGTATCAAGAAAGCTCATTCCGCCATGATGCAGCGCCACCAATGGAATATTTCTTGTGGGTTATTCCAATCGGACGTGCTAGCTCTGCATATGGCTACTCTCAAGCAAAAACCCCAACATGGTCAGATTACATTCGTGAAACAGGTAACAGCGGTGCAGACAGAGATGATTTTGATGATGCTATCGACTTTATGGCTTGGTTCGTTTACAAAACTCATAAAGTAAATGGTATATCGAAATGGGACGCCTACGCGCAGTACCTAAATTACCACGAAGGGTGGGGCGGCTATAAGCGAGGCACTTATAAAAGTAAAAAATGGCTAATGAGCGTTGCTAATAAAGTTAAACATCGAGCTAGCCGCTATGGTGCACAACTTAAAAAGTGTGAAGCCGATTTAGACAAAAACTGGTTTGAACGCTTATTTAGTTAATGCATAAATAGAAAGCCCGCATCAATTAGCGGGCTTTTTGTTAGTTATTTACCAGGAAACTGGTGAATATGGACATCCCTTTGCGGGAATGGAATTGTGATATCAGCAGCGTCAAAGGCAATTTTAACGCGTTCGTATAAGCCAAAATACACTGGCCAGTAGTTATCAGACTCAACCCACGCCCATACCAACATGCCAATATGGCTTTCACCGTGCTGGCTAACATGAACCGATGGTTTTTTATCTTCTATATCTTTTAGTATTAAATCATAGTCATTAAGCACGCTCATAAGCACATCACGGGCTTTATGAACATTATCGCCATAACTAATGCCAAATTCGATAGCTACGCGGTGTGTTGGCTCTGAAAACTTATTCTTAACGCAGCCATTTGAGAGCGTGCCATTTGGGATAATGATTTTTTCATTGTCGTAGGTGAGTAAAACAGTGACAAAAATTTGTATCTCAACAACTGTACCCATGTAGCCTTGCGCTTCGATTACATCGCCAACTTTAAAAGGCTTAAAGAACAGAATAAGCACGCCACCTGCAAAGTTAGCAAGGCTACCTTGAAGTGCCATGCCGACCGCAAGGCCAGCAGCACCAAGCATTGCGATAAACGACGTAGTTTCTATACCAATCATAGAAGCAACAGATATCAGCAACAGTACTTTTAAAATGACTGAGATAAAGGACACTAAAAAGTGCGTAAGGCCAACTTCGAACTTGACCTTATTCATTGATTTTTCGGCCATATTGGCAATTCTACCAATTAACCACCAACCTATAATTAAAACCAGTATTGCTAGAATAAACTTTGGCCCGTAAAGCATCAGCAATTCGATAGCTTGGTTATAGATTTTCTCGATTGATATTTCGTCCATTATTTTCCCTTTTATATCAATATATGCAAAAGGAAATAATAGTAGAGGAATTCGTGTTTGGTTGTGCGGGATAGCTAATAAAATGTGAATCTTCAGAGGTAATTCAGCTATAAGTAACAAAAAAGGAGTAGCAAGCTACTCCTTTTGTTTAGGTGGTGTAGAAAATTATTCTGTACGTTTACTTGGAATAACTTTAACTAACTTCACCATATTTTCTTTTATCTCGATAACTTCAATAGGGTAGCCGGCAATACGCAAACTTAGGTTTGAGTCTGGGATGTCCTCTAAGTATTCAACGATTAAACCACTTAGTGTTTTCGGGCCATCAATCGGTAGCTCCCAACCCATTTCTTTATTTAAATCACGAATGTTAGCACCGCCATCAACAAGTACTGAGCCATCATCTTGCTCTGTTACTTCTTCACTCGGTGTACGCGTTTGCGTTGTAGTGAAGTCACCCACTACTTCTTCAAGAATATCTTCAAGCGTTACTAGACCTTGAATATCACCATACTCATCAACAACTAAGCCAATACGCTCTTTTGATTGCTGGAACTTAAGTAGTTGCGTGTTCAGTGATGTGCCTTCAGGAATAAAGTAAATTTCACGTACCGCACGCAGTAGTGATGGTTTATCAAACTGCTCTTTAGTTAATAGGCGCAGTGCATCACGTGAGTGAATAAAGCCAACAGCATCATCAATTTGGTCACGATACAACAGTACTCGGGTGTGCTGTGCATGAGTAAGTTGGCGGCTGATAAGCTTCCAATCGTCATTGATATCGATAGCAACAATTTCGTTGCGTGGGATCATGATATCTTCAACAGTGACTTGCTCCAAATCTAAAATTGAAGTCAGCATGCTTTGGTGGCGAGCAGGTAATAGTGCACCTGATTCGTTCACCACAGTTTTTAGTTCTTCTTTACTTAAGCTGTGCTCTTCGATTTGTGCTGTGGTAATACCAAACAAGCGTAACATGCCGTTGGTCATCCAGTTTACGATAACCACAAACGGGAAAAGGATTTTCAATAGGCCTTTGAGCACAATTGAGCTTGGAAAAGCAACCTTCTCTGGGTATAGCGCAGCAAGTGTTTTTGGCGTTACTTCGGCAAAGATTAAAACAACCAGCGTTAGCGCACCCGTTGCAATAGCGATACCGAGATCACCATACAAACGAATACCAATAATCGTTGCAACCTGTGCTGCAGCGATATTTACAAGGTTATTACCAATTAAGATCAGACCAATGAGTCTGTCAGGGCGACTTAATAGTTTGCTGACGCGCTTCGCTGCACGATGATCTTCTTTAGCAAGATGACGCAGGCGAATACGGTTGATTGACATAATTCCAGTTTCAGAACCAGAAAAATAAGCAGAAATAAGTATCAATAATCCCAATATAATAAACAGGGTACTAGTCGATATGTCGTCCAAGGATGGATCCTTTTTTTATAAATCAATGCATATTAAGCTAGAGACAGCTTGCTGAGTCAAGTTAAAACTTATTTAGAACCACTTCTTGGATGAAACGGCTGCCAAAATAAGCAAGTGACAAGATAAAAGCGGCTATCATGATCGAAAATACCACAGGCTTACCACGCCAGCCTTGGCGTAAGTGACCTACAGTGACCACAGTGAAAATTAGCCAAGCAATTAACGATAAAACCGTTTTGTGGATAAACTCACTGGCAAACATTCCCTCTAAGAAGATAAACCCAGAAAGGAGAGCAAAAGTCAGTAAGATAGTACCCAGCGTGAGTAATTGATAAAGCTGACGCTCAACCACCATTAAAGGAGGGAGGTGGCTGTGTACAATTGCCAAGTCTTTGCGTTTGAGGCGCTTATCAATAAAGTAGAACTGGACCGCATAAAGTGTTGAGATTATCAAAACACAATAGGCTAGCAGTGATAAGGATATGTGAGTAACTAAACCAAGCTCAACATCGATTGATTGCAAAATCACATGATGCGGTATAAACAAGCTGGCAAGGGTCAGTAAGGCTGCAAAACCATAAACAACTGGCAACAATAAAGTCGCGGGGAATTTGAGAGACACAGCAGTCACCGACACCACAATGACCCAACAGGTTAATAAGGCAACGTTGACGATACTTAAATCTTGGCCGTCAGCACGAAAAACTGAATTAACCAGTAATAGCATATGAGCAAGGATAGCCACAGTACTAAGAATGACTGTGAGTTTTTGGCTTGGACCTTGTTTGTGAAAAAGGCGTGATAGCACATGTGACGTTGCTAACACATAAAACAAACTAGCAATAATAGTTAAACTAATAATCATCGTGTTTTGGCCACTTAATTTATATCGATAAATCCTTGTCTCTTTGATGCCATTGTATTTTATAGCAAGGCAAAAGCATAGAGTTTGTAAAAAGAAACTCAAACTGCACACTTGAACACTGTATTGTCGACCACCATTTACGGTATACTGCTAGGAATTAAATTTTAATATTGCCTGTATTGTCGCCAAACTTGTTTGATTTATGTACATTGCAGGTGCAACACGTTTTATCGGAACCTTTACATGTTTGAGAATCTCCAAGAACGCTTAGGTAAAACCTTAAAAAATATCAGTGGCCGCGGACGCCTAACTGAAGACAATATAAAAGATACATTACGCGAAGTCCGCATGGCATTTTTGGAAGCGGACGTTGCATTACCTGTTGTTCGTGAGTTCGTTAAGCAAGTTAAAGAACGCGCCGTAGGTGTTGAAGTAACAAAAAGCTTAAGCCCCGGCCAAGTCTTTATTAAGATTGTTCGTGAAGAACTTGAAAAAGCCATGGGTGAAGCTAACGAAGAGCTAAGCCTTAATGCACAGCCGCCAGCGGTCGTAATGATGGCGGGTTTACAAGGTGCTGGTAAAACGACCAGTGTTGGTAAACTAGCTAAATTCTTAAAAGAGCGTAAAAAGAAATCTGTATTAGTTGTGAGTGCCGACGTTTACCGTCCGGCAGCAATCAAACAGCTTGAAACACTGGCTGATGAAGTGGGTGTTGAATTCTTCCCAAGTGACATTTCACAAAAGCCGGTTGATATTGCAAACAATGCGATTTCGCACGCGAAGAAGAAATTCATTGATGTGGTATTAGTTGATACCGCAGGTCGTTTACACGTCGATAACGCCATGATGGACGAGATCAAAGCACTTCACAGTGCGATTAACCCAATCGAAACCTTATTCGTTGTTGATGCGATGACAGGTCAAGATGCGGCAAACACTGCAAAAGCATTTGATGAGGCGCTTCCTCTAAGTGGTGTGATCTTAACTAAGACGGATGGTGATGCCCGTGGTGGTGCTGCATTATCTATTCGTCATATTACCGGTAAGCCAATTAAGTTTATGGGTGTGGGTGAGCGCACTGATGCTCTTGAACCATTCCACCCTGACCGTATTGCTTCTCGTATCCTAGGTATGGGTGATGTACTTTCATTAATCGAAGAAGTCGAAATGAAAGTAGATAAAGAAAAAGCAGCCAAAGTTGCCGAAAAAGTATTTAAAGGTGATGGTTTCACATTAGATGACTTTGCTGAGCAACTTCGTCAGATGAAGAACATGGGCGGTATGATGTCGATGCTTGATAAGCTGCCAGGCATGCAAAACCTACCAGACGCTGTAAAAGGCCAGATGGGTGATAAAACTTTCGTACAAATGGAAGCTATCATCAACTCTATGACGCCAAAAGAGCGTGCTCGCCCAGAAATCATCAAAGGCTCGCGTAAAAAACGTATTGCTGCAGGCTCTGGCACTCAGGTGCAAGAAATCAATAAACTGCTTAAGCAGTTTACGCAAATGCAGAAGATGATGAAGAAGATGAAAGGCAAAGGTGGCATGAAGAAAATGATGCGCGGCATGAAAGGCATGTTACCACCAGGTATGATGGGTGGCGGCCCTAAATTTTAATAGTGCTGTTTATTAAGTGTATAAAAAGGAGCATATAGCTCCTTTTTTTGTAGATAATTTATGCGTAGTTGTTAGCTGCATGTAAGATTTAAAGCCCAGATCAGTGTTTAATCAACTAAACTTACATTTTGCAGCAGTTCTTACTTGCAATGTTGCAAAAAACTCGTACAATTCCCCAGCTTCCCGTATTGGGGAGTAAATCTTATTAATGAAAACAGTCAATCTAATGTAGAGGACGGTATGGTAACTATTCGTTTGCAACGTGGTGGCGCTAAAAAACGCCCTTTCTATCAAATTGTGGTTGCGGATAGCCGTTTCTCGCGTGACGGTCGCTTCATCGAGAAAGTAGGTTTCTTTAACCCAATCGCTTCTGGTCAGGAAGAAAAAGTACGTTTAGATTTATCTCGTGTTGATCACTGGGTAGGTCAAGGCGCATCTCTTTCAGATCGCGTAGCTAAGTTAGTTAAAGACGCTCGTAAAGCGGCTTAATAGGCGTAAGAGTAACCATGAGTCAAGAGAACACCTCGTATATTACAGTAGGAAAGCTCGGTGCCCCGTATGGTATAAAGGGCTGGCTTAAGGTGCATTCATTTACTGATGATCCCGAAGGGATCTTCGATTTCAGCCCATGGTTGATAGGGCAGCAAGGTAAATGGCAGACCTTAGAAGTGGTCGACTGGCGTCGCCACAACAAAGGCTTTATCGCTAAAGTTGCGCAAGTAAACGACCGAGACGAAGCAATGGCTTTAACCAATGCAGAAATCTCAGTAGATGCAGCGCAGCTACCTGAATTACCGCAAGGTGAATTCTATTGGCGAGATCTGATCGGCATGTCTGTTATAACTGATAAAGGTTATAACTTAGGCACTGTTGATGACCTAATGGAGACAGGGTCAAATGACGTTTTGGTTGTGAAAGCAAACAAAAAAGATGCATTTGGCCAAGCAGAGCGTTTAATTCCTTTCTTAACAGATTCTGTTATTAAAGAAGTTAAACATGATGCAAGAGAAATTACCGTAGACTGGGACCCAGGGTTTTAATGTCACAAACGAGTTCGCTATGGGTAGGGGTGATAAGCCTTTTCCCGGACATGTTTGATGCGATTACCACCCAAGGGGTAACAGGTCGCGCAGTTAAAAATGGTCTAATCGACTTTAACTGTTGGAACCCACGTGACTATGCCACTGATAAGCATAGAACTGTGGATGATCGTCCTTACGGGGGCGGTCCCGGCATGTTAATGATGGTTGAACCATTGAAACAAGCTATCCTTGACGCCAAAAAAGCGGCAGGTGATGGTGCAAAAGTAATTTATATGTCCCCGCAAGGGCGCAAATTAGATCAGCAAGGTGCAAGCGAGCTTGCACAATCAGAAAAGCTGATTCTAATTGCAGGTCGCTATGAAGGTATAGATGAGCGAATCATAGAATCATACGTTGACGAAGAATGGTCAATTGGTGATTTTATTTTAAGTGGTGGTGAGCTACCCGCGATGACGCTAATTGATGCAGTAGCACGATTAGTACCAGGGGTGTTAGGTCATAACCAGTCAGCTGAGCAGGATTCATTTTCGAATGGCTTGCTTGATTGTCCTCACTATACACGGCCAGAGACATTGGATGATAAACAGGTGCCTGCTGTATTACTCAGCGGAAACCACCAAGAAATCGCTAAGTGGCGCACAAAGCAATCACTTGGTAGAACTTGGCTTCGTCGTCCTGACTTGTTGCATAACCTAGCTCTGACTGAGGAGCAAGCGGCACTCCTTGCTGAATTTCAGCAAGAGTACCAACAAGCTTGTGGCTAGAAGACAGTTACACCTAGGAAAGTGAGAAATATAATGGCAAAAGTAAACCAAAATATTATTAAAGCGCTTGAAGAAGAGCAGCTTAAAACAGACGTACCAGCATTCGGCGCTGGTGATACAGTAGTTGTACAGGTACGTGTAAAAGAAGGTAACAAAGAGCGTCTACAGGCCTTTGAAGGTGTTGTAATCGCTAAGCGTAATCGTGGTCTTCACTCAGCATTCACAGTTCGTAAAATCTCGAGCGGTGAAGGTGTTGAGCGTGTATTCCAAACGCACAGCCCTCTTATCGATAGTATCTCAGTTAAACGTCGCGGTGCAGTTCGCCGTGCGAAACTTTACTATCTACGTGAGCGTTCTGGTAAATCTGCACGTATTAGAGAAAAACTTAACTAATACGCGCTGTTTTACAACGCAAAATAAAACGGGTTGCAGCCTTAGGTTGCAACCCGTTTTGGTTTTTATACCACTAAAATAATTTTACCTCCCTGTATAATACCCAAGTACTCCCTTCTAACTTATCTGTTATCCCTTTATAAGCTAAGCTACAAGAGCGCTAGGGCTTTGTGCTTTGGCTATTATCCTGTTACTATAATTTGTATTAAAAGCTTTACTTTTTTGTATATAAATATTTACGTTTTTAGGGTTTGAGGTGTAGTAACGTGGTAACAGTGAATGATCTAGCTGATTTAAGAGCAGGAATAGATGAATGTGATGCGCAATTGGTGGCATTACTGGCAAAGCGTAATGGGATTACAGAAAAAATAGGCGCAATTAAGCAACAAATCGGTGCTCCATTACATGCACCTGATCGCGAGGCTGATTTACTCGCGGCACGTCGTAAAGAAGCAATCGCACAAGGGGTTAACCCTGAGTTAGTTGAAGATATCCTGCGTCGTATGATGCGTGAAGCCTATCAGAATCAGCAAGGTAGCCTTGCTTGTGTTGCGCCTCAGTTATCACCTATTGTAATTGTTGGTGGTGAAGGTGCCATGGGTCAGCTATTTGCTCAACAGTTTACTCGTTCAGGTTATGAAGTGCGTATTTTAGATAAAGCACAGCAAGCACAAAGTGAAACGATATTAAAAGGGGCAAAATTGGTTCTTGTCAGTGTGCCAATTAATGCACTTGAGCAAGTTGTCGCAGCATTACCAACACTTGATGATGACTGTTTGCTGGTTGATATTACCTCTGTTAAGCAAAAACCTTTAAAAGCACTTATGGCGGCTCATAGCGGCCCTGTAGTTGGCTTACACCCTATGTTTGGCCCAGATATTTCACATTGGGTAAAACAAACGGTTGTGGTGTGTGAAGGGCGAGATCATGAAGTGGCTAAAGGGTTAATGGCACAACTACAAGTTTGGGGCTGCCAAGTAGTTGAAATGGATGCTAAAAAACACGATGAAGCAATGCAGATCATTCAGGTTATGCGCCACTTAACAACTTTTGTATATGGCCAGTTTCTTGCCAAGCAAAGCCATACACTCGCAGAGCTTCGCAGCTGCTCATCACCCATTTATCAATTAGAGTTAATGATGGTAGGGCGCTTATTTGCTCAATCGCCAGAGCTTTACTCTGACATCATGTTAGCGCAATTCGACGATGTAGAAGCACTGCTTGCCAACTACCAAGATACTTTTGCAGACACGCTAGAAAAGTTAAAAGAAGGGGATAAAGCATCATTGATTGCCGCATTTGCTGATGCAAAAGAATACTTCTCTGATGCAACTGCACATTTCTTAACGCAAAGCCGCAGCTTACTCAATAAAGCAAACGACGCGAAAGTGCTTGATTAAACAGCTCTTATCTAACAAAAAAACTATCAAAAAGCCCGCATCAAGCGGGCTTTTTAGTTTTAAATAATCGTTTTATACCAATTCGCTTAATTAAGTGATCTATTTTGAGGCAATAAAACCTCGTTGATAGCAAGGCAAAAATTTCGTTATTTAGTTGTTCTAAATCAGAAATTTTTAACGCAGATAGCGACAGGTTTAATCCCTCAAAATGATTAAGTATTATTGCGGATTGGTATTAATGACCACCTAATGAGCCAGGTAACGCACCGCTGTGGTGATTGATTAAGCCCCATTGATAAAGTAAGTCAGTCATATCTGAAAGGCTGAATAAAGTCATGCTCAAGCCAACAATCGTCAACACTATGGTATAAGGTAGCGCCATGTATACCATGCGTCCATAAGATAGTCTTAACACAGGGGCTAATGTTGATGTAAGCAAGAACAAGAAGGCAGCTTGTCCATTAGGCGTTGCAACACTTGGTAAATTAGTACCTGTGTTAATTGCCACTGCTAATAGGTCAAATTGATCACGGGTAATTTGACCTGCCTGTAACGCAGCAGCCACTTCATTGATATACACAGTACCCACGAACACGTTATCGCTGACCATCGACAGAATACCGTTGGCAATGAAGAACATCACCAGTTGTAGCTGACCTTCAAAGGTAAGTACCCATGCGATCACAGGTGTAAATAAATGCTGGTCGATAATAACTGCAACAATAGAGAAGAATACGCAAAGTAATGCTGTAAATGGTAAGGCTTCTTCAAATGCTTTACCTAATTGATGCTCTTCGATAATACCAGCACTGGCTGTGGCAAAAATAATGACAGACAAACCAATTAAACCAACAGTGGCTAAGTGAAGGGCTAAACCTATGATCAACCAAACAGCAATGAAAGCTTGAATCGCTAAGTTCACTTTGTCGCGTGTGGTGCGTTTTTTCTCAAGCTTTTTAGCATGATCCGATAAAATCGTGTGGATGGGGGCAGGGAGTTTTGCGCCGTAACCAAAGGCTTTGGTTTTTTCGAGTAAGAAAGTAGTGGCAATACCTGCAATCATAACGGGTAAAGTAATAGGCAACATTCGGAAGAAAAATTCGCCAAATAACCAGCCTGCACGCTCAGCAATGATCAAGTTCTGTGGCTCGCCTACCATGGTACAAACACCGCCTAAGGCAGTACCAATTGATGCATGCATTAACAAGTTACGAAGAAAAGCACGAAACTCTTCAAGCTCTTGACGGTTTACTGGGCGAACTTGGTTATCGTCATTAATATCATGCTCGCTGCTAGAGTCTTTTCCTGATGCCACCTTGTGGTAAATACTGTAAAAGCCCATCGCGACAGCAATAACAACGGCCATCACCGTTAACGCATCTAAGAAAGCAGATAAAAAAGCCGCAGCAATCGTGAACGACAGCGACAATACGGTTTTACTTCGCACCGAAACAACCAGCTTTGTGAAGATATACAAAAGCAAGTCTTTCATAAAATAGATGCCGGCAACCATAAAGATAAGTAACAGGATCACATCGATATTTTGCACTATTTCATGTTCAACTTGGCCGGCGGTTGTCATGCCGATAAATAATGCCTCAATTGCTAATAAGCCTCCCGGTTGTAGCGGATAACATTTAAGTGCCATGGCGAGTGTAAAAATAAACTCTAGCACTAATACCCATCCTGCCAGATAAGGGTTAAGTTGAAATAACACCGGGTTGATTAGTAAAAACGCAATAATGGTGTATTTATACCACTGTGGCGAAGTCCCCAAAAAATTTTTAAATATTGCTGGTAAAACGCGCTGCTGCATGGCCGTACCTTTTAATAGTGCTGGTTGTTATTGTTAATAATTAGAAATTCAGTATATCGAAAGTATTGTTATTTGGCGTACTTTTAATCCAAAAGGTCATTTATCTAACTAGATCTTGTAGATTTTTATGCACTGCGGAGTTAGTTTACTTGTTAGTTGCTGATCATCTGGTACAATCAGTGAGTTGAACACCAAATGCGGTATAAGTAGTTGCTAACTCAAGTGGAAATTGGATGAGAATTTTTAAAGCGAAAAGCCCAGCAGGTTTTGCTGAAGAATACATTGTTGAATCTATTTGGAATGGTGACTTTCCGCCTGGCTCAATTCTTCCTGCTGAACGTGAATTGTCAGAGCTGATTGGTGTAACACGTACAACTTTACGTGAAGTACTTCAGCGTCTAGCCCGTGATGGCTGGCTAACGATTCAACACGGTAAACCTACCCGTGTAAATAACTTCTGGGAAACCTCGGGTCTTAACATTCTAGAGACGCTAGCACGTCTTGATGAAGACAAAATGCCAGAGCTTACAGATCAATTACTTTCTGCCCGCACTAATATCAGCGCAATTTATACTCGTGCAGCTATTAAGCTTGCCCCAGAGCGTGTAATTGAAATTTTATCGCAAAGTGAAGAGCTTGAAGACAGTGCCCAAGCATTTGCTGATTACGATTATAAAGTTCACCATGAATTAGCAGTAGCAGGTAATAATCGCATTTACGTGCTTATCTTAAATGGTTTTAAAGGTTTCTACTCAAAAATTGGCTGCCATTACTTCTCTGATTCACGTACACGTGAATTAGCGCGTCAGTTTTATAAAGACCTAACAGAGCTTGCTGAGCGTCGTGAGCATGACGGTGCGATTTCTATGATGCGTAAATACGGTCATCAAACCGGTGAAATCTGGCAGCAAATCCGTGGTGATATGCCAGAAGATATCATGGACTAAGCCTCTGTATTGATATTCATTTAAGAACCCAGCTAAAAGCTGGGTTTTTTGTGTTCTGTCGGTCAATTTGCACACTATTATAGAGTTATCTCAAACCCCGTTTATTGAGAATCAATTTTTCCGATTAAGCATATCGCTTTTTTCGATTGTTCATTTGTCTGTAACCTCATTAAACTATCATGCAAATTATCAATACTTACTCTTGGTTTTTGATTTTTAGTAACCATATCTAAGTGAGTATTGCATAGGCAATTGGAAATAAACTCAAATATTTGGAGATAAAAATGGGTGTATTAGTTGGCCGTCAGGCACCAGACTTTACTGCAGCAGCTGTTCTTGGTAACGGTGAAATCGTTGAAAACTTCAACCTAAAAGAAACTATCAAAGGTAAAAAAGCAGTTATCTTCTTTTACCCGTTAGACTTCACTTTCGTTTGTCCTTCAGAGCTAATCGCTTTCGACAAGCGTTTTGAAGAATTCCAAAAGCGTGGCGTTGAAGTAATCGGTGTTTCTATCGATTCACAATTCTCACACAATGCATGGCGTAACACTGCCGTTGCTGACGGTGGTATTGGTCAAGTTAAATATGCACTAGTTGCAGACGTTAAACACGAAATCTGTCAAGCATACGACGTTGAGCATCCAGAAGCAGGTGTTGCTTTCCGTGGTTCTTTCCTAATCGACGAAGAAGGTAACGTACGTCACCAAGTAGTTAACGACCTTCCACTAGGCCGTAACATCGACGAAATGATCCGCATGGTTGACGCGCTAGCGTTCCACAGCGAGCACGGTGAAGTATGTCCAGCTGGTTGGACTGAAGGTAAAAAAGGTATGGACGCAAGCCCTGCAGGTGTTGCTAAATTCCTTTCTGAAAACGAAGGCGACCTATAATCTAGGCCTTAGTTAAAGAATTAAAAAACCCGCCAATTGGCGGGTTTTTGTTTTTAAGCTCAACGATATTAGTTAAAGCGCATTGTTAGCTTAGTATAGAAATAACGACCACGTGGGTTATGTACGCTTGATACATAGCCATATAAGTCGCCATCACCATCACCGATTGCAAACGGAGGATCTTCATCAAACACGTTATTCACACCCACAGAAAGTTTGATTTTCTCTGAGAAGTTATACGCAGTTTGTAAATCTACTAGCGTTTGTGAATCAACCATACGTGATGTGTTGCTATCAAAGTCTAGATTACCGTCAAAGTCGATATCTGGCGTATCTTCAAACTCGCCAGTGTAACTAACGTTTACATTAGTATTGAAGTCACCCATTTCCCAGTTTGTTGAGAAAATCCAACGGTTTTCAGGGTAACGATACTCGCCAGTGTAATCGCGACCATCTTTCTTAAATTCGTTTTGGTAAGCCCATTCTAAATTGAATTTTAAGAAGCCATAATCGTTCATCGCATGCGTGTAGTTAGCCGATACATCGACACCTGATACTTCTTGTGATGAGACGTTTTCAAAGGTGCTGTAAACTTTTTGGATTACACCTAAACTCTGACCATTTTGTGGCGCTAAACGCACACACACAGTGCTGTTTTGGTCATTACAGTTGTTATCATAGATAGGGCCGAACTCTTGCTCGTCAATCTTATTATCTTGGGTAATGCTCCATACATCGATTCCAAAACCAAATTCAGCGGTTGGTGCCCAAATGAAACCCACATTCCATGACTCTGATTCTTCAGCTTCAAGGTTCGGGTTACCCGCAAATTGAATGTTGTAATCAAGCGCATTACAGTCAAGTCCCGTTGCCTGACAACGGTATGTATCTACAAAGAACTGACTCTCTTCAGATGGACCTAAACCAATTTGTGCCAATGAAGGGGCGCGGAAACCTTGAGCCCACGAACCACGAACAGTGATTGAATCTGTAGGTGCCCAGCGAACAGCTACTTTAGGGTTTGTTGTTGAGCCAAAATCGCTGTAGTCATCGTATCGACCCGCTAACTGCAGTTCTAGGTTATCTGCTAACGGAATTGAAAACTCAATATACGCTGCGTATTGATCGCGTTCTGCAGCGGCTGAGACAGACTCAGTACCAAAGATTAACCCACGTTGAAATTGGTCGTCTGGAATATCGCTTACATCTTCTTCACGGTATTCAATACCAGCAGCCATCATTACTACATCATCGCCAAAGCTAAATGCTTCACCACTGATATTTGCATCAAATGAGGTCATATGAGACTCACCACGGCGCACTAAGCTTGTCGTGATACGGTCAATCACTGCTTGGTCATTATAGGTGCCGCCAAATGGATTATAGTTACCTGCATCGATTTCTTGTTGTAAGAAATCAGTGCGCACCCAACCTTGGCTTCTGTCACCGGTTTGCATTGATTTACTGCGACCTTTTTGAACTGCTGCTTCCCAGCTCCAGTCGCTGATCTCACCTTTTAGGCCTGCAACAAAACGCAGTGTATCTGATTCAATATCCCATTGGCGAGGGCCGGCATCTACGGTTCTGTAGCGACCAATTTCGATATCTTGGCCAAACGGGTTGTTAGGATGGCTTGCTGGCACTGTAAGGCCTGCGTCTTCATCAAGAGGCGTTGGTGCACCTGCAGCTTGCGACGTATTATGTTGTACTGCAACCTCTAAGAAAGCTGAAATGCCATTGTCGAAGTTATATTCAAATTGTGAGATAGCACCGACACGCTCAGATGCTGGGGTTACGTAGCCATACGGGCCGTAGTCAAATAAGCAGCTGCCACTTGCAGTTGCATTTTCTGCCGGGCAGGCTGGATCAATGGTTTTTTCACCATCTACATAGAAGTAGCCCGGGAAACCTCGCGATGAGCGAAAATCCATACCACCGTATGGTTCTTGGTTTGCTGTGCCTAGGCGGCCCATTTCATCAGAAGAGAGCGCTGTGTTGTTAAAGTAATCAATAATAATTGATGCGCTGCTTTTTTCTGTACTGGTACCCCAAACTAGGCTTGCTGTTTTTTCTTCGTAGTTAGGACCGTCAGTGCCACCATATCCAAGGTTTACCTCTAGGCCGTTAATATCTTTTTTTAAGATAATATTAACTACACCTGCAACTGCATCAGAACCATAAATAGCTGATGCGCCATCCTTTAAAATATCGATACGCTCAATCGCAGAGACAGGGATTGAGTTGATATCAACAAACGAATTAGTAATGCTTTCAGCAAAAGCGCTAATAGATACACGACGGCCATTAATAAGTACCAATGTTGCGTCTGAGCCTAAACCACGAAGGCTGACTGCTGCAGCACCATTAGCTGTAGAGTCTTGGTTATTACCGCGAGTAGAGAAAGTACCATTACCTGCAACTGGCATACGTTCTAATAGTTGTTGTAGGTTGTCGTAGCCCATGTTATCGATGTCTGCACGACTGATTGATTGAACCGGTGATGGCCCTTCAATGTCAGAGCGCTTAATGCGAGAACCTGTAACTTCAATACGCTCGACCTTTTCAGCTCCGTCTGACTCTGCAGCAGCTGACATAAAACTTGTGCCTGCTAATGCTGCAACTGTAAATGCATAGAGAGGTCGTTGTATAAAGCGATGGGTGTTCTTCATATATTTCAATCCTTGTATAATTGTGAAAGTGTTGTGAATTAATCACGACAAAGATTGATATCATGTAAATGGTGACGAATGAAATAGCAAAAAAGTATGGGTTTATTAAGGGGTTAAGGTTCTTAAGTAGGGAAAGTCAGGACTGGTAAGGGGTACGAGCCTACCAAAAAGGTTAGGCTCATTTCATAAATTAAGCTTTATGTTTCATCAGGCGTTCTTTTTCACGCGCCCAATCTTTATTTTTTCCGTCTTCACGTTTGTCGTGCATCTTTTTACCTTTAGCAAGGTGGAACTCCAACTTCACCCAGCATTTTTTCCAGTACATTGCAGTCGCGATTAATGAAAAACCTTCGCGTTCTGTAGCACCGATAAGACGATCGATTTCACGCTTATTTAAAAGTAACTTACGATACCTTAAAGGATCGCAAATTACGTGAGTAGAAGCACTGTTGAGAGGCTGAATTTGACTGCCAAGTAAAAATGCTTCGCCGTTTTTAATGTGAATATAAGTCTCAGAGATGTTTACTTTACCAGCTCGGATACTTTTTACTTCCCAGCCCTGTAGTTCAACCCCTGCTTCGAACTTATCGTGTAAAAAATACTCATGACGCGCTTTTTTGTTAAGCGCGATGGTATTACTTGTCGATTTAGATGATTTTTTCTTAGCCATAGTGGCTCATATTATACGTAAAAACAGCGTTTTTACATCGCTTTTTTAAGGCTTTGCAGATATTTTCGTGTTACTAAAATTTGGGGAAATAGCCAAAGCTTGCTAAAATTCGCCGACAAAGTTGGGAGTGAATATGCCGCAAATAGAAAAAAGTGCGCTGGTAATGTACAGCAGCAAAGAAATGTTTGATTTAGTGAATGATGTTGATGCTTATCCAGAGTTTTTACCACATTGCTCAGATGCAAAAATCGTTACACAACAAGCCAGTGGCATGACGGCCAGTTTAGAGATCTCAAAAGCCGGCTTAAAAAAGTGGTTCACTACCGAAAATACCTTTATTGATGAGCAAACTGTTGCACTACGCTTGGTCGACGGCCCATTTAAAAAGCTGCAAGGTAAATGGCACTTTTTACCGCTAGACGATAAAGCATGTAAAGTTCAGCTTCACCTTGAATTTGAATTTGCTAGTAAACTTATTGAGATGGCTTTCGGAAAAGTATTTAACGAAGTCGCTAAGAACATGGTTAATGCATTTACACAACGTGCTAAAACTGTATATGGAGTTCGCCCATGATCACAGTTGAAGTGGTTTTTGCTTTACCAACAACGGCAACCAGTTTGCTGGTAGAAGTACCAGTAGGTACTACAGCTGAGCAAGCGGTGATTAAGTCGGGTATTATTGATAAGTGCCCAGAAATAGACGCAAATAACCTAACGCTTGGGATTTGGAATCGTACTTGTAAACTGCATCAAGAAGTAAAAGATGGCGATCGCATAGAAATCTATCGACCGCTTATTGCTGATCCAAAGGATGCACGCAGACGCCGGGCTGAAAAAGCCAAAGAAGAGGGCCGAGCCAACAAAGTGACGGGCGGTCGTCCTTTAAATAAAGCATAAAAAAGGGTAGCTTAGGCTACCCTTACTTAATTCGAATTAATATTACTCTTGTTCTAAAGGTGTATTAAATTCGCTAGGTTGTTCATAGTCTCCCGACAACGAAACAAGCTTATCGTTTTCGAAGTTAATAGTGAGTGACTTACGTTGCTCGTTATTGCGACCAATGTTGAATACGTACAGGTAGTGCCAGGTATTTTTATCAAATGAGTCTTCAGCTACTGGCTTGCCTAGTACATACAGTACTTGCTCGCGAGTCATATTTACACGTAGCTTATCTACATCTGACTGCTCTAAGAAGTTACCTTGAGGAATGTTGATTCGGTAAACCCAGCTTGAACACCCTGCCGTAGCACTTAAAGTAAGGGTAAGTACTAACCAAAAAGAAAAAGTTTTAAACGACTGCATTATTTGTTTGAATCCTTATTTTTTATACACTGCATGATACCGATTAGTCACAGAAGGTAAAACCCTTTTCAGTAATTGTTTTTACTGAAATGCGATTAACAATCACGAGGCACAGATTTGACCACAGCAAACCCAGAAAGTTTACAGCAGCCTATAAAAAACAACGAAAATTCAGAGGCTCAGTGGCATTTGTATATAGTGCAAACACGTTTAGGTCATTGGTACACTGGGATCAGCACTAACGTTGAAAAGCGTTTTATGCAGCATCAAGCGGGAAAAGGGGCTAAAAACCTCAAAGGCAAAGGGCCTTTAACACTTATCTATCAACAGCAGATAGGTAATCGTAGTGAAGCAACTAAACTTGAAATAAGCGTAAAAAAGCTCAGCAAAGCACAAAAAAGGCAGTTTGTTTTAACCTCTGAACTACCCAAATAGCTAACTTGGAAGCTTTTCAATAAATAGGGCTATCTTCGCCATGGCATATTCGAACAATGTAAAGTCGATGTGCGCCGCTGTGTCAGTGCTTTGATGATGATGTTTATCGTGTCCGATGCCAAAATAAATGTAAGGGATCCCGGCTTTAGCGAATGAATAATGGTCACTTGCTCTGCGCCAATCAACTTTGAGATCAAATAATCGATTCAGCCTCGCTGACGAGCTAGTTGCCATAAAGGTTAGCTGCTCATCAGATAGGGTTTTAATGTCAGTTTGATATTGCGCTAGTGATTGCTTATCTAAAAACGCATAGATACGCGGTTTTCGTGGGTTTACAACGAGCATATCTAAATTAATATTAACTTTGATTTCGTCTTTATTAAGTGTTGATACCAAGTACTCGCTACCATGTAGGCCATTTTCTTCTGCATCGGTTGCAACAAAAACTAATTGATAGGGCTGGGGGCTTTGTGCAAAGTGTTTAGCTAAATAAAGTAAAGCGGCAACGCCGCTGGCATTGTCATTAGCACCAGGATAAAGCCGACTGCCTTTTTGCCCTAGGTGATCATAGTGGGCAGTAAAAATAACTTTTTTACAGTTTTCACAGCGGCTATTTTGGGACGCAATAATGTTCCGTCCTGTAGCCTTGCCAAAGAATCCTGATTGATAAGTAAAACCTTGTTCATTAACCGAATAGCCAAGTGCTACAAAGCGCTCTACTATGAAGTCGGCGGCTAATTTCGCGCCCTTGGTATTCGTTTTTCGTCCAGCAAATTGAGCCGATGTTAGCGTTATGATGTCGTGTTCTAAGTCTGTATTGGCAAATGCTTGCCCAATGCTTATCAGTAAAGCACTAGCGGTAATCAATAAGCTTTGCAGTATGCGAGCGAAGCGCTTGTAATTTACTCTCGTAACGCTGTTTATCATGATCAAAGTCTGCTTTATTGTTAGCCATAGTTAAATACTTTTTAGCCAGCTTTAAGTCACCCAATTGATAGTAGGTTCTCGCTAAACCAAAATCAGTATCATGCAGGGTTGGATTTAAGTCACGGGCTTTTTTGTAGTGCTTTATGGCATCTTGATAACGGGCGGTTGTATAGGCGTCGTTTCCTAAAGAAATATGGTAATAAGGGTTTGCTTGGCGTTTATTATCAAGCTTGGCTAATATAGCTTGACCTTGCTCTTTACGATCGGTCAGGTTATAGAGTCTTGCTAAATTGCCTAATGCGGTGTTGTTGTCTGGATCTAAACGAATCGCGTATTGGTAGGCTGTTTCTGCACTTTGATAGTCATTTGTTAATCTGAATAACACGCCAAGATTACCCCATGCACCTGAGTAGTTGCTATCAATATCAACTGCTGCTTTGTAATAGCTAAAAGCAGTATCATAATCATGTTTTAGCATCGCAGCTGCACCTTTATTGTTATAAAACATTGCTGTGATGCGGGCTTTATTGATGTTGCTAGTTTTAAACGCTTCTTGGCGGCTGTTAGGGTCAAAGTCTATCACTAAAGAGCGCTCTTCTGGGTAAATGACTTTTCTATTTACCACCAGTTTTTGAGCTTCACTTACTTTTAAGTTGATATGGCCTGTGAGTAAATTAAAGCCATTATCAAGTGCCCAATATTCTGGGATATGCACTTTTTGAAATTGTCCTGAAAGGCCAAGGTAGTCAGCAAGGCTATAGGCTAAAATCGATAACGATAAACAGTTGGCGTTTAAATTTGAGTAGGCTTGATTAGCGGTTAAGGTAGCACCAGATTGATAAGATAAAGACGCATCGCCATTTTGCAACAGGAACTTCAGCAAACGTTTAGTGCTTTGCAATGAACGGCTGTCTTTTGGAAAAGCACTATCAAGTTGCTCTTTAACATGTTCACTTAATGCAAAAATCTCTTGTTGAGTTTCAACTGGGGTTTGAGTAAACGTATTACTTTGCGTCAAAGCAAATGGTGGGGGAGCGGTATTATTTTCTGTACTACTACACGCTGTTAATAAGCAAAAGCTTGAGGCTAAAACAATGCTAGATAATTTCATCTGACCCTCTTAATTCACGGCCTAATACCATTTAAGTATAGGCCGTGAATAAAAAAGGGTCAGGGTTAACTGTTACAAAACGTGTCAGCGTTTATCAAACGTCGCAACAAGGTCATCAAGGGTTTGCGCACTGTTCGCTAAGTCTTTGATTGCTTGTTCACTGTCAATTTGTTCACGCATGACGTTGTCACTAATGTCACTTATTTGTTCAATATTGCGACCGACATCTGCCACTACATTACTTTGCTCTTCGGTCGCAGTTGCTATTAAGGTTGCCATATCGTTTATTTCATTGGCAGCATCGTTAATGGCATTAAGTAATTCAACAGAGCTCTGCATTGCATCAACGCTTAATTGAGCTTGTGATTTTGAGTGATTAATATGATTAACCACTAAATCAGAGGTGCTGGTAAGCTCACTGATCATAGTTTGAATTTCAGTTGTTGATTGTGAAGTGCGATTTGCAAGTGCTCTTACTTCATCTGCTACAACAGCAAAGCCTCGGCCGTGCTCACCGGCACGAGCAGATTCAATCGCTGCGTTGAGTGCTAACAAGTTGGTCTGTTCAGAAATACCCCTGATAGAGTCAACAATACTGGCGATAGCTTGCGTTTTATTTGCCAGCTCGTTTACTTGCTCGGTAATATTATCGATATCACATGCCAGCTCTATTATCGCTTCTTTACTTTGCGTTACCTGAGTATGGCTTTGTTCAGTGTTCTGCTTACTATTCTCAGTGAGCTTAGCCGTGTTCGCTGCGCTTGAGGCAATTTCTTGCACTGTCGCACCCATTTCATTAATCGCCGCAGCAACCGAGATAGTTTGCTCTTTTTGATTATCAAGCGCTTCTGAGTTCTTTTGTGCTTGCTGAAACACATGATCAGCGCTTTGTCTGATTTCACTACTCTCTTGAGCTACTTGGCTAATTGCAGTTTCAATCTTAGAGATAAATTGGTTAAAGCCTGCAGATAAGTTAGCAAGTTCTGGCTGCTCAGAGTCAGGAAGTCTATATGCTAAATTAGCATCACCAGAGCCTAAACGGGTGAATAACTCAGCCATTTTCGACAGCGGCGAAGAAAGCGTGCGTGCAAGCACTAAACCAGCAAAACTTGCGATCAGCGCAATCACTATTGCAAAGCTAATAATTTGCCATTGTAAAACTTGAATACTCGAAAACACTTCGTGCTTAGGCACTTGGGCAATAACAAATAAATCGGTGTTTTTAATTGGACTTGCTGCCACTAAGGTTGCTTCTCCGTTGAGAACAATCTCTTGTAAATTGAAGTCGCTTTGTGTTAGCAGAGTACGCGTGATACCCGTTTTATAAACGTCATCCAAATTAGCTTTAGCGACCTTATTTTCGTCTTTATGTAACTGTATGAGGCCGTTTTTATCGGCAACAAATACAAAACCGGTTTCTTCGATTTGGAAGCGCTGCAGCATAGCCTGCATATCGTCAATGCTTTTAGCAAGGCCTGCTAAACCAATGCCGTTGGTTTGCTGGTGGTTTACAAACATTTTCACATCAGTCGGCGACTCTTGATAGATACTGATAGAAAAAGGCTGTGCGGTGTTTGTAAACGCAAAAAACCAACCATCTTGCTCTTGCGTTAAAACGCGCAAGAAGCCGTCTTGGTTCCAATATTGTGCAGTTTCACGATTAGCCCACGAAGCTGTTGCTAAATCGTATTGCTTAACAAGGCGGTTAAGTTCTTTTAGCAGTGTTTTATCATCAGTATTGCCTGAACGCGCCCACTCTAATACAAATTCGTTACTAGAGAGTTGCTCAGCTGCACTGATCATTTGATTTATATCGTGAGTAATATAGTTATCAATTGCTTGAAGTTTGCTAGGTAGCTCAGATTCAATCATTCGTTGTTCGATGATTTGTTTTGCACTGTATATCGCTGTTGCGCCGATTAACGCAGCAACAATGAGGGCAATTGAACTGCCAAGCAGTGTAATTTTTTTAGTAATGGTGAGTTGATTTAACGCCATGAAAGTGTCTTAGTTTACAACATTTAAGTCAGTAATTTTAGCATACACTTTACAGATGACGAATCAATGTAGGGACAAAAAAAAAGCCCAAAGCATATAAGCAATTGGGCTTGGTTTCTAACAAGCGAAACTTACTTTCCAGGGTTAAACAATTTTCTTCATTGCTGACATGTAACCACGTAGCTTGCTACCAATGATTTCAACCGGGTGCTCGCGTAGTGCTTTATTCACGGCAATCAAGGTTTGGTTATCAACTTGGTTGCTAGCACTATCAAGTCCTTTACCAATCACATCAGTGTCGATGTCTTTCATAAAGTCTTGTAGAAGTGGTAAACACGCGTGGTTGTATAAGTAACAGCCATACTCTGCAGTATCTGAAATAGTTCGGTTCATTTCGAAAAGCTTCTTACGAGCAATGGTGTTTGCGATAAGCGGCGTTTCGTGTAGTGATTCATAGTAAGCAGATTCAGCGATGATACCTGCGGCAGTCATGGTTTCGAAAGCAAGCTCAACACCTGCTTTAACCATTGCAACCATTAAAATACCTTGGTCGAAGAATGCTTGCTCGCTGATCTCTTGGTCGGTATTTTGTTGCTTTTCGAATGCAGTTTCAGCTGTTTCTGCGCGCCATGCTAGTAATTTTGCGTCATCTTCAGCCCAGTCAGCCATCATACCGCGAGAGAATTCGCCGCTGATGATATCGTCCATATGCTTGTTATAAAGCGGGCGCATAATTGTTTTAAGCTCTTCACTTAATTCAAATGCTTTCACTTTTGCTGGGTTTGATAAGCGGTCAAGCATGTTAGTTACGCCACCATACTTAAGTGCTTCAGTGATCACTTCCCAACCGTATTGGATTAGTTTTGACGCGTAGCTTGCATCAATGCCTTTTTCGACCATTTTATCGAAGCAAAGTAGTGAACCTGTTTGCAACATGCCACATAGTATAGTTTGCTCACCCATTAAGTCTGATTTAACTTCTGCAATGAATGATGATTTTAGTACACCCGCACGATGACCACCGGTACCTGCTGCATATGCTTTCGCTTGCGCTAAACCATGGCCTTGAGGGTCGTTTTCTGGGTGAACCGCAATTAATGTTGGTACACCAAAGCCACGTTTGTACTCTTCACGTACTTCTGAACCAGGGCACTTAGGTGCAACCATGATTACTGTTAAGTCTTCACGGATTTGCATGCCTTCTTCAACAATGTTGAAGCCGTGTGAATAAGCAAGTGTTGCACCTTGTTTCATTAGCGGCATGATGGCAGTTACAACAGCCGTATGTTGTTTATCAGGCGTTAGGTTTAATACAACATCTGCTGTTGGGATAAGCTCTTCATAAGTGCCTACAGTAAAACCATTTTCAGATGCGTTTAAGAAAGATTGACGACGCTCAGCAATCGCTGATTCACGAAGTGTATAAGAAACATCTAAACCTGAATCACGTAAATTTAAACCTTGGTTAAGGCCTTGTGCGCCACAACCGACAATAACGAGTTTTTTCCCTTTTAAAGCGTCTACACCATCAGCAAACTCTGCTGGGTCCATAAATTCACACTGCGCTAATTGCGCTAACTGCTCTCTTAAAGGAAGAGTATTAAAATAATTCGCCATTGTTAGTGTCCTATAAATACAATTTTGTTAGAAAATCAAAGAACCGACGTGGTGTTCTTTGTATGTATTAACACTATGCAATTTTTTACCTTGCGTAAAATGATATATTTGAATTAAAGTATTTCATAAAATGAAATGGTGGCGATATGGATCACAAACATCTTAATTACTTTTTGGCGTTAGCTAAGACGCTGCACTTTGCCAGAGCCAGTGAGCTTTGCCATATCAGTGCGCCAACTTTGAGCCGCAACATCAAGCAACTTGAAGAAGAAGTTGGGGTAGTGCTGTTTAATCGGGATAATCGCACCGTCAAATTAACTCGCGAGGGTGAGTCATTTATTGAGTACGCTAATGCGACGCTGGCTAACTGGCATCGTTTTAAGGCTAATGTGCAAGAGCCGCAACAGCATGTTTATGGCAATGTCAGTATTTATTGCTCAGTAACCGCCTCTTATAGTTTTTTACACCAAATACTTGAGCAACTGCGAATGCAACATCCATATATTGAAATTACCCTCAATACCGGTGATCCTGCTCTTGCAATAAATCGTGTTTTAGATGGCCATGAAGATATGGCAATTGCTGCAAAACCTATGAAGTTACCGGGGCAAATAGCCTTTACCAGCGTTGGTTACTCACCATTAGTATTGATAGCACCAAAAATAGTGTGCCCGATCAGTGAAAAGCTTTCTGACAATGAACAAATTGATTGGTCAGATTTAGAATTTATTGTTGCTGAGCAGGGGTTATCTAGGCAGCGGCTTGAGCAGTGGTGGCGTAAAAAAAATATCCATGGCCGAATTTATGCGCAGGTTGCTGGCCACGAAGCCATGGTTTCTATGGTGAGCTTAGGTTTAGGCATTGCCATGGTGCCCAAAATTGTACTGGATAACAGCCCACTTAAAGATAAAGTACAAATAGTGAGTGATGCGGAGCAGACTATTGCAGGATTTGAAATTGGTCTAGCTGTTTTAAATAAAGAGCGCCATGATCCGGCACTCAACGCAATTTGGAGTATTGCTCAATCGCTTACTCAGCAAGCAATCTAGCTTAAGAGCTAGTCACTAACACTTTATTGTTAAATATATTATGTTGATACAAATGGCTTAATTTAAATTAATTATTTAGTATTGGTTTTTGTAAAAAATATTCGTGGTTTTTGCTGGTTTTACGTTTGTAAAATCCTTTTTCATTGATTTTTTTAATGGGGTTGATACCGTATTTTAAAATAATAAAACTTTCATGGCCTAGACTCATGATACTTTCAGCGCAAGCCGAACACTCTTTAAGCTACTCGAGCCACTGTCTGAAGCTCGCAATTCCTCTAATGGTTAAGTACAAAATGCCAATTACTCCGCTTAATTATGCGCTTTGGTATTGTTATGTTAGCGAAAAGAACCAAGACTTAAACGAAGAGCTTGATGGTATTATTAAAAAGCACAATACCTGTAGCCATGAGCAGGCAAAGCAGCTTTTCAACAAGTATTTATCTCGGGACGACTTGGCACTATTTTATCAGCTATCTGGCGGCTTTAATGATGTTGTAGGCAGAGTTCACCAAGATATCAATGAAGCACTTAGTTACTCAGCAGATTTTAATGAAGCCCTGCAAGAATGCCGTGACACACTAACTAGTGCAGATATAAGTCAGGAAAGCGGCTTTGATGATGTACTTGATTGTGTAGAGCGCTTAAGTGACGAGTCGGCAGCTTTGCAAAGTCGTGCACAAGATTTTCAAAATCAGCTTGCGCTGGCTTACTCAGAAATTACAGAATTAAAACAAGAGCTTGTTAGGTCACGAAGTAAAGCCGAAAAAGACCCGCTTACTGGGCTATATAACCGCGGTAAATTTGATGAAGATATCACGCGGTTTTGTCAAACCAATGACCTAGCAGAAGTCGCCGTTCTTACTATGGTCGATATCGATCACTTTAAACAGTTTAACGACACCTTTGGCCATCAAAAAGGGGATCAAGTTTTGCGTGCAGTTTCGGCAAAACTACTTAAACATGTATCTAGTGTTGGTCAGGCCTATCGTTATGGTGGTGAAGAGTTTTGCTTCACCGCACAGTTTGCCAGTATTAGTGACATGACTAACTTCACTCAGCAATTACGTCAAGCTGTAACCAAATTACAAATTAAAGACCCTAAATCTAATAAGGTGTTAAGCCAAGTCACTGCTAGCTTTGGTATTGCTATAAAAGCTAAAAATAGTAATCCAGAACAACTCATAGCAAAAGCCGATAAAGCACTCTATTTAGCCAAAGAGCATGGCCGAAATCGTATCGAAATCGTCGAAGAGTAACAAACTTAACCGATATATGTATCAAATTTGTGAATAGTTGTAACCTTGCAACGACAGTTTGTTCACATCTTGATATTATGCTCTTATTGCAAAACCCCTTTGGTCGTAAAATAACAATGAAATCTCAAACGATCAGGATGTGCGCAGCGGTTTGTGTCTTGATAGGCATGCTAGTAAGTCAAGCAAGCGCCGATGACTCAACGCGCACTGAACGTGAAAGCCGTGTGGCAAATCAACAGATCGATACCCAGCAGTGGCACCTAAGTATTAATACGGGAGCTGGGGTGATCACGAACCCACTTCATGGTGGTGATAACTTACCATTAATTGTGCTGCCTGAAATCGCTTTTTATGGTGAAAAATGGTTCTTTGATAATGGCCGTTTAGGTTATTCATTCCAAGAAAGCGATACTCATGTTGTTAATTTCGTTACCGAGTTCAACCCTGAGACTCGTTTTTTTATTGATTTTCACCCAAGCAATGTTTTTGCACTGCAAACATCGAATAGCTTTATTGTTGAATCGACCACCAGTAATGAACTGGCAGAAAAGTCGGTATCGACAAACGATATTAAAAAGAGACGATGGGCATTAGATGCTGGCTTAAGCTATCACTATATTCATAATAATCATGTGATTTCTTTACAGGCACTAGCCGATGTTTCAGGTGTATATAAAGGTCTTCGTAGTGCATTACAATGGCAGTCACATCACCGAATAGGAAACCTATCTGTCGCACCTAGCTTAGGGGTTTGGTACAAATCAGCCAGACTAAATGATTATTTTTATGGTTTATCGGCTAAAGAGTCCTCATATGGGGAAATAGATGTTGGCAGTAGTTGGCAACCTTATGCTAAAATCGACGCCCGTTGGCCCCTGAGTGAGGCTAACTCTCTTCGTTTTCATTTAGCATATTATGACTACTCAGCCGTGGATGACAGTCCGCTTTTTGAACACACGTACTCGATGACTGCATTTATAGGATTCAATCATATTTTTTAATATGAAGTATTTTGTTTTTAGTCTGTGTGTGTTTGTTGCTGTTATTTGGGTTACCCCAAGCCATGCGCAAGCGACTCAGTTTGATATCACGCCAAAAGTGTGTGTTGTATTACAACAGCACGAATTTTGTGATCTTGAGTTAAAAATCAGCTGGCAAACACAGCTGCCTCAAGATCTGTGTTTGTTTCAAAATAACCAACAAATTCAATGCTGGAACGACAGCAAAAAAGGGCTTTACAGCCATAAAGCGCGGGTTCAGGTTGAAACAATATACTCCTTAGTCAATCCGCACACGGGGAGCAAAATTGCGACCGCAAAAGTCGAAGTGCAAAGCACCGAAGCAAAAACAACGAGGCGTAGATTACGCTCACCGTGGAGCTTTTTTTAATTCAGGAGCAACCAATGGCAAAGATTTTACTTGTTGAAGATGATCTCGGCTTACAGCAGTTAACACGTGATTACCTTCAACATAATGGGTTGGATGTTGCGGTCCTTGAACGCGGCGACGAAGTATTTGAATACCTTGAAAACAACCCAGTTGATTTAATGATTTTAGATGTCATGTTACCGGGTAAAGATGGCTTTAGCGTTTGCCGTCAGGTACGTGATAAATTTAGCTTACCTATCTTAATGCTGACAGCTAAAGGTGAGGACTTTGACCAAGTGATTGGCCTTGAACTTGGCGCAGATGATTATGTAATTAAGCCTGCAGAACCTCGTGTATTGTTAGCACGTATCAATGCATTGTTACGTCGCGGTCAAGCTACAAACAAAGCGCCAGAAGAGCTTAGCTTTGGCGATTTAACCATTGATAAAACTAGCCGCATTGTTACACTTAAAGGCAGTGAAATTACCCTGACTTCTCATGAATTTGAGCTGCTTTGGTTGCTTGCGTCAAATGCTGGTGAAGTGTTAAGTCGTGAGCATGTTCATCAACACATGATTGGTCGTCAATATGATGGTTTAGACCGAACCGTTGACGTACGTGTATCGCGTATCCGTAAGAAATTAGGTGATAACAGTGATAAACCATACCGAATTAAAACAGTTTGGGGACAGGGTTACCTTTTTGTATCTGACGCATGGGATATGTAATTTTTAATGGGGAAACTATTTGCTAGCTTGTATCTTTATATAATAGTTTCTCTGTTTCTAGTTAGTGGGGTCATAGAGCAGTTATGGCCCTACGAAGAAACCCAACAACAAATAGCCCTTGACCAAGAATTTGGTAAATCTCTGTGGTTATTAAGCCAAACTGAAAATGGTTTAGCGACACTCCAGCAAGAATTCGAAAGCGAGATAATTAACCTCACCGATCTAGCACTTCCTGAAGACCTAAAAACACAGCTTAAAAATGACCATTACCTGTATTTGTTCAATCAAGAACAAAAAGTGGTTTGGTACATAGCCCTTAATGACACTCAGCTTTTACATGTAGGCCCACTTTCAGTTGAAAATCCAAACTTTAGCTCTGTTTGGCCTTACTTTTTATTATTGACCGTGATTGGCTTGCCAATTGGACTCTGGAGCCTATTGCTTTGGCGTGACTTTAATAAATTGACGCTCGCCTGTGAAGCTGTAGGAGGATCGCAAGACTTTGAGCTTCACGATGCCTCAAAATCATTTTTTCTGCCGATTACTGATACCCTAAACGCGATGCAAGAGCGTATTCAGTATTTACTGGCTGCGCAGCAAGAACTAACTTCTTCCGTTTCTCATGAGTTTAGAACGCCCCTTGCGCGTTTAAAGTTTGCTGTTGCCATGCTCGAAGAGCAAATCGAGAATGAAAAATCCTATACTTACATTGATAACATGCAGGCTGATATTACAGAGCTTGAAGCACTGGTGTCAGAAATGCTTGAATACGCACGACTTGATTCACACCAACCAAGCTTAAAGCCCCGTTCCTGTGACCTAACAGCGCTTATCAATAGTGTGGTGAATAAACTCGAGTTTGCTACAGATATAGAGGTAGCATTGACTGCACCCAAGCAGCTTTACTACGAGTGTGACGAGCATTTTATGGCGCGTTGTATTCAAAACCTATTGGGCAATGCACAAAAATACGCAAACCATAAAATTCATGTAAGTCTTGAAGAATTAGGGGATTCAATACAAATAAGTGTTGAAGACGACGGCCCAGGGATCGCTAAATCTGAGTGGCAAAGTATTTTTAAGCCATTTACTCGTTTAGATAAAAGTCGTGACAAGAAAACTGGCGGCTTTGGGTTAGGGCTTGCCATTGTCGCTAAAATTGTTAGTTGGCATCAAGGGAAGTCTGAGGTGTGTGACTCACCATTAGGTGGAGCTAAATTTACTATCCATTTGTTTAAAAGTAACTCGCTTTAAATTGCAGGCATAAAAAAAGCGCCTAGGGCGCTTTTTAAAGATTAAAACCAAAAATAAACAAGTAGCAAAGTAATAGACCGCACTTAATTATAAAAGTTCGAAAAAAGTTTAATTATTTTTCATCTAATAATGGCATTAGCATTTTTTCAAGGCCATTGAGCTTCACTTCATACATCATTGCTAGCTGTGCACCCAACTGGGAATCAGGAAATCCTTGCTGTTTAAACCACACTAAATAAGGCTCTGGCAGCAACAATAAAGGGCGGCCAGCGTACTTTCCAAATGGCATCTTAGTATTTATGGCGCGTTTGAGTTGAGCTGTATCCATCTTTATCTCAAAGAAATTTTAAAGCTAGATGATACGGTAAAAAGAGGAGAGAAAATAGGCTGTGACGGGCAAGAAACAGCCTATTTAGTGAGGGATGTAGGCCCTCAGAATAACAACCACTAATTAATTACGGCGTATTAGTGTAGCTGGTGACGACGCTTTTTCGTGAAGCCAAGTTTATTTAGCTTAACGACAATAGCTGGGTCGTCGATTCGTTCTGGTGTCTCACCGTCACGAAGAAAATGATCACTTGGTACTTGATATACATCGAGCATCTTGTTGAATAGCACTGTTCTGATATCCATTGCAGTCATGCCATTATTTTGTAACTCATCAAGTTGCTGCTGAATATCTGAAAGTTTCCCAGCACGTGCGTCATCCGTGTTTGCTAAAAATTCGTTGGTAAACTTATCTTTCATTTAAACAACCTCAATCCATCTAACAGTGCTGAATTAAAAACAGCGGTACTACACCACACTGTTAAACTTTTTTGTGTTAAAAATAGATACTTAGCTAAGTACCTTGAAATTAATTCTACTCTTTTTTTTAGCCTGATTGCTAATCTGGATGTAAAGCTTTGTAAATAAGCTTGACCCAATAAAGGGACTGATTTGGTTTGTCGTGAAAACTAGTTAGCCAACTAACTGAATACAGTGAAAATAATTCTCAGTACCATGAAAAGGTACCGAGAATTATTTTTTACATTAAGAGAAAAGTTTTTGTTTTACATGCTCTGCGAAGCCGCTACCAGCTTCTAAATAGAAGTTATAAGTAGAATCGACACCCATATCCTCTAGTTCTTTTTGCTGATCTGGGTAGTTTGCAATCGCTGTAACTTGACCTTCATAACCAGAAGCACGCAGTTGCTCTAAGGCAAAAATATTTTGCATGTGTTTTGGCATTGCAAGCATCACCATACCGACATGTGAGTGGTTTACCCGCTGCCAAAAGTCAGGGTCAGTGGCATCAGCAAGTAACACTCTGCGGCCTCGTTTAATATGCTTATCAACAACATCCGGCTTAATATCGATACCAGCGACAAGGTTAGGGTGAGTTTGGCTGATTGTTTCATAGGCACCTGTACCAATTCGACCCATACCAAAGATCACGATTTTAGTGTCATTTAGATTCACTGGCAGCTCTTCTGCAAGACGGCTGTTACTTTCAAATTTTAGTAGCCAATGTTCAATTTTTACATACACTTCATTCGAGCGTTTATTTAAAGGTGATGCGAGTATAAAGGTGATTGACACAGCGATAGCCATGACTGCTAGCCATTCAGACGTGATTAGATTGCTGGTGGCTGCAACGGCGCAGACAATCAAACCAAATTCACTGTAGTTAGCTAAGCTAAACGCGCTTAATAGTGAAGTACGAGCACGTAATTTAAACGCGTTTGTCAGCACATAATAAAGTGCAACTTTTACAGGCAAAACTAAAATAATGATGAGTGCAACAATCACGGCATGGCTGGTCAGCTCTGCATTCAAACCAATATTTAAGAAAAAACCAACCAGCAACACGTCTTTTAAATTAAGGAGTGACTTTGATAATTCACCGGCTTTTTTATGGGATGCGAACATCATACCGATAATCAACGCACCTAAATCACCTTTAAGACCTGCAAATTCGAAGGCCTGATAGCCAATAATTAGCGCAAAGAAAAAACCAAACAGGGGTAATAACTCACCATGCTTTGAGCGGTTTAATACCCAAAACATCACAGGGCGTAAAATAGGTAAACCTACTAATAATGCCAAAGCCCAAATGTTAGGTGCTTTACCTGTGCTGATGGCTAAGAAGACAACGGCAAAGATATCTTGCATAACCAAAATACCAATGGCGATTTTACCATGGAGGCTAGCCATTTCACCGCGTTCTTCAAGCACTTTTACAGCAAAAACGGTGCTTGAGAAGCTAAAAGCAAAACCGACTAACAATGCACTTTGCCAAGTAAGTTCGTTAAATAAAGGCAGTGCAAGGGCACCTAGCAACAACATAAAACCACTAAATAGCGTACTGCTTAAAACAATATGCATTGAGGCGGGCGCCCAAACTTGTGGTTTTATTAAGTTTGATACTTTGAGCTTAAGACCAATGCTAAACAATAACAAAGTAACACCCAAGCTTGCCAACGTATTCAGCAGCTCGGTTGTCTTATATCCATATAGGTTGAGTGCAAAACCCGCTAATAAAAAGCCGATAAGAGGTGGCAGCTTTAACTGATAAACAGCAAAGCCACAAACGAACGCGGTAGCAAAGTAGATTAGTTCCATAGTTTTTCTTTTGACTTCATTTGTTAGAAGTGTAGCGAAATATTTGTAGTTGGAAAACAATATCAGACAGTAAGAGTTCAAAAAATAAGCACTTATACATGATTTATCGATTAATCCGCCAAAAGCATCATTTTTTCGCTGACATTAGCTTTTAATTGTGGTTAAGATGCATTAACAAAGGAATTTAAGCCATAGGTTAGAAGCTGGCTTAAGGAGAAAAGATGTTTAAGAAAATCCTTGCATCAGTAGGTATTGGTGCAGCAAAAGTTGACACTGTACTTGAGACAGAGCATTTACAACCGGGTCAAAAATTTAATGCCGTTATTGTTATTAAAGGCGGCGATGTTGATCAAGACATATCGGGTTTAGACTTAGCACTGATGACACGTGTTAAAGTCGAAGGTGAAGATGGTGAGTACTTTACAAACCATGTAATTGAAAAGTGGCGAATTACAGATATCGGCACGATTGCAGCAGGTGCTGAAAAACATATTCCATTTGAAGCGCGACTGCATTCAGAAACACCGATCACTGAAATTAACGCTGGTTATAACCAATCACATGTGTGGCTTGAAACAGGCCTAGATATTGATTTAGCACTTGATCCAACTGATCGTGATGCACTTCACATTTATCCTAATGATGCCGTAAGCACGTTAATGGAAGCGATGGATCGGCTTGGTTTTAGCCTAGTGAAAGCGGATGTTGAAAAAGGCTTCTTAAGAGCACCTACATTCCAATCACATTCGGGATGTTATCAAGAGCTAGAGTATCGCCCAAATAGCCGAAGCCTATTTGGTTTACAAGAGATAGAGTTGTCGTTTGTGCCTGAAGCGCACAAAACTCATGTATTGATTGAACTTGACCGTGCCTTTAGAGGGGATGGTTATGTCGATTTAACCATTGAGCATGATCATGTAAATCTGTCGCAGCTGTGTGATCAGCTAGAGCGATTATTTGCTTAAAGATTAACGACTGAATAGCGAGTTAAAACCCAGCTACGGCTGGGTTTTTTGTCTTCATAAAGGAGCATTATGTTTTCTGTTAAAAGTTATAGTGAACTCACTAAAGATGAATTATTTGCCATTTTACGGGCGCGGGTTGATGTATTTGTGGTAGAACAAACTTGCCCTTACCCAGAAATTGACGAAGTGGATAACAATGAACTGACCCAGCACGTGTTCTTGTTTAAAGGTCAGCAGGTGGCAGCCTATGCACGATGCTATAAAAAGAGTGAGCAATTTAGCGCATTTGGTCGAGTGCTGGTAGCAAAGCAATTTCGTGGTGAAGGTTTGGCGAGTAAGTTGGTGCAAACTGCGATAGACACATGTAAAGAGCATTGGCCTGACAAAGCGATTATGATTGGTGCTCAGTGTTATTTAACAGGGTTTTATCAGCAATTTGGTTTTGAAAATGTGGGCGATGATTACCTAGAAGATGGCATTCCACATCAAGATATGTGTTTGAAGTAGCCTAAATGGCCACTTCAAACATAAACATTTGTTAGCTTAACAGAGAGTTAGCAAATACGAGCGAAATGGCTAGTGGGCAAATAAACTTGATATACCATGGCCATACTTTCCAGAAGAAGCTATTGGCAGCTTCAGGGCATCCTTGTTGAATTTCTTTTAGCAGTGACGCGCGATGCCAAATCCAACCAACAAAAATACAACACATTAAGCCTAGAATCGGTTGACCAATCTTAGTGGTTAAGGTGATCACAAAGCCAAACAAGGTGCCTAGGTTAAAGACAATTGTAAAACTAATGAGCGCAATAATACCGCCAATGATCCATGTAGCTTGCACACGCTTTAACGCAAAGCGTTCAACAGCATAGGAAACAGGTGCTTCTAGCATCGAAATCGATGAGGTTAACGCTGCAATACTCATTAACGCAAAAAATGCAAAGCCAACAAAAATACCCACATTACCCATGCTAGTGAATAGTGCCGGCAGAACTTGGAATACTAAGGTATCTTCTGAAAGTAGTGCGCCTTCAGCAGAGAAAATTTGTACGCCTTGAGCTTGAGCAACATACATAGCTGGAATAATGAGTAAACCGGCTACAAAGGCAATGAACACATCGATTAAAGTCACATAAGCGCCTAACGATACTAGGTTTTCTTTTTTGCTAATGTATGAGCCGTAGATGATCATTACGCTGGTACCAAGCGACAATGAGAAAAATGCTTGTCCTAGTGCATTCACTAATAACTCAGGGTTTAAAATCGATGAAAAGTCTGGCACTAAATACGCCTTTAGACCTTCCATTGCGCCATCTTGCGTCATTACATAGATGATTAGCATAAACAAAATCCCTAACAGAGCAGGCATTAAGCGCTTAGACCATTTTTCTATGCCGTTTTCTACGCCCTTAGAGATAATAGAGACGGTTAAAATAATAAATGCGGCAGTGAATAGAAGGTTTCTTGATAGTGACTGCTCACTAAGCCAAGTACCAGCTTGCTCTTGACCGGCTAATTGTGCAACAGGTTCAAGGGTCGCACTCAGCATCCAGCCAGCCACAATCGCATAGAAGCTTAAAATTAGACCCGCACAAATAATACCGCCAAAACCCACCATGAAGGCGAACTTCTTTTGCCATGCTTGATTCGTTACTTTTCGAAGTGAAGTGACGGCATTAGCTTGACCATGACGACCAATTACTAACTCAGCCATTAAAGCAGGATAAGCAAGACAAAATGCTAACACTAAATAAGCCACTAAAAACGCGGCACCGCCATTACTTGCAGTTTGTGTTGGGAAACCCCAAATATTTCCTAAGCCAACAGCAGAGCCTGCTGCAGCCATAATAAATCCAAAGCGGGAGCTGAACTCCCCACGTGATGCGCTCATATTATTGTTACTTCTCTATTTGTGACGGCGCTGACAATCTACTCGAATTAACACTAAATAAAAAGGGTTAATCATCCGCATTTTGGTTGTTCTTCGTTATGTGAGAGCTGTCAGCGTAGAATTCGTGCAATTGCGCATTACAATACGAAACAATTAACACAATTGAAACATGTTTATTGGCTTTTATTTTGAATTGAAAGAGTAAAACACGCGCCACCTAGCTGCTTACTTTTTGATACTTCGACCGTGCCATGATGCCAATCAACAACTTTCGCAACGATAGCAAGGCCAAGCCCGTAGCTTTCTCCATCCCGGTTACGATGTGTTTGTTCTTGGAAAAATGGACTAAATACTTTTTGCCAGTTTTGTTCGCTGACACCCGGACCGTCATCTTCAATTTTTATGGTAACGGATTCACTGGTACTCGTAGCACTGAGTAAAATTTCTGATTCAGCAAAGTCGCAAGCATTACTTAATAAATTAACAATGGCCCGAGCTAACCAGTGTAAATCCGCACAAATATCACCGCCTTCAACGAGGTGATTAATGCGCAAGCCTTGTTGTTCAAGCTTGGGCTCAATTTGATGTATTAAAGTAAGAATATAGGTTTCTAGATCAGAATGATTAAAGGTCAACTGATTTGCTTTTTGCTCAAGGGTTGCAAATGCCAAGTAACTTTTTAGCATAGACTCCATTTGGTCTAAGTCGTTTTCCATTCGAGCAAGATACTCAAGGCGCTTTTCGTCATTAGGGCAGTCTTGCGCTGCTTCAAGGCCAAACCTTAAGCAGGCGATAGGTGTGCGAATATCGTGAGATAAACTTGATGCCATTAACTTATTTTCATCGAGAAGTTTTTCAATTTGACTCGCCATACGGTTGAATGTCAGCTCAACATCTTTGATATAGGTAAAGTGAGATAAGTGAATACGGCTTTTTAAATCACCTTTAGCAAAGCGTTGTGCCGCTTCGTTTAATACGGTTAAACGCTTGGCCAGTGGCGCAATGATAAAGCCCATAAATACGCATAACCCAGCGTAGAACAACAAGGTGAGTAATACATCGTTGCCTTGCTCGTGTGTTAAGTCTTTATCTAAACGCATTTTTAAGTGGTGTGTGCCCAAAGCTGCTTCACTGTAAAGTAAATAGTAGCCTTGCTGATCTTCGAGGATAAGGCCACTAGGTTGGGTCATTTGTGTTAACAATGAATGAGGTAGCGCAAGCGACTGTGTAGGGCGATACTCTAGTTGCACAGCAAAGTTTTGGTTAATATCCGCAATAGCTTGCTCACGATCTTTAGCATCATACTTTGCGAGTTGCTTTGCAAAGCCTTTAATCATTTGTGTTTCGCTAGAAAACACATCCTGAGGTGCTTGGGTTTGTTGGCTAAAAGCATCAATTAGCCAACCCAACACGATGATTGAAAGCAGGGCACTGCCAAGGAGTGAGATATAAAACTTTTTCACAGGCGCGAGTCGTTATTGCCAAGCGGTGGCAACAAGTAAATAGCCTTTGCCCCAGATAGTTTTAATTTTTTCAGGGTGCTGAGGGTCATCATTAAATTTTTTACGTAATGATGAAATCAGCACATCCACACTTCTGTCTAAGCCATCATATTCGCGCCCTTTCGTTGCCTTAAACACTGCATCACGTGAAACCACTTGACCTGCATTACTTGCTAAATAATGCAGTAGTAGGTACTCAGCGCTTGAGATATGAACCTCATCATTATTAAAGTAAACGGTACGTGACTCAGTATTGATTGATAACTTACCCACATTAATAAGCTCAGAGCTTGTGCTTGATTCTTGTGTATCTGATTTAGAGCGAAGTGCTGCTTTTATACGTGCTAATAAAGCGCGAGGGCGAACGGGTTTCATCATGTAATCACTGGCACCAACTTCAAGGCCAATCACTTCATCCATCTCATCATCACGTGCGGTGAGCATAATAATCGGGGCGTGATAAAACTGTCTTAAATCACGGCACACACTAATACCGTCTTGACCCGGAAGCATAATATCTAACAAAACTAAGTCAGGGTTTGTTTTACGCACCTGTTCAACCACTTGGTCGCCACGTTGGCATATGGTTGTTTGGTAGCCTTGTTCAATTAAATATTCCGCAACCCAATTGGCGAGAGAAATATCATCTTCTACTAATAAGATAGTTCCGTAATGTTCCATTATTTACTCCTGCTTAGAACAGTCGCCAACGACGTTTTTTTTGACGATTTTGATAGACCCACTGTAATTGTATTTCAGTGCTTGCAACAACCTTACCGTTATCACTGCTTATAAGTTCAAAACCTATGGTTTCTGCTGAATCAAATTGGTATCTAAATAAGCCCTTTTGTTGCATCAACCAGCACTGAATAATGTGCTTGCTTTGTGCATTACGTAAGCAGTAGTTACCAACTTGCTCTTGATGCCATGTTAAATCAACTTCTGCGTAGCAATTTCTGCCTTCACGCAGCGCTACGCATGTGTCGGGCAGTGCAACTAACGCATTTTCAATATCTTTCTTACCTACAGATTGCTGCTCAGCGAGTAATGGCCCTGACAGTAATAAGGTAAAGCACAAGTAATACTTAGAAAACATAACGCACGCCTACCTTGGCTTTATGCTGATACTCTTGAGAAATTATAGGGCTTTGGTGAATATCGCTTGAAAACCAAGTCGATAACCAACCAGTTAAAAACACCCAATGCCTGTTAATTGGGTATTCTGCATGAAATTCAAAAATAAGGCTGTAAGAGGTATCCGGGTTATATACAGGGCGAGTTTCTAGCGCTTCAGCTTCTGAAATGCCAAAGTAGTAATTTGTAAAGTCTTCTGAGTAGGCACTTAAGCCAACGCCAGAGCGAAACTCCCAATTTCGCCAAGGAATGATCTGGCTAAAAAACGAATTCATTACCCAGCCATTATGTGCACCTGAAATATCATGCAGGTATTCAAATGAAATTTGCGAGTTTTCAAAGCGACGTGATAGGCGAAGACCTACATCAAAGTCGTAGTCGCGTGTTCTGATCCCTTCAAGCTCTTTAATTACTTCGTTACCATAAATATTTAAGCCTGTTTCATCAAAGCCAGATTGAATGTTGGTGCCGACAATATCTAAGCCCCATTCAAATTTATCGATAACGCTGTAACCTAATGTTAAACCGCCACTAAGTTGGCTTTGGTCATAATCGAGGTAAAAGCTGTCGTAAGAAACTGCGAGGTGTACATCTGGCTCTATGCCATCATTGTAAGAGTCCATGCCTACAAGGTAAGAGTCTTCAATGTAGTAACCTAACCCGATGCCCCAGTCCCATGCAAAGCCTTGACTAGGTTCTAAAGTATTGTCTGCATAATAGCGGTTACTTGCTTGGCTTGTGGTACTAAGCAAGGTTAAACATATCAATAATAGGGCACTGTAAGCTCGCAACGTTGCTTCCTTGTCTGTAAGAAAGGGTAATAGCTTATAGTATATTGTTAAGGAGTTCCTGTAATCTGTAAAAAAATGTAGTAACAGAAATTGGAAGTGTAAGAAAGTGTTGCAAATTCAAGGAGGGAAGCTGTTTGCCTATGGGCAGACAAACAGCAAAAGTTAGTTACTGAACTTTTATTTTATCGATTAAAATGCTGCTCAGGTAGTACTGCATCATAGGTGTAAGCGCGCTAATTTCTGTACGGTTACACGGTCCTTGTTCCTTTTTAAATTCGTTCATTCGCGTAATCGTTTGATAAGCAGGAATCGTTACTTCTTGGTTAACTCGTGCCATACGTGCCTCTTCAGAGTTTTGTTCATGTACAAAAGTCGCTACTTCAAGTTCATTCTTTATTAGCTGCTGTTGTTCAAAGCTGTAGATCAGAGGCTCACGGTGAAAGCTTGCGCTGTCAATTGATGACTTTGCAAACCATACAACATCACCGGTTTTCTTGTGAGTTAAGCGCATGCTTACTTGACCTAAGATCGTTGCACATTGCTGAACTGGAAACTGTTTTGCAACTTCATCAAATAAAGGCAGAGGCTTTTTTGGTTTGACTAATTGATATTCTGTGTCTTCTATAAGTTCAAGATCAAGCTGATGAATAGAGAGGGTGTAATCTGCTTGTGCGCCTTCTGTGACAACCTTTAACTGCTTAGCTGTAAGTGCTTCAGTCAGTTGCGTATAAAGTGTATCTGTCACACTGGTTTTGTCGGCAACTATCACCACAGTTTGGTTTTTACTAACTGCATGTGCAGGCAACTGTACTGACTTCACTTTAGGAGCTGCATGCTCTGTTTGATACTCTACTTGAAAGCGTTGGCTTTGTAAGCTTGGTTTCTTTGGCATCGAAAGTAATGGCGCAGGTTCAGGTTTAAGGGCACAACCAGCTGAAATTAAAGTAAAAAACAAAACTACAAGTAAGCGCATAAAGATTAATCTACCCATAAATATTTAAGATTAAGCGTATTGTACGTTAGTCGAGGCAAAAGTTCATGATATTATGTTATAAGAAACTTCCTAAACAGACTTAAAAAAATAAATAATGAAGTACAGCTTATCTTTAATTCCCTTTCTTTTTTCTTTTTTACTGCTTTTTGCTAGCGGAGAAGCTGCTTCGAGTGATAAGCAATGGCAAACTTTCGTTGCTGATTATAATAAACATCTTACCCGAAAATTAAAAAGTAAAGGGATACCAGGTGGTTCATTGGCGATTGTAAATATTGGTCATGATGACTTTATTAATGGTATTGGTCGAACAAAAATAGAAAAAGGTCGTAAAGTCGATAAACATACCCGCTTTCGATTGGCATCAGTCTCTAAAACCTTTGCGGGCTCATTAACTGCTAAACTTGCAGCGCAAGGGGAGTTTAATATTGATGACCCAATAAGTAAGTTTATTCCTGCTTTTTCTAATACTGCTTACAAAGATGACTTAAAAATTTATCATATCCTTAGCCATTCTAGTGGCCTAGTACCTAATGCATACGATAACCTAATTGAGTCGCGTATGAGTTACCCAGATATTGTCGAGCGGCTATTGACTGTTGAGCCTATCTGCAAACCAAGCGAGTGCTACGGCTATCAAAATGTGATGTTTAGTTTGATTGACTCAGTGATTTATCAATCAACACAGATGGACTACTCACATTGGATTTCAGAATATATCTTTGCGCCTTTAAAAATGGTGGATGCCAGTGTTGGTTTTGAGGGGATGGTTAAAGACAACAACTATGCTCACCCTCATGTACGCGGTAGAAAGCGTTGGTATACATCTCGTTTAAAGAAAAATTACTATAAAGTGCCTGCAGCTGCAGGTGTAAACGCCAGCGCAAATGACATGGCTATTTGGTTAAATGCGCAGCTAGGACAATACCCAGATGTATTACCACTCGAAGCATTGATCAAACAAACCCGTCCTTATACACATACTAAAAAAGAAACTCGTCGCCGAGTTTGGCGAAGCCATGTTAAAGATGCTTACTATGGATTGGGTTGGCGTGTTTACAACTATGATGATGAAGTACTTTATTACCACAGTGGTTGGGTGCAAGGTTATCGCAGCGATATTGTAGTATTCCCGCATTTAAATATAGGGTTCAGCTTAGTTCTAAATGCTGAAACAGGGTTAATTAATGAGCTAACCACCGAGTTTATTAATCGGGTACTTAAATACACACGAGAACAAAAATAGCTTAAGAAAAAAGTTTAGTTACAAATTAATGCAAAATTATTTTTGCCTACAAAAAAGCCAGCATATTTGCTGGCTTTTTCTGATTCGAAATTTCACAAGGCAGGATTAACCGCGTGGTAATTGAATCTTTTTCTCTTCGCTTTGGCGATACAATACAATTGTATGGCCAATTGTTTGTAGTTTTGTTGCGCCTGTCTCGCGAACAATTGCATCAAAAATCAATGCTTTAGTTTCACGTTCATCTGTAGGAACTTTAACTTTGATTAGTTCATGAATTTCTAGAGCGCTTTCAATTTCAACTAAAACGCCTTCTGTTAATCCGTTTGCACCAAGTAATACAACAGGTTTTAAACTGTGCGCTTGGCCTTTTAAAAACTGCTTTTGTTTGTTCGATAATTTCATCATGTTACAAATTTTGCTGAATATGGCTTGAATTAAGGGTATTCTAACGCCATCTAGAGAATATTACTAATTAGTTACGTATTAATTTTATGGCAAATAAAAAACATTCAGCCAGTTCTAAGCGTTGGCTGAAAGAACATTTCGACGATCCTTATGTTCACGAAGCGCAAAAGAAAGGTTGGCGTTCTCGTGCGGTATTCAAATTAGACGAAATTCAAAACAAAGATAAATTAATCAAACCATCAATGACAGTGGTTGATTTAGGTGCTGCGCCAGGTAGTTGGTCGCAATATTTAGCAGAAAAAGTAGGTGATAAAGGTCAAGTAATTGCTTGTGATATCTTACCTATGGACTCACTAGCAGGTGTTGACTTCTTACAAGGCGACTTCCGTGAAGAAGCGGTACTTGATGCACTATTGACCCGTATTGATGGAAAAAATGTTGATGTAGTTTTTTCTGATATGGCACCCAATATGAGCGGCAATACATCTGTTGACCAAGCTGGTAGTATGTACTTAGTTGAGTTGGCATTAGATATGTGTCACCAAGTTTTAAAGAAAAATGGCGCATTTTGTGTCAAAGTCTTCCAAGGCGAAGGATTTGATCAATACTTGCAGGAAGTACGTAATAGCTTTAAAGCGGTTAAAATTAGAAAGCCCGATGCATCACGCGCCCGTTCTCGGGAAGTTTATATAGTGGCGACAGGCTACAAACTGTAGTACAGTTGTGCTGCGTTAAGTTGAATTTAAATTAATTGGATACAAGAGGTTAACTCCTTGAGCGATATGGCGAAAAATCTAATACTCTGGCTGGTCATTGCAGTTGTGCTAATGTCAGTGTTTCAGAGCTTTAATGGTGGTGATCAGGCAGATCGCCAAACAAGTTACACTCAATTTGTTAGCGACGCTCGTAGTGGCGCTATCCAAGAAGTCTCAATTGAAAGCACCACAGGTACGATTACTGGTACTAAAACAAATGGTGAGCGCTTTCAAACCATCATGCCAATGTATGATAAAGACATCTTGAATGATCTTTTAAAAAGCAACGTTAATGTAAAAGGCGTTAAGCCAGAAGAGCAGTCATTCCTCGCCAGCATTTTAATCTCTTGGTTCCCGATGTTACTGCTTATTGGTGTGTGGATTTTCTTCATGCGTCAAATGCAAGGTGGTGGCGGTAAAGGCGCGATGTCTTTCGGTAAGAGTAAAGCGCGTCTGATGAGTGAAGACCAAGTTAAAACGACGTTTGCTGATGTTGCTGGTTGTGACGAAGCGAAAGAAGATGTAACTGAACTTGTAGACTTCTTACGTGACCCATCAAAATTCCAAAAGCTAGGTGGTAGCATCCCGAAAGGTGTGTTGATGGTTGGTCCTCCTGGTACAGGTAAAACGTTACTAGCTAAAGCGGTAGCTGGTGAAGCTAAAGTGCCGTTTTTCACAATTTCAGGTTCTGATTTCGTAGAAATGTTTGTAGGTGTTGGTGCATCACGTGTACGTGATATGTTCGAGCAAGCGAAAAAAGCAGCACCTTGTATCATCTTTATTGATGAAATCGATGCAGTAGGCCGTAAGCGTGGCGCTGGTATGGGTGGTGGTCACGATGAGCGTGAGCAAACACTTAACCAAATGCTTGTTGAAATGGACGGCTTTGAAGGTAACGAAGGTATTATCGTTATCGCAGCAACCAACCGCCCTGATGTATTAGACCCTGCGTTATTACGTCCTGGCCGTTTTGACCGCCAAGTTGTTGTTGGGCTTCCTGATATTCGTGGTCGTGAACAAATTCTTAAAGTTCACATGCGTAAAGTGCCACTAGGCGACAACGTAGAAGCTGCGGTAATTGCACGTGGTACGCCTGGTTTCTCTGGTGCTGACCTTGCAAACTTAGTTAACGAAGCCGCTTTATATGCAGCTCGTGGTAACAAACGCGTTGTAAGCATGGCAGAGTTTGACGCTGCAAAAGATAAAATCATGATGGGTGCAGAGCGCAAGACCATGGTGATGAGTGAGCAGGAAAAAGAAATGACTGCTTACCATGAAGCAGGTCACGCGATTGTTGGTCGCATGGTACCTGAACATGACCCAGTTTATAAAGTGTCTATCATTCCTCGTGGACGTGCGTTAGGTGTTACTATGTACTTGCCTGAGCAAGACCGTGTGAGCCACTCAAAAGAGCTTTTAGAGTCAATGATCTCTAGTCTTTACGGTGGTCGTATTGCAGAAGCGCTAATCTACGGTGAAGATAAAGTGACAACCGGTGCAAGTAACGATATTGAGCGTGCAACAGATATTGCTCGTAAAATGGTTACCCAATGGGGTCTAAGTGAAAAGTTAGGTCCATTACTTTATGCCGAAGATCAAAACGAAATGTACATGGGTGGCGGCGGTAGCCGTTCTATGAGCATGTCTGATGAAACTGCAAAAGTGATCGACACAGAAGTTCGTTTATTCTCAGATCGTAACTATCAACGTGCAGAGCAAATCCTTAAAGATAACATTGATATCTTACATGCGATGAAAGATGCACTAATGAAGTACGAGACGATTGATGCGGGTCAAATTGATGACTTAATGGCACGTCAGCCTGTACGTGAGCCACGTGATGTTCATGACCGCCGTTCAGATGATAAAAAGCCAGCTCCTTCTGCTGCAAAAGTTGTCGAAAACGACACAAAAGAGCCAGAAGAATCATCAGAAACAAAAACAAATGTTGATGACAAAGCCGAATAGTCGGTACAATTAGACACAGAAAGGCCCCGCTAGTCGGGGCTTTTTTATTTCAAAAAATGCGCAATTTTCAAACTGTTATCTAGAATAATAAATGCGCAATTGACGCTAATTTATAGCATAGGTGTTCAATGACCGTTCTTAACTTACCTCGAGGTCGCACATTACACCTCGATTCCCCAGTGGTGATGGGGATTTTAAATGTCACTCCAGACTCATTTTCTGATGGCGGTAGCTTTTGCCAACTAGACAGCGCTGTCAAACAAGCTCATACGTTATTAAATCAAGGCGCAAAAATAATTGATATAGGTGGTGAGTCTACCCGCCCTGGGGCACCTGATGTATCTCTTGAAGATGAGCTTGAACGCGTTATTCCTTTAGTGAAATCGCTTAGAGCAACCAGTGATTGTATTATTTCGATTGATACCAGCAAGAGCGAAGTAATGCGCCAAGCGATAATCGCAGGAGCTGACATAATCAATGATGTCAGAGCGTTACAAGAACCTGGTGCAATTGAGGTACTGGCACAATACCCAGAGGTGGCAATTTGCTTAATGCATATGCAAGGTCAGCCTCGCACTATGCAAAGTAACCCACATTATAATGACTTGTTTAATGATATTAATGAGTTCTTTGCAGAGCGTTTAGCCGTGTGTGAGCAAGCGGGCATTCAGCAACAACGTATTATTTTAGACCCGGGCTTTGGCTTTGGTAAGACTTTGGCTCATAATTATCAAATACTTAAAGAGTTTAATATATTTAATAAATTCAATTTACCGGTACTAGCAGGCCTTTCTCGTAAATCGATGATTGGTAATTTATTAAATAGAGACACACATGAACGCTTAGCGGGAAGCCTTGCAGGCGCGCTGATAGCAGCACAAAATGGCGCAAAAATTATTCGTGTTCATGACGTACAAGAAACAGCTGACGTGCTAGCGGTTTGGCAAGCATGTGATCGAGGAATTTCAAATGAGTAACACAAGAAAGTATTTTGGCACAGATGGTGTAAGAGGCATGGTGGGTGAGTTTCCAATCACACCTGAATTTGCTTTAAAGCTAGGTTGGGCTGCAGGGCGTGTATTATCAAAAATTGGCACAAAAAAAGTCATTATTGGTAAAGATACCCGTATTTCTGGCTATATGCTCGAAACATCACTTGAGGCAGGTTTAATTGCTGCTGGTATTGATGTTGTTTTGTTAGGCCCAATGCCAACACCAGCGGTTGCATATCTTACGCAAACTTTCCGTGCTGAAGCGGGTATTGTAATTAGTGCATCTCATAATCCTTACCATGATAACGGTATTAAATTCTTTTCAAGCAGGGGCTTAAAGCTACCTGATGAAGTTGAGCTTGAAATCGAAGCTATGATGGATGAGCCAATGACCTGCGTTGCCTCTGACAAGCTTGGTAAAGCGCGTCGTTTAGAAACAGCTGATGGTCGCTACATTGAGTTTTGTAAAAGCCAATTCCCACAAGGTTTATCGCTAGAAGGTTTAAAAATTGTTCTCGATTGTGCTAATGGTGCTACTTATAACATTGCACCTTCAGTAATGCGTGAACTTGGCGCGGATGTTATCTGTCATGCCTGTGAGCCAAACGGGGTAAATATCAACTTAGAGTGTGGTGCAACTCATGTTGAAACCCTTAAACGCAAGGTATTAGAACACAATGCCGATGTTGGTATTGCCTACGATGGTGATGGTGACCGAGTAATGATGGTTGACCATAATGGCCGAGTTTTTGATGGCGATGACATTGTCTATATCATTGCTTGCCAAGCTGCAAATGACGATATTTTAGGTGGTGGTGTCGTCGGTACGGTAATGTCAAACATGGGTCTTGAGAACGCCTTAAAGGCTCGTGGAATTGAGTTTGCTCGCAGCAAAGTGGGTGACCGCTATGTAATGGAGCTACTGCAAGAAAAAGGCTGGAAAATCGGCGGCGAGAGCTCAGGCCACGTATTAAATCTAGATTTAATTAGCACGGGTGATGGCATTATCTCAAGCTTGCAAGTATTAGCAGCGATGGTAGCGCAGAATAAAACATTGCAAGACTTAGGGGCTGGCTTTACAAAATATCCAATGAAAATGATTAATGTGCGCTATCCACAAGGTACTGATCCAACGCAAGATCAAACGGTGATTGATGCTGTTGCACAAGTTGAAGAAAAATTAGGTGATACAGGTCGTGTATTACTTCGTAAATCAGGTACTGAACCTGTTGTGCGAGTAATGGTTGAAGCTGAACAGGAAAAAGTTGTCCTTGATAGCGCACGTAAAATAGCCGCAGTTGTCGAAACTGTGAGCAAACAAACCCAGGCATAACAATAACCTCTTGTAACTTTGGGCAAGTCGAGTTAGTATCTTGCCCGCTTTCTAATGTGGAGTGGAATAATGGCAACACGTAAGCCGATGGTCGCAGGTAATTGGAAAATGAACGGCTCTCTAGAGCTTGTTGAACAGTTATCAACTGCTATCAAAAATGTTCAATCGGATGAACTGGATATAGTGGTGTTTCCACCATTCCCATTGTTGAGTTCTTTGCAGCAACAAAACGTCACGTTTGGTTCGCAAACAGTCTCTGAAAACCAAGCTGGTGCTTTTACTGGTGAAGTTGATGCTCAGCTAGTCAAAGACCTAGGCGCAGCTTATACGTTAGTTGGTCACTCTGAACGTCGTAGTATCTACGGTGAGTCAGATGAAGTTGTTGCAGATAAGTTTGCGCGAGCGCAGCAAGTTGGCTTAACTCCTATCCTTTGTGTAGGTGAAAGTGAGCAGCAACGTGAAGCAAACGAAACTGAATTAGTGGTTGCAGCTCAAATTGATGCTGTAATTAGCAAATTAGGTGTAGCAGCACTGAAGAATTCTGTGGTAGCATACGAGCCCGTTTGGGCCATTGGCACAGGTAAGACTGCCTCTCCTGAGCAAGCGCAAGCCGTGCACAAGTTTATCCGCGAGAAGGTTGCTTCTTCAGATAGCGATGTAGCACAGCAATTAACCATCTTATATGGTGGTAGCGTGAATGAAAAAAATAGCGAATTATTATTTGCACAACCAGATATAGACGGCGGCCTTATTGGTGGCGCCAGTCTTAAAGCAGATTCATTTACTGCTATCTGTGAAAGTGCAAAAGGGACCGTATAAGATGTACGAAATTTTATTAGTAGTTTATTTAATTGTTGCTTTAGCATTAGTTGGTATGGTTTTAATCCAACAAGGTAAAGGCGCAGATATGGGTTCATCATTTGGTGCTGGCGCTTCTGGTACCGTGTTTGGCTCATCAGGTGCTGGTAACTTCATGACTAAAACAACAACAATCTTAGCAACGATCTTCTTCGTACTAAGTATTGTTCTAGGTAACCTTACTGCAGGTCAAATCAAAAAGACTGATGAGTGGGAAAACTTAGAAGCTGCGCCAGCTGTTGAAACTGTAACGCCAGCACAATCTGATGTGCCTGCGACAGAAGATAAAACGTCTGACGTACCTAACTAATTAGCTTTGCTAATTATCGTTAAGCAGTTTTCACTCCTCAAGTAAACGTTAAGCTTAACAACATACAGAATTGTATGCGGATGTGGTGGAATTGGTAGACACGCCATCTTGAGGGGGTGGTGGCTTCGGCCGTGGGGGTTCAAGTCCCCCCATCCGCACCAAAATTAAAAAGCTGTAACTCACAGAGTTACAGCTTTTTTCGTTTTAGTGCTTCATAAAACAAAATGCGCACCTTTATAGTGCTTTTATTCTAATGTCATTCCCGTTCACGAAATTAACTAATTGATTATTAATTGAAATAAAAATTGGAGTCTTCCTTGCTTGACTAGAGTTGATATCACTACTTTGAGGAAGCAAGATGGCCAGAATGAGTTATTTAAGTGCTATAGAACGCTATGAAGAGCAGCAACAGCTTATTCATGAACTTCTTCTTTCTATACTTGCCAGTGTTCAGGCATCGTTGACTAACAAGCAAGCGTATCAACAGCTCGTCAATCAATATCCATTTCTAGAATTGCAATATTGCTTGAATGAACAAGGCATTCAGCAAGGTGACAATGTCTGCTTTAAGCGTCAATACAACAAGAAACTGGGTCATATTGGGGCTGGGCAGGACTTAAGTGCTCGGCCTTATTTTTTACTAGCTTCGTCAACACCCGTGCCGCATTTTACTTCGCCATATATTTCGACTGCGACTAAGCATCTTTGTATCTCAGTGATCAAAACAATTCCTTCAGGCAACGATGTACAGCAGTTTTTGGTTATCGATGTGTGCTTAACAGAGCTGATTGAATTTATTATGGGAGACACCAAGCGAGCCAGAATGACACCTTACTTTAAGGTAGGTTATGGCTTGATTGTCGCTTGTTTGTTCTGCTTGGTGTTCTATCTGTTATATAAAGTATTTGCCGGAATGGTGGACTTAGTTTTAAGCGAAGACACTCAGTCAGACCCACTTAAACCATTTACTATTATTATCTTTGTTACTTTAGCGTTGGCCATTTTTGATTTAGGCAAAACAATTCTAGAAGAAGAAATCCTCATGCATAAGGATATTTTTCGCCACAGCTCAACAAGACGTACGATCACACGTTTTATCTCAACAATTTTGATTGCTGTATCGATAGAAGCCTTACTTACCATGTTTAAAGCAGCACTCGGGCAAACTGAGTATGTTATACCTGCTGTATTGATGATGTTTGCTGTGGTAGGTCTGTTGATTGCACTGGCAATTTACGTTTACCTAGGCGCCAAGGCTGAAGATGTGCTTACCCAGGTACAACGCCTAAAAGTAAAACACTAATGAATAGGGCGCTTTGTTTAAAACGCAGCGCCCTGAAATTGATTAAAGTGTACCGCCAATGCCAATACTTGGGTTAACGTACACAGGGCCTACTTTAAACGGCGCATTAATATCTAGACTTGCATAGGGGGTGCAGGCATTTAAAACTAAAACTGCAGCCGCAAGAGCAGCTAAGCGAATCATTTTCTTATTCATTACATTTGCTCCTGAATTACAATACCAGCGCCTGCTGGATCACGAATAATTGCGACGCTGCCACTTCGTACTTTGTCATTTGGTGCCATTAGAACTATGCCGCCTGCGGCGGTTACTTTTAATAGGGTCGCGTCAACATCGGCTACTTTAATGTAATTCACCCATGTGTTGCCTATCTCGGCATCTGGTTTTTTTACAAAGCCAATCGCAGGTGTGCCATTTAAGGCTAAGTAACTGTAATTGCCATTATTAAGCGGTTTATTTTGTGCCGAATAATTACCAAGTGATTGGTAAAAGGCTTTGCTCTGCTCTGGGTTATCACTCCATACTTCTTGCCAAATCCAGCCGTTATCAGTCTGATGAGTTTCAGGGTCACCATTAACTGTATTGATCAGTGAAAAAACAGCCCCTTGGGGGTCTTCTAATACAGCAATAGTGCCACGGCCTTTAATTTCGGTACTGCTTACTAAGACTTTACCTCCTGCTTTGATCGTTTTTTCGCTGACGGCAGCGATGTCTTTACTGCTGATAAGGCTCAGCCAATGGCTGGCATTTTGCTTATTATCAAGTTCAGCCATGCCTGCAATTAATTTTCCGTCTAATGATGCTAACGTATAGCTATCGTTAATGGCTTCGAATTGCCAACCAAACACACTGCTATAAAATGCTTGAGATTGTGCCAAATTGGGTGTAATCAAATCATGCCACACAACGTGACCTGAGTTTTTTGTTCCTGAATCACTGATTGCAGGTAGTTCACTAGAGGTAAGCTGGCAACCAGTCAACGAGACCGCTGTGACTGCCATTAAAATTGCAGCACGTAAGGGGGTGAGTAATTTCAAAGTTTGCTCCTTGCAAAATGGGGTCAAATAAAAGCATAGCCCATTATTTGTTTATTATTCAATCAAAAACTATTATCTCAAAAGGCAAAGAGTTAAAAATTTATTTTGCAAAAGATACTTAAAGCTTTGAGCAATGCTGTATAGCGCATGTTATCGGCGCAAGGATGAAAAAAGAGTTATGATGTCGCACCTTGGTACAATTCGCTTGCAAGTTAGCCCGCAAGCTTATTGAGTTTATCTATATTTCTTTCGCACCACTGCAAGGCTTTTTGTTTGTTTTTAACATTAATTTTTTGGTAAATCTTGTGCAAGTGAACGCGCACTGTCGCTTCGCTAATAAATAAAGCATCGGCAATTTGGGGGCATGTTGCGCCAGAAGAAAGCAAGTGCAGTACTTTAGACTCTTTATACGTTAAGTTACTTGATTGAATTTGATTTTTTTGCTCAGTTTCGAGCATCACTCTCATCCATTTATCGCTCACCGTTCTGGGAAACCAGAGGGATCCCTTTTTAATTTCTTGCAGTCCTTGTTCAAAAATATCTGTCTTAGTGTTTTTAAAAAATAACCCTTTTAGTTTTGGCCAGTCTTTTAATTGCAGGACATCTGCTCTATCAGGCATATTAAAAATCACCAGATGATGATAGCCATGAACCTTCATAAATTCGCTTATTAATTCACGGTTGGTTAAAGTGTCTAAAGAGTCGTAATTAAGCAGCAGAGTTTTATCATCATTCGCAATACAGTAGGGAAGAATTGAAGCTGATGACACAGAATCAGCCACGTTTTTATTAAAAAGAAAATCCATATTCACGCCAAAAACTATCGGTAAATGATAACAAGTAAGTTGTGTTGCTGATTATTACGTTTAAAAAATGAAATTCCAACAGAGGAAAATCTTGCGCACATTTTTGTTTAGTTAGCTTTTGCTAACTTGGCTGCACTTTATTAAACATTACCTGAGCTAGGTACTCTTTTGAAGGTGAGAAATTTCTGAAATTTATTTCTACTTGATTGAAAAGCAATAAAAATTACGTTCATTTTTTGTTCATTTTAATTGTGTTACCAAGAAAGTTTACTGCGATAATACAAAACTAAACATTTATTTTTATTTACTTTTATGTAAAGAATCTAGTGGCTTATAATTCGAAAACATGGAGGTAATGCGGTTTATTTATACAGTTTTTGATAAAAATTAAAATAATTATACATATTTTCACAAAACTGACATATAATACCCCTCCAGAGGAAAGATGCTTATAGCTAAGCGTCTTTTTTTATGCCTGAAATTTACGGGTAAAAATACACACACACGGTATCCTTTGGAGTTTTAATTGAAATTACGTCACCTCTCACAGTTAACTGTAGCCATTGTTGCTGCATTATCTACTTCAGCCTTTGCTGAGCAAGAAAAAACCACTGCTAAACAAGATGCTTTTGAAAAAATCGAAGTAACAGCGCGTAAGCGTACAGAAAGCATTTTTGAGTCGCCAACAGCAGTGACATCAATCGGTGAAAACCTGATTGATAAAGCGAACATGAGCAACCTTGAAGACATCGGTAAATACGTACCTAACCTAAACATCACTCGTTATGGTGTAGGTAATGCGGCCCATGCGTCTGTATTTATTCGTGGTATTGGTTTACAAGACCACGTGATCACAACAGATCCGGGTGTAGGTGTTTACTTAGATGGTGTTTACCTTGGTCGCCAAATGGGCTCTAACTTATCATTACCAAATGTTGAGCGTGTAGAGGTATTACGTGGTCCACAAGGTACTTTGTACGGTCGTAACACATTAGGTGGTGCAGTAAATATTATTACTAAGCAGCCTGGTGATGAAGGCATTGTGACTACAAATGCAAAAGTAGGTAGCCGTGGTCGTTTAGCCGGTGACGTTTACTTTAATAACAGCCTTACCGACACAGTAAGTATGTCTGCAAGCGTGTCTTATAAGCAACGCGATGGTGTAGGTGAAGCGATTAACCTTGCTAATCCAGAAAAAGAAATTGGGGAAGAGCAAGAGTTAAGCGGTCGTATGGCGCTTAAATGGCAAGCAAACAGCGATTTATCTTTTGTGTTCTCAATTGATGGTGTTGATAACGAATCAGGCCAATCGCCATATACAATTGAATTAACAGCGCCACTTGATCCGAATGACCCATTCAATGGTGATTTCCCATTACTTACAGAAGACATGTTACCAAGCGATCCTGATGACTTAGCAACGACGGTAGCGGGTATTGAGTCGACGGCTTATTCAGGCTGGGGTACTTCATTAACAGCTGACTGGGATATCAATAATACGTATACAGCAAAGTTCATCACTAGCTACCGTAGCTCAGAATACGAAGGGGGTCTTGATGATGACGCTGTTGCCCTTAACTTATCAGAGTTCCCTGAAGAAGGCGGTGCAGATCAATATTCATTCGAAATCCAGTTAAACGGTAGCTTCGATAACATGGACTTTGTGTCTGGTTTATACTTCTTTAATGAAGATGGCTTCACAAGCTCTGGCCCGTTTGTATTTAGCCCATTCAACACACCAGATGGTCTTCTGAATGATGGTACTACAGCGTCTTTTGGTGATTATGGTTACTTTGATATCAACCAAGAGACTAACTCATACGCAGCTTATATCAATGCAAGCTATGACCTAAGCGACGATTTAACGGTGGGCGGTGGTCTACGTTATTCGAAAGATAAAAAAGAAGCCGATGCCTTATTCCCAACGTTTGCAACACGCAAATACGTAAGTGCTGATTTTGATGCAGTAACATGGGATTTAAATGCGTCTTACCAGCTTAGCAATAACATGAACGTGTATGGCCAAATCCAAAAAGGTTATCAAACAGGTGGTTTCCCACCGCGTCCATTTGGTGGTCCTGATCAATTTGTTTCTTTCGATGAAACAAAAGCAATTAACTACGAGCTAGGCCTAAAAGGTCAGGTACATGAAGATGTATCTATGATGCTTGCTGTGTTTGTTACTGATTACACAGACCTGGCATTACCATTCTCAGATCCAACTGCAGGTGGCGGTTTCGTTACTATCGTAGAAAATGCGGGTGAGTCTAAAGCACAAGGTATCGAGCTTGAGACAACAATCGCATTTACTGATGACTTTACGCTACGTAGCGCAATTGGTTACCTAGATTCAGAAATCACAGAAGTTGATGACGGTGTATTAGGTATTGGTAAAGGTGATTCACCAGCACTTACACCTCGTTGGACTGTTATGGTCGCACCTTCTTATTTCATTGATTTAAGTAACGGTGGCACAGTGGCAGTAAACGCTAACTATTCATACCGTAGCGATATGCAAGGTCAATCAGTTTACAACCAAAGTGAACACATTGATTCTCGTGAATTAGTGGGTTTCAACATTTCTTATTTAAACCCGAACGGTGACTTTGAAGTGACTCTTTACGGTGAGAACGTGTTAAACGAAGTATACGATGTGGGTCGTTTACAACAATCTGGTTTTGTTGGCGTAATGCGCAGCAACGACCGCAGTGAATTTGGCTTAAAATTCAAAAAAGAATTTGAGCTTTAATTACTAACAAAAAAGGGCAAGTAAATACTTGCCCTTTCTTTTTAATTATTTTTCTCTTGCTCGCGTTTTTCGCGCGCTTCTCTTAATTCTTCAGCCAGTTCTTTTGCTTTTTGTTTGGTTTTTTCAGAAAGCTCACCAGCCGCTTCTTTACTCTCAATCCATGCATCTAAGGCAATTTCTTTACCGTCGTCATACATGCTTAATCCCATTTTCTTACTCTCTTCGAGTAACTCTTGCAGTGAGTCGTCGTTAAACTCGCTGGTGGCGTCTTTTACGTCGCTCCAAGCATCATTTAGGGCTTGCTTTACTTCATCTTTTGCTTCGCTGGCATCTTTCTTGGCTTGTTCTGCGTCATCACAACCCGTTAAGGCAATACAGCCTAATAAAACTAAGCTTGCTAATTTGTTCATATTTTTCTCTAATGGTTAATTAACTATTTAGCAGTATAAGCAATAAAAAATGAATATAGCTAGAACAGCACGATTAAGTTTTCGGTTAATGGATGAAAATGATGCCGAGCTACTTTATGAGCTCGATAACGACCCTGAGGTAATGAAACATCTCACTCGTGGCAAAGTATCCACTATGCAGACCATTAAAGAGGTGTTTATTCCACGCTTGAATGCCTATAAAAATGAGCAAAAAGGGTGGGGGCTTTGGCAAGTAAACATCATCGAGGGCAATACCTTTATCGGCTGGGTATTAGTCAGGCCTATGGGCTTTTTTGAACAGCCTGATTTTAGTGATTTAGAAATTGGCTGGCGCTTTAAAAAAATGAGCTGGGGCAAAGGCTATGCGTCTGAGGCAGCACTTGCCATTGCTAAAGCCGTAAGTGAACCAGAAGAAGTAAAGTCGCTCAGTGCCACAGCACTAGAAGATAACCTAGGCTCAATAAAGGTGATGGAAAAACTAGGCCTTAAGTTTGTAAAAAACTATATCCATAAAGATGAGCAAGGTGAATTACCTGCAGTACTTTATTCATGTCCTAAAGAGCAGCTTAGCTAAGTTAATCGTAACTAATTGACCTTAAGGGTTTCACATGTCTAAATGGTCAAAATAACATCAAGAAAAAGGAAGTACCATGGCAAATTTAGTCAAATACGCGGCACATCTGTTGATCGTTACCGCGATATTCTTTCATCCGTCAAGTTTTGCAAAACAAGCAGCTGTCGCAATGCCTGATAGCTACAGCAGTGATACGGCTCGGGCTATTTTAGAGCAAGGCGGTAACGCCGTTGATGCGGCAATTGCGGCACAGTTTGTATTAGCAGTGACTTTACCAGAAGCCGGAAATATCGGTGGTGGTGGCTTTATGCTGATCCAAAAAGATGGCAAAGGTGATTTTATTGATTACCGTGAAACAGCCCCTGCTGCAGCTCATCGCGATATGTACCTTGATGATAAAGGTGATGTTATTGATAACATGTCTGTGTACGGTATTCACGCAAGTGGTGTTCCGGGCAGTGTTGCTGGAATGTGGCTTGCCCATCAAAAGCACGGCAGCTTAGAGTGGAAAACTCTGCTAGAGCCTGCGGTTAAATTAGCAGAGCAGGGCTTTATTGTGCATCCTAAGCTAGCTGCGAGTATCGAGCGTTATATTGCGCGAATGGCCAAAAAGTCGGTAAACATTAACTTTGCTGATTACTTTGCCGATGCCAAAGCAAATAAGGTATTTAAACAGCCGGAACTTGCCGCCACACTAAAACGTATTCGTGATCAAGGTAAAGCTGGTTTCTACGAAGGTGAGACAGCAAAGATCATAGCGTCATTTATGAAGCAGCACGGCGGCATTATTACTGAGCAAGACTTAAAAGCTTATCAAGCTAAATCGCGTACACCAATTAAGGGTAACTGGCGCGGTTACGAAGTGCTCACATCGCCACCGCCAAGTTCAGGTGGTATTGCTATTTTGCAGTGGCTAAAAATGTACGACTTGGCAAAACCAAAAGGAACGCTTGAGCACAATTCAACAACCTATGTTCATATTTTGGCTGAAGTAGGTAAACGCGTATTTGCCGACAGAGCTGAATATTTAGGTGACCCAGATTTTTATGAGGTGCCAAAAACAGCTCTACTTGCAGATGATTATCTTAGAAATCGTGCAAGTACAATTCGTCCAGATGCCATTTCAACAACTGAGAACATCAAACCAGGTTTACACGAAAGTGAGCAAACAACGCATTTTTCTATTCTAGATAAGTGGGGCAATGCCGTTGCGAATACCACGACCATCAACTTAAGCTTTGGTAGCGGTGTGGTTGTATCGGGCGCAGGATTTATTTTGAATGACGAAATGGATGACTTTAGTGCCAAGCCAGGTGTGATGAATGTATTTGGTGCAATTGGTGGTAAAGCTAACGAAATTCAACCTCATAAACGCATGTTGAGCTCAATGACACCGACCATTCTACTTCAGGATAACAAAGTTAAAATGGTAACTGGTTCTCCGGGTGGCACCACGATAATTAGCTCTGTGTATGAGTCAATTTTAAATGCGGTTGAATTTGATATGACTGCAGAGCAAGTGGTAGACAGCCCACGTTTTCATCACCAGTTATGGCCTAAAAATGTGATTAGATACCACACAGGTCTTGAACCAAAGGTTGTTAAAGCGCTTGAGAAGATGGGTTATACACTTGATGAACGCCATTTTGGTGATATGCATGTGATCATCAATAAAGACGGTAAATTAGATGCAGCCTCTGAAGCATCTGGCCGTGGTAAAGCAATGGTGTTTTAATTAAGCTTTAAACCAGACAAAAAAGCACCCTCGGGTGCTTTCTTTGATTTGGTGGGCTGTTTAACCAATCGCTGGAATAAGCCCCGCCATTTGTAAACCTTGAGCACTAATAATAAGCACACCAAACAGGGCGGCCAGTGCTAAGCCAATATTACCGCCTTTAACTTGGTAACCCGCATCAGGTTTGCTGCTTCGTTGCTTATAGACCATAGCAACCGGTAAAAACACCGCTAAAATAACCAGCGCAATGGCGGCGTAGCCAAGTGCCATAATAAACCCTTGTGGATAGAATAGCGCAAAGCCTAGCGGTGGAATAAAGGTGATCAAGGCTGTTTTGATACGATCTTTACTGCCATCACCTTTTTTAAATGCATCAGCAAAAAAGTCGAATAAACCTAAACTCACCCCTAAGAAAGACGTGGCCAACGCTAAATCAGCAAAAATGTTCACAGCAGTGGCAACATGTGGGCTGTGAGCAATGCTAGCGACACTGCTTACGAATCCAGGTAACCCTTGACTTTGTAGTAAGTCGCTTTGACTCATCATGCCTTGGCTAAGTAATTGCCAAAAAATGTAAATTACTAAAGGCAATGCGGCACCTGCCACCATTACTTTACGAAGTGTTTTGATATCTAAACCCACGTATTTCACAATCGATGGAATAGAGCCATGAAAACCAAACGAGGTAAACACCACCGGGATTGCAGATAAGATCAGACCTTGTTCAATAGGCATTTCAAGTAAGTGTTGGCCATGAACATAAGGTGTCAGCATATAAAATAAGCTGGCTAGTACGCATACTTTAATAGTGAACAGTACGCGGTTAAGCTTATCGACTTTGCTGGTACCGAGTGTCACCACAGTACCGATCACAACAGCCAGAATAACTGAGCCAACTTGCGGTGCTAAAGAAAGCGATAAACCATTGTTGAGCTTTTCTTGTAATTGCGCACCACCACCTGCGATATAGGCAGCGCATAATGCGTAAAACAAAAACATCACTGAAAAGTTAGCGACCCATTGCCCACGTTTACCCAACCATGACTTAGCTAACGTATTGAGGGTTGCATCTCTGTCGGCATATTGATGCAGCTCTAGCATCAGCAATGCTGTGTAGGTCATTAAAACCCAAGTTAAAAAGATTAGTGATAACGCTGTTGTGAAACCAAGCCCTGCGGAGGCGATAGGCAATGCCAGCATCCCTGCACCTATGGTGGTGCCAGCAACAATTAACATGCTACCTATTGTTTTATTTTTAAGCACTTTTTGCCCCTTAAACTTCGTGAGAGGCAAGCAAGATATAACTTGTTTAACAAAACTTAAATAGTTTTGTTATAAATCAAAGAAATTAAATGTAACCTATGATTTACATGTGCAAACAGGCTGTTGAAATCAGCAAATAACTTTTTGCCAAATAGCATGAGTATTCGTGTTGACAAAATCACCATTTAGGCGGATTCTTAAGCTTCTTCAACTTACTTTATTAAATACCATGATGCAGCTAAACCAACGACCAACAAACAATTGTATGCGCCTGACCTCATCAGTCGTATGGTCTGTTATGTGCTGCGGTTAATTAAGTAAGTTTTACTAACCGCGTTCTAAGCGGTTGGTTATTTCCCTTTTAAATTTTCTTCCGCTTTTTTCGCCTTTTTAAAGGAATAAGCTTGTGCCTGTTAAAGCCTCATATTTTTTAATGGTGGTGATTTGGTCAACAACACCACTGGGTATTGTTTGGAGTAGTGAAACGGTAGCACCAACCCTGGCTGTGTTTTTACGCATGCTGGTGGGGCTGGTGTTGGCTTCGTTTGTCGTTGCTGTTGCCAATATCCGAGTGCCTTGGCATCGCCGTGCTTTATTCCTTTATGGCTATTCAAGCATAGGTATTTTTGGCGGCATGTTATTAAGTTACATGGCAGCTAAAACAGTGCCTTCTGGGTTAATATCATTAATGTTTGGCCTTGCACCAATTTTATCGGGCTTACTTGCGCAAAAAATCTTGAACGAACCTAAGTTTAGCGCCATTAAGCTTGGCGCACTTGGCTGTGCCTTAATTGGTTTATTTTTAGTAAGCCAACGCCATATTCAAGGGGGAGTAGAGCAGCTTAGTGGCCTGTTATATGTATTTATGGCAGTGTGCTTTTTTAGTTTGAGCGGTGTGATGATCAAACGGGTAAGAATTGCTATTCATCCAATGGCTACCACATTTGGCGCGTTGGTTTTTGTAACCCCGCTGTTTTTTATTACTTGGTTGCTGGTAGATGGGCAACTTAATAGCCAGATGTGGAGTGCAAAATCAATGTACTCAATTGTTTACTTAGGCGTGTTTGGTTCATTAATTGGTGCGCTGGCGTATTTTCATGTATTGCAGAAGTTGAACGCCAGCACGGTCGCATTAACAACCCTGATCACACCAAGTTTTGCAATCGCGATTGGTGGTTTACTTAATGATGAGCCCATTGACCAAGCACTGATTGTTGGCGCGACCATCATTATGATTAGCCTCGCATTTTTTCAGTTTGGCGATAAGTGGCTAAAGCGCTTTAAGCGCGTGAAATCGGTAGAAATGAGTTAAGGCTAGTAGCCGCTTCGGCGGCTACATTTTTGCAATTTGAATGACTAAACGACGGTTTTTGTTGCGGTCTAAAATGTTGTCGTTGCTGGCAACATGGCGCTTTTCACCGTAACCATCGGTATCTACTTTGCTTTCATCAACCCCTAAGCTAACAATGTAATCCTTAATCGCTTTAGCGCGTTTTTTTGATAACTCGAGGTTATTCCAGCGACCACCGTAGCTGTCGGTGTAAGAAGATATTGAAATAGATTCGATATTGGTGTCGTACTTTAAGTATTCGCCAATTTTATCTAAGCGTTTTTGTGATGATTTAGTCAGCTTGCTGGTATTAGGCTCATAGTTCATCACTGTGAACGAAATATCTTCAAAGCTGTAAGGCAGCATTGCATCTCGGCACTGTAAAAACGCCCAATAAGCTTGCTTAAAGTTGACACTCGATAAACCAACGGCAATTTTATCGGCACTGTTTTGCCAGTCTTGGTAATAAAATGTCGGTTGGTAACCTTTTTCAAGTTCGGTGAGCATTTCCCAAGCGGTTTTGTTGCCAAGCTCGCCGTCAAACTTACGTAATAGCTTCATATTTGCTAAGTCGCGAGCAGGCATACCTGCACGCCAGCTAGGTGGTACGGCTTTTAGGCCAGCAATACTGTAGTTGTCTGGGCGTACGACCATATCAAGGTTGAAGTTTACGTCTTTATTTTTACTGGCAGTGGTGCTGAAAATTGCTTCACCATAGTAAGGAACTTCATGATTTAATTGGCATTCTAAGCGAGAAGTTTTAACCATTTGCCAGTTCGACATATCAGCATTAGCGGTATACTCACGCATGGCTGCATGCGCATTTATACTTGCAACTGAGGTTAATAGGCCTAGGCTTAAAGGAAGTAATGAAAGCTTCATCACGGTAATTCTCCAACAAATCATCAATGCCAAATTATTGGCAATTTTTGTGTTTAATTGCTTCAGCACACTAAACACAGGGCTAGCTGATTAATATAAAGCAAGTAATGTGCCTAAAAACTCAGTAAGAATCTTCGATTTCACACTATTTACTCTAGCAGAGTAGCCGTGGTTTTTGACATAATAGCCAGCTTACACTGGCAAACCAAGAAGACTATGGAAAATACTGAACAAACTCTTTTCGCAAAACGCTTTCGTGGCTTTTTTCCTGTTGTGATTGATGTTGAAACCGCAGGTTTTAATAAAGAAACCGATGCGTTATTAGAAATTGCTGCATCTGTACTGAAAATGGATGACGACGGCGTGTTAAGTATTGATCATACTGTGCATTTTCATGTTGAGCCATTTGAAGGCGCGAATATTGAACAAGCGGCCATTGAGTTTAATGGTATTGATCCTTTTTCTGCGCTGCGTGGTGCGGTGCCTGAGGAAGAAGCGATTAAAGAAATCTGTAAAGTCGTGCGCAAGGCACAAAAAGCAGCGGGTTGCCAGCGTTCAGTGGTTGTAGCACACAATGCAGCGTTTGATCACGGCTTTTTAAATGCTGCCATTGAGCGTTGTAAAATTAAGCGCACGCCATTTCATCCATTTGTTAGCTTTGATACTACATCACTGGCAGGCCTTGCACTAGGGCAAACAGTATTAGCTAAAGCGTGTAGGGCGGCAGGTATTGAGTTTGATAATAAGCAAGCTCACTCAGCACTTTATGATACCGAGCGTACTGCAGAATTGTTCTGTTTAATCGTTAATCGCTGGCAACAACTCGGCGGTTGGCCATTGCCTGAAACTGAAGTAAGTGAAGAAGAGCAAGACTCAGCCGTTAAAACGACTGAGTGATCTTACCTTCAAAAAAACGCACCATGTTAGGAGGGTAAATACGTGAAAACTGTTTACTCTCTTGTGCTATCTTAAGCTCCACCCCTGGATGCATTAATTCATTCACTTTTAAGCGACTTGTTGCTAATAAGCGCGCAATCTTAATTTTCACTAAGTGTTTCTTTTTCTTTGTGTTGGCTGTTTTAATTTTAATCTGCTGCTCGCTGGCAGTGATCTTTTTAATATAATGCGCCCGTTGAGCTGGGTCGGGTATTTTATTGGCCTTTTTGCGTGCTTGCTGTAAGGCAGCTGCTTTTGTCGCTAATAACTTTTCAAAGTCATTAATTTGCTGCTGCTTTTGGCGTAAATCATGCCAGTACTGAGCAATGAAAACCCGTGTTTTAGTGCCTGATGGCGCACCAAGCTCGCCGGTTTCTATTCGCATCGCATCTAAAATATTGCCACCAATAATTTTGCCTCGCGGGTTATTGGCTTTGCCGACTCGAATAAGGCGGCGAGCGCTTAAATCACAATGTAAAGCTTGGCGTTCAATGAATAAATCTTGCTCTGTTTTTATATGGCAGTACTGAGCATAACCCACTGAGATAGTGCGCGAAGCCGTTATGTTACAGGTAAAGTTTTCGACGTTTTCACGTTTTCTGCCAACAGCCCCAAGCATCACGGTGACTTCACTTTTACTTTCAATTGTGGCTGATTCAACAAACCCTAAAACAGTGATATCACCCGTGGCTTTGACGCGCATACCATCTTTTACATCACCACTAATAATAACACTGCCATCAAATTCGACATGGCCCGTACTCACATCTACATGATGAAAACACAATACGTCGTCAACGCGCATACCGCGGGGTAGGGCAACAGGCACGCCCTTCGCATCGGCAATCAACATATCGCTATTATTAGGGTCAATACGCGTTCCTTCGAATGGCTCAAGAGGTAAGTCTTTACCAGGTTTTGCAGGCATTACATCACCAAACACAGTAAAGCCATCTTCACCGGGTGTTGCAGGAACTCGCTGCATTAATGGTGTACCCGGCTTAACGGTAATAATGGCACCTAAATTACGCATGTCGACTTTACCGCCAGAGGTCGCTTGCGGGCTAAGAACGCGGTCTTGTGCTGTAGAGCATAAGCGCACGAATTTAGCATCGGTGCCTTCTTTAGGCATTCGGCCATGGGCAACAATTGCGGTGTAATGGGCGCCGGGTGGTTGCTTAAATTGTTGGCCTAAAAAGGTATCAAGGGCACGTAAACTAATGCCTTTAATCACTCCCGCCTCTGCAAGCACCTCTTGCGCCATATCCATGCTAACAATTTTACCGCCACGGGCTGTTGTTAAGCTTGCTTCAACCACCATGTTTTTAGCATCGACTTTTACTTCAAGGTGAGCATCAACGGCTTTAGCAACCACTAAAGATTGGTTTTGATATTGGCTGCTAGGTATAAACAACTTGCCTATATTGGCATCAATATATTCGTAGCTGGCATAAGGAGACTGCTCAAGTAATTCAATTAATTGAGAACTCGTAGTAGGAAAACCCGCATCACGAGGATGCTCACACAAAGAGACATAGCCGCTTTGTTCATCGAATGAAAACATCGACATCTGAAAAGCCCTGTAAAAAACTGCCTGTTATTATAGTTATGTGTTGTTACAGGTTATTTTTGAAGAAGGGTAACAACGTTTCCTATTTCAGCACAACTTTTGTACTATGTTAAGAATTTGTATGATTAAAATGTGAAAATATGTATAAAAACTGATTTTTCCTGCCTGAAAATTCAGCATTCAAAGGTACTTAGCAAAAATTTCCCGATTAATGCCTTGAGTATGAATAGGCTACTCAGTTATACTGCACGAACACTCTGAATGAGATACCAAATTCAGGGGCTGATTAGGATTCGACGGAATTCAAGACGCCCGAGGTGCATGTCGAGGTGCGGTTGGCCTCGTAAAAAAGCCGCAATTTAAAGTAATCGCAAACGACGATAACTACGCTCTAGCGGCATAATAGCCCGCTAGCACTTCTCCGGTGTATGTCTGTGGACCCGGTTCTGAAGTGTCACCCTACACGGACTCGCTACGGAAACCCTGGCCGGGGTTGAAGGGCTAAAACTAAGCGGCCTCGCCTTTGCAGATCGTGTTCGTCCGAGCTGTATAAGGTTAACTAAAAGACGATACTAAGCATGTAGTACCAAAGGTCGAGGCTTTTCGGACGGGGGTTCAAATCCCCCCAGCTCCACCAAATATGAAAAAGGCTGCTCTCAGAGCGGCCTTTTTTATTGTCTAAAATATAGAAGTAATAGATGGCATTATTTACTATTTCTTATCTATGGCATCACAGGGCTGATACCATGTTAACCTTTCAGATGCTAAGGCTGAAATAACTTTATTAACAAAACTTTGACCTCCGCCTATTGGGTTATAAATGCCGATTACTCTGGGTGTTATTCTAATATTCTCGTCATGGAGCAAAGCTTTGATCGAACCGAGTGATAAAATCGAATTTTGAATGGTTGTTTGATTTAACTCGCTTGGTAAAGGTAGATTAGCAGAAACAAGTTCACCTGTAGCCCCCAGTGTTTGAACAACTAAAGTACCTGTTAAGTTTCCAGCTTTTGCTTCAGCTGCGATTGCAGGTAAACCAGACAAATTCACATTTCCATTTAAGACATTAATAGTCGCAGTGAGTCTTAACCCAACTCCTACATATACTGGCAAATTCACGAGTTCATAGTTCTGAATATCGTAGTTAGATAAATCAAAAAGTGATTTTAGCTCTTTGTTTTCATCTACCTTTGAGAATAAACCATCATTTGGATTAACTATAACATTATAATTAGATACTACATTATTTGGAACGTGTTCAAATAACTTTAGGGGTTGGCCTTTTTTGTAATTTGGGTAAGTATATTCAGCTCCCCACCATTTTACATCTGGTATTTGGCCGGATATTTCTCTTTTAACTAAAAAGCTACCCTTTGTGGTGTCTGTATTTGCATAGTCAATAATAACTTGATAAGAACGACCTTCATAACCAATTGTTGATGGGCCAAAGTTAAGTGTCCCATCAGATGTAAATTCAGCAACTGCTAAACGAACTGTTTGATCAGGAAATGAATCTTTTAAATTGCGCAAAACAATTTCTTTATTTTTAAATCTAAGTTCGTTATCTGCTGGGGAGCAACTAGCCCCCTCTAGAGTCTGTACAGGTAAGGGATCAAATGGTATGTAACTATATGATGTTTGTTTCTCAGCTAATGTATCAGGAATTTTAGTATGTGATGTACATCCAGCTAGAACTGAGATAGATAAAATAAATGTAATAAACTTCATGAGCATTCTCCTTTGCCTAATAAAAAAGTGCATGCTTTTATTTTAAATATAATGAATTTTATTTATATTATTTTAAATTTAAACTTCGAATTTAAAATAATATATTAGGTCTTTTTTTAGAATGTGCAAATTTAAGTTTTTACTAGCTTTTATTATGCTTAATGATTTTTAAAGGTGTTATTATATAAGCAATGTAAAATTATATATAAAATAACCTCTAAGCACAGGTACTTAGAGGTTTTTTCTAAACAATCAACTGAACGGCATCAATAATCGGTTTGTTTTCTATATCAATGGTGTCGATGATGTGTTTGTGTAGGCGCTTTTTGTGCTCGGCGAAAATCGCGCGTTTTTTATCGAACTGGCTGGCAAATTCGAGGGCGCTATTAAATAAAGCTTCTTTGTTTGGGCAGGCTTGTTCAATAACATGATCCGTGGCAAGTTCGCCTGCGGTAACGCGGCGGCCTGTTAGCATCATCTCGTTAAAACGATAGTCTGGAATAGCTTTTTTAATGAAGGCGAGCATGCCCGGTAAAAACGGGATTGATAAGTCAACTTCTGGGAAGCAGAAGAAACCACGGTCGCTTTGCATAAACCTAAAATCACAGGCGCACGATAAAATTGCACCATTACCAAACGCGTGGCCATTAATTGCTGCAATGACTGGCATTGGGAACAGTAATAGGCGTTTAAATACCGCATCCATTGAGTGCATAAAGCCACTTACTTCAGCAAATTTTTGTGTTTTTAATGCGGGCATAAGCCAATCGGTATCTATGCCCAAGCTCCATGATTTTTCGCTGCTTGAAGTGATCACCAGTGCTTTGTGTTCAGGATTACGTTCGATTTCGTCAAGGCAAGTTAAAAAAGCCTCTGCAAAAGCAGGGTTATGGCGATTTTCAGCTGTTGTCATAGTTAAGATAGCAACAGATCTTTGTGTACTTACATTCATCAGTGTCATGCTGTGCCTTTAATTTTATTGTGTTGTGGGCATAGTTATATACCATCGGTTTAACAAAATAAACCACAAGTCTGACCAGTTGTGAATTTAGGGGCACTTCTCTTTTGGTTGATATGGTCTTTTAGTCGAAACTATTTTCCAATATATCGCTAATAGTGGTGAGTCATGATAGCGTTAGCTCAAACACACTATTTAAAGCGTAACAATGGATTTGATCAGTTGGCAGTTTTTAGGTGGAGATTTATTAAGCCCGATCAGCACAATCATGCTCATTGTGGTTGCGGGCTTTACTTCAATGATTTCAGCAGCTTTTGGTGCGGGCGGCGGCTTAATGCTGCTGGTGATCATGGCATCCATGCTTCCTATGAGTGTGGTTATTCCTGTTCATGGGTTAGTGCAGTTAGGCTCTAATGCAAACCGCTTTTTGTTCACGTTTAAACATATTGATGGTGCTATGTTTGTGTACTTCTCTTTAGGGGGAGTCTTAGGTGCGCTGGTTGCCTCAACGATTGTCACATCAATACCCCTTGAATTAATGAAAATAGTGGTTGCTGCATTTGTGCTTTATTTACTTTGGGGTGTGACGCCAAAGCTCAGAGAAACCTCAAAGTTATGGCGTGTTCTCGCTGGACTTTGGACCACGTTTATCTCGATGTTTGTAGGGGCAAGTGGGCCTTTGGTTGGCAGCTGCTTATATGTGAATAATTATAATAAGCTTAAATTTACCGCTACTTTTTCAAGCTGCATGACAGTACAACATACCTTAAAAGCGATTTTATATGGGGCTGTGGGCTTTGCATTTTGGCAGTGGTTGCCGCTGGTTATGCTCATGATAATGAGCGGTGCTTTAGGTACTTGGCTTGGCCTTAAGTTATTGCACCGCATTTCGTCAGATAAATTTAAAAAGATTTTTCGTTTAGTGTTAACGGTGCTTTCCCTGCAACTTGCGTGGCAGGGAATTATGGCTTTTAGTATTTAAACAAACCCAGTTTGGCAACGATGCCGCGTTCTAATTCATTGAGTTGGCCTATGGTGTTATCGAGGTGCTGAGCTTCTTGCGATAGGCTCTTAGCGCCTTGGTTAATGAGCTGCATGGTATTTAAGATATCAGCGGTCACGCTGGTTTGCTCTTCAGAACTTGCCGCCACGCTCTCGTTCATTTGATTAATGGTATTGATTTGTTTAGCAATATCTTTGAACACCGCTTGGCTTTTTTGATTCGCTTGGCTCACTTTATCGCTCAGTGACTTGCTTTGCTCCGTTGCGGTTACACAATCAGAGGTATTTTTGTGTAGCGATACAATAATCGACTCAATCTCAGACGTTGAATCATAGGTTTTACTAGCAAGCGCTCTTACTTCATCGGCCACCACAGCAAAGCCACGACCAGATTCCCCCGCACGAGCCGCTTCAATAGCAGCATTTAGAGCCAGTAAATTGGTTTGCTCGGCAATACTTTTTATAACATCGAGCACTTGGCTGATTTCGTTACTGCTGGCGTTTAATTGTTTAACTACGTTTGATGTATGGTCGAGTTGTGCAGCTAATTCGTCAACCATGTTGCCATTGGCATTCATATTTTGTTCGCCTTGTTGGCATAAGCGATGTACGTCGGTTGTTTGCTGTGCAGTTTGATTAGCCCCTTGCGCAATCTCTTTGGTTGCTTCACTTAACTGACTAAGTGCATTGGTTGCTGAATCAGTGCGATTATATTCAAGCTCGGCTTCGTTTTTAGAGCGCACAGATGCTTCGTTTACTGTGCTGGCTATCATTTCAAGCTCACTGGCTGTGCTGCCTAGCTCTGTAATTATTTCTTGCACTTGCGCTATAAATCGATTGAAACCATCGACCAAATAGCCTATTTCATCATTAGATTGATAGCTAATACGTTTTGTAAGGTCGCCTTCGCCTTTGACAATTTCATCAACAAGGCTATTTACGCTATCGATTGGTTTTATCACTAATAGCCGCACGATATAAATAATCACCGCACCCAAGGCGATAAAAGAGACCAGCAAGGTAATAAACATGGTGCGTGTCGACTCAGCAATGGTGCTATGCAGTGCTTGTTGTGAGTAACCAATTTTTATGTGGCCAATTAAATTATCTAAATAGTGCAAATCAATAGTTTTGCTAACCGATGCGCTATTGCTTTGTTTAGTGATAGAAGCAAGTGGCTTATTGCGATGATCTGTCACTGAAATGCTATGTACATGTTTGTTTTGCGAAAAGGCTTTAATAATCTGATTGATTAACGGCTCATCATAAGAGAATACTGGCTCGGCTAAAATAACCTGCATTTGCTCATTAAGGGCCGTGATGTCGTCTTGCCATTGTTGTGTTTGACTCGACTTTGCCAGCAGATAGTTTGCACTGATCACGAAGATCACGCTCAGTAAAAGGCACAAAGACAGTGCCAAGGTCATTTTATATTTTAATGATTTCATTGTGCGCTCATTGAAATGGGTTAAACCACAAAGGGCTATTTTTATTAGGTGTGTTCGACGATAACGTTGGGTTATCTAGCTCAATAACGCGACGCGAGCTTAAGTTGGCTTTTGATAAAACCGTTTGTACTTGGCTGTCTGCCAAAAACATGGCGTTAAATGTGCCATCGGCAATCATCTCGTTTAGGGCATCATTTAGCTGTTTATGTAGTGTGTGATTGTTTTTGTTGACGAAAAAGTAAAGTGGTGCGGTGTACTTAATAACTAAGTATGGCTCAACAGTGAGGTTAAGCTCTGAGTGATTGGCAATTTCATCCCAAGGTTCATTCACCCCACGTGGGAAGTAGTCAAAGCGCTCGCCTTCAAGCATTGGAAATAAGTTAGGGTATTTTAATGTGGTAACAACGGGCAGTTGATTTGCTTTTAATATTTTCGTGTCTGGCCAAGTTTTACCTTGCCCAGCGGTGAAGCGTTTTAAATCTTGTAAGCTAGTTACTGAGCTAAACAGTTCGCGATTTTGTGCTTTTACAATCGCGACTCGCATGCCAAGTAAGCCACGAAACAAGGGAATATAAACAGCTTTATAATCCTGTTCTAACTGAGTTGATGTCATGCTCCACATCACATCCAGCTGGTTGTTTTTTACATCGTTTAAGATACGTGCATTAGAGATATCTTTATTGGTTTCATAAGGGTGAATATACTCTAAGCCAGCACGTTCGATGGCGCTGATCAGTAATTTGTGGGGAAGAGAGGTATCGCCACTGTAGCTTTGAACTTTTACCGGTGCGGCAAAACAAGCCGACGTAAAAGCAAAGCAAAAAAGTAAAGCAAAATGACGCATAAAGCACCTTTGTTATTATTATGTAAACAATAAACTAAAGTGCTTTACGCGCTTTCTCAATCTTATTTCTTATGCATACGTATTCAATTGCTCAGAAGGCTGTCGATTGACTTATCACCATTAAACAATTCAAACACTTGTGGTTTTTTCGGTGTATGTTCAGCAAGGTATAGCAGGGTATCTGCTACATCTTCACGGTTGATCACCGCATCTTGGCGCGTTGCAGGGCGCGTGGTGGTTAATAGCCCCGTTGCTGCATCATTTAATAGCGTGCCAGGTCTGACAATGCTGTAATTTAATTCGCTATTGATTAAATGTTGGTCAGCCATGTGCTTTGCAACTAAATACGGTTTTATACTGCTTTCAATGTTGTCTGGGGCATCAGCACCAATAGAGCTGACCATAATAAAGTGCTTAACCTTGGCATCTACCGCATAATTAATCGCTTTAACTGCGGCCCATAAATCTATCAGTAAGGTTTTATCAGCACCCGTTGCGCCGCCGGAGCCCGCGCTAAAAATCACTTGTTCAACACCCTCGAAGGCACGACTAAAATCGTTTTCGAGGTCTTGCTCTACAATCGTTAAATTATTACTTTCAAGCGCAGTCAGTTTGCTTTTGTCTCTAACCAGAGCCACTACATCATTACCACTTGCCAGCATTTTTTCGGTGGTCATTTTGCCTATTTGGCCCGTTGCGCCAATGATTAAGGTCTTCATATCAAACTCCTTCTAATTGCTGTGTAAGTAAAGACCTTGGGGTGTGGATTTATTTTTAAAGGGGTACAAGCAAACTTTGAATAAAAAAGTATTATTTGGCATAGTGTCAAATTAGGTACAAATTCAATTAAAAGGACTTAAAGTGAAAATATTTATTAAACTTTTGGTGTTAGTAACTTTGGTATTTTGCAACGCGGCATCTGCTAATCAATGGCTATCACCTTATCCAAATAGTGAGGTTGAAAAGTCGGTTAAACTCAGTGGCGAACAGACTCAATTAATGAGTCAGTTTGATGGCAGTAAAAAGTCGTCAGAGCGATTTAGTTACACAGACTTTATTGGTGATGTAAACCACACATTATACGAAATAAACAATGTTGCTACTCTCAAAGTATTTGAAAACTATAAACACGCTTTACTCACCGATGGTTTTAATATTGTTTATTCTTGTCAGCTAGACGCTTGCGGTGACAGCAGTGATTTTGCAGAGGAAGTCGGTTACTTTCAGCTCTATAATTATCATCGTAAGCCATATTATCTGCTTGCCACTAAAGGTGAAAAGCCTGAATTTGCAGTGTCGTTATTTGTTGGCCAGTACAACAGTAAAACGCGTGTTATGAGTAGCTCAATTGCGATTAAAGAGCTTGAAACAGGTCTGATAAAAGCCAATACAGCTGCTTTTGCAAAACAGCAAACAAACCCTGTTACCAAAGCACCTAAAGACGATATTAGAGGCTCAAGCGATCACCCATTACTAAGCCGTTATCCTGGTAGTTTTATTGAAGCCTTTGAGCAAATTGATTACGAAGAATTTTCACTACCAACAGGAATATTTAACCGTAAAAACAAAGCGCTACCTGCTGAAGATGTGACAGGCGATATCACTCGTATTACTTATGAAATTAGAAAAGTATCAACCCTTAAGGTTTTTCATAACTATGTGTCTGCCTTAACAAAAGAAGGCTTTGAAACGGTATTTAGTTGCGAACGTCAAGCATGTGGTGACGACCGTAAGGCAATACAAGCACTTGGTGATCACTTGTCGGCAAAACAAGTTTATAACTATTATCGCCAGCCGCGCTATCAGTTAATGAAAAGCACCATAGAAAATCAAACAACCTATGTCGCATTTTTTGTTGGGAATTACCAAGGCACTACGCGAGTGCAGCTTGTTATAATTCGAACAGAGCCTTTACAAGGAGATTTAGTTAAAACCAATCCGGACCAAGTGTTAAAGCAGCTAGAGCAAAAAGGTAAAGCAGCCATTTATGGCATTTACTTTGATCATGATAAATCAGACATTAAGCCAGAGTCAGCCGAGTCATTAAAAGTGATTGCGGATGTTTTAAATAAAAATAACAGCTTAAACTTGTACGTTGTTGGTCATACAGATGATAAAGGAAGCCCAGAGTATAATTTAGGGCTGTCATCTAAGCGAGCTAAAGCAGTTGTTAAAGCGCTCGTGAGTCAATATGGCATTAAAGAGTCGCGTTTAATTGGTTATGGTGTAGGCCCTTATGCGCCATCTGCCAATAATAAAAATGATTTGGGTCGTCAGCTAAACCGACGCGTAGAGCTAGTTGAGCGATTAAGTAATTAATCAAAAGGGGCTTTTTAGCCCCTTTAAATTTTATTACGAATTAGGTCGCGAACAATAAAGCGAGCAGGGTGAATAGCCTGACTCACGCGTTCGCTAAATGGTCTTGGCTCATTGTTTAAGCAAGCAATTAAATGCTCAGCACTCAAGGGGGCACTGCACAGGCCTCTTGCGCCAAAGCCAGTGAGCACATGCAAGCCTTGCTGAGGTTTCGTTAACGTTTGGTACTGATAACGCTTACCTAATCTTAAATTAGCAAACGCACTTAAATAATCACTTTGTTCAGCCCATTCACCTGCCATAGGTAAATGGTCGATGAAGGTGCACCTTACAGCTGCTTTTGCGGCTGTTATTTCACCTAAGGTCGTTGCAAACTCGCTGTCTGTGTAAAAGCTTAATAGTTGTTCACGATTGGTAAGGTTGTCTTGCTCTTTAACTTCACGGCTTTTTGAGTTTTTTTCAAAAGTCGCGCCCATGCAATGATGGCCCTGATATTCAGGAGTAAAATAGCCCTTATGGCAAAGCACGGTCTTTAGGCGTTTTGACTGCTCGCTTGCTTGCACATGCGAGACTTGGCCGCGTACACCAACAATAGGTAGCGCTTGAGTTTGGCTAAACTGGTCACTGTGTTCACCAGCACAATTAATCACATCGCTAAATGGCCCGAATGTTTGCTCTTTTGTGTGTAATAACCAGCCATCTGCGGTTTTTTCGAGCTTTTCAATGTGGCAATTAAAGTGACTGTCCATTTTATTATTGGTAGTGGCAGTTAACGAACTTGCCGCATTAAATAGAGCTGTAACCAGGGCTGGTGGATTTACCCAGCCGCCTTTTGCAAAGAATACACCTGAGTAGCCCGTTTCTACACCGGCAATTTCATCACCTTCTTCGGCGCTTACATTACGCATTAATTCTGTTGGCCAAAGTTCTTTATCGGCAAGGTTTTGATGTTTATCAGCTAGGCCTTGTTTAACCGCGTGCTGTAATACACCACACCACTGGTGAGGGTAGTCAAAACCATCATCAAGTAATTGTTGGTATAGACGCATCGCATATAAAAAACTATGGGCGAACATTTCACTGTGTGGTGAGTTTTTTGCTTGTAAATGCGGATAAACAGCCCCTTGTACATTGTGAGAAGCGCCCATGGCAAGCGCTTCATCTTGGCAAAACAGCGTGGCTTTTAGGCCTCTTTTTGCCAGTGAATACAGTACACTGCTACTGGCAATACCACCGCCAATAACAGCCACATTACTCAGTTCACTTTGCTGATGAGCAAAATAGGCAGGCCCTGATTGTTGCTCATTAGGCTCAGTGAGCTCGCCAATCAGCATTTCGCGCTTTTTACCATAGCCTTTTGCTTTACTCATGCTAAAGCCTGCTTCGATTAGCCCTCTTCTTACAAAGCCTGCGGCAGTGAAAGTGGCGAGTGTGGCATTTGCTCTTGAGATAGCACGCATCTTGTTGAACAAACTCTGTTGCCACATATCTGGGTTTTTACTTGGTGCAAAGCCGTCTAAATACCACGCATCAACAACCCCTTCGCTTGGGTAGCTCATGGCGTCAATGCTGTCTTGCACGTCACCAAAGTAAAGGTCGAGTATTAATTTGCCGCCTGCAAATTCAAGGCGATGACAGCCGGCCAAATTAATTGGGTATTGAGTAATTAGTTGCTCACTATACTTGCTTAAACTAGGCCAGGCTTTGAGTGCTTGAGCAAGGTCATCACGCTTAATAGGAAATTTTTCAAAAGAGATAAAGTGCAAGCGGGTAACACTTTTTTTACCACTATGGTCGGGTTGATTTTGAACTTCTTGCTCTGCATGCTGCCTATCAAGGTGAGCAGCAAAGTGCTGCCATGTATTTAAAAAGTTAAGCCCGGTACCAAAGCCTGTTTCAGCAATTGCAAAGTGGTCACGGTCATGATTTTGTAATCGTTGCGGGATATGGTTTTGTTGATAAAACACATAATGTGATTCGGCTAAGCCATCGTCATTAGAGAAATAAACATCGTCAAACTGATCGGCGACAGGGGTACCAAGGTGATTAAAATGAATATGTGCGTTTTTGATCATGGTTTAACTAATTAACTACAAACTTTTTTCATTATTTTACGTGTTTTCTTTGAAATAGTCTGGCGTTATTTATAAGCTAGACATTCAGAGTACATGTGTACGCTAGAAAGCTGACCACTTCGAAAGTAATTTCAGCGTAAAATAGAACACAATTTAGTATAGAGCTAAGGTAATTACCCATGAGAAGAGCCGTTATTACGGGCATCGGTGTTGTTTCAAGCATCGGTAACAACAAAGAAGAAGTATTAGAATCATTAAAACAAGGCCGTAGTGGTATCGCGTTCAACCAAGAGTTTGCTGACTACAACCTACGTAGTAACGTATCTGGCAAAATCGATATTGATGTTAAAGAGTTTGTTGATCGTAAAGCAATGCGCTTTATGGGCGATGCAGCGGCATACGCTTATATCTCAATGTCACAAGCGATTGCAGATGCTGGCCTTAGTGAAGATCAAGTTTCAAACGAGCGCACTGGTTTATTAGTGGGTTCTGGTGGTGGTTCATCTAAATGGCAAGTTGAAGCGGCTGACATTTTACGTGAAAAAGGCGTAAAACGTGTTGGTCCTTACATGGTACCACGTACTATGGCGAGTACGACTTCGGCGTGTCTTGCAACACCATTTAAAATTAAAGGTGTTAACTACTCACTGAGCTCTGCATGTGCGACATCTGCACACTGTATCGGTCACGCGGTTGAGCAAATTCAACTAGGCAAGCAAGACGTAATTTTTGCAGGTGGTGGTGAAGAGCTTCACTGGACGCTAGCAATGGAATTCGATGCAATGGGTGCATTGTCTACTAAGTACAATGAAACACCAGAGAAAGCATCACGTACATACGATGCAAACCGTGACGGTTTCGTTATCTCTGGTGGTGGCGGTATCGTTGTTGTTGAAGAGCTTGAGCATGCACTTGCTCGTGGTGCGCACATTTATGCAGAAATCACTGGTTACGGTGCAACGTCTGACGGCTACGACATGGTAGCTCCATCAGGTGAAGGCGCTGTACGTTGTATGAAGCAAGCAATGCAAGATCTTGAAGGCGGTATTGATTACTTAAATACTCACGGTACTTCAACACCTGTTGGTGATGTGAAAGAGCTTGGCGCTATTCAAGAAGTATTTGGTGGTAACTCACCAATGATCAGTGCAACCAAAGCGATGACAGGTCACGCTTTAGGTGCAGCAGGCGTTCATGAAGCAATTTTCTCGCTATTAATGCTTGAGCATAACTTTGTTGCTCCATCTATCAACATTGATGAACTAGATGAGCAAGCTGAAGGTCTAAATATTGTAACTGAGCGTAAAGACGTTGAACTAAATACAGTTATGTCTAACAGCTTCGGTTTCGGTGGCACTAACGCCACATTAGTAATGAGCAAATATAAAGGTTAAACCTCTCCAGTATTTGCTTAAAGCCGAGCAATAGCTCGGCTTTTTCATTTGTTATAAAGTCTTAGTTGTTACCTATCCGAATACTGATAAATTCGCTACAATAGCGCCACTTTCTGCCTCTCGGACACACAAATGAAAATTCTTGCAGATCAAAATATGCCATTGGTTGAGCAGTACTTTGCCGATTTTGGTGATGTTGAGCGATTTGATGGCCGTAATCTCCAACCCGAGCAGCTAGTCGGGGTCGATATCTTGTTAACCCGCTCTGTTACCAATGTAGATAAAGCCTTACTCACTCAAGCAGATAAATTAAAATTTGTGGGCACAGCAACCATAGGTGTTGATCACATTGATACCGAGTTACTTGCTGAGCGAAATATCGCATTTAGCAGCGCACCAGGTTGTAATGCCGTGGCGGTTGCTGAATATGTTATTAGCTGCTTGTATGCCTTGAGCCAAGAAAATGCCAGTTCATTACAAGGTAAAACCATCGGCATAGTGGGTGTTGGCAGTATAGGTAGCTGTTTACGTGATAAGCTTAGCCTGCTTGGTATGAATGTATTGTTATGTGATCCACCAAAACATGAAGCCGGTGAGCTTGCAGAGCATATTGAGTTAGACACATTACTAGCCCAAGCCGATATTGTGACTTTTCACGTGCCATTAGTTAAACAAGGTCCGCATAAAACCTTGCACATGCTAGACGAAACACGCTTAAAAGCACTTAAGCCGGGTATGACGATTATCAATGCAAGCCGTGGTGATGTGATTGATAACCAAGCATTGCTAGCATCGTTTGAGCAAGGCGCAAAATTAGATTGTGTGCTTGATGTTTGGGAAAACGAACCCAATATACTGACACCTCTGCTTGATTATGTACGTTATGCCAGTGTGCATATTGCAGGGCATACACTTGAAGGCAAAGCCCGCGGTACACAAATGCTGTATCAGCAAGTATGTGAGCTTGAAGGCATCGCAGCGCTTAAGTCTCTGGACGATTTTTTACCAGAGCCAATTAGCCATTCTGTCACGCTTGGTGAAACCTTTAACCAAGACGATATAGGTCGCTTGGTGCACTTAATTTATGATGTGCGTCGCGACGATGGCATTTTACGAAGTAAATTAGCAAGCGAAGGCTTTGATAGTTTACGTAAGAATTACCTTCCACGACGCGAGTTTAGTACCTTGTCGGTGGCTGCCAACAGTGCATGTGAAGGCGCATTAGCTGCACTGGGATTTAGAATTAACGAATAAAGCCATTTGCTTTATTCAAAAGAGGAAAACACATGTCGCAAAAATTTAATGTAGCCGTATTAGGTGCCACAGGTTTAGTGGGTCGTCAGATTATCGAAACTTTAGAAGATCGTAAGTTTCCGGTAGACCAATTATTTTTACTTGCAAGCAGCCGTAGTGCTGGTGAAGAAATTCAATTTCGCGGTGAGAGTATTGAAGTAATTGATGTTGAAGAGTTTGATTTTAGCCAAGCTCACATTGGTTTATTTTCAGCAGGCGGCAGTGTTTCTGAAAAATACGCACCGATTGCAGCGGACGCAGGCTGTGTGGTAATTGATAATACCTCACACTTTCGTAATGACTACGATGTGCCACTAATTATTCCTGAAGTGAATGCATCAAGCTTAGCGGATTTCAGAAACCGCAACATCATTGCAAACCCTAACTGCTCAACGATTCAAATGCTGGTGGCATTAAAGCCAATTTATGATGCTTATGGCATTGACCGCATTAACGTATCAACTTATCAAGCTGTATCGGGTGCGGGTAAAGAAGCCGTTGATGAACTAGCTAAGCAAACAGCAAACTTAATGAATGCACGTCCGATGGATAATGCCGTTTTCCCTAAACAAATTGCTTTTAATGTGATCCCACAAATCGATAGCTTTGAAGATAACGGTTATACCCGCGAAGAAATGAAAATGGTCAACGAAACACAAAAAATCTTAGGTGATAACAGTGTTGTGGTTAACCCTACTTGTGTTCGTGTTCCCGTGTTCTTTGGTCACAGTGAAGCGATTAATATTGAAACGCGTATGCCAGTAGATATCGAACATGTGAAGCAGCTATTAAACGATGCACCTGGTGTAGAGTTTATTGAAGACTTAGCCGATTACCCAACAGCAGTATCAGATGCAAGTGGTAACGATACTGTATACGTGGGTCGTTTACGTGCTGATATTTCGCACCCACATGGTTTAAACATGTGGGTTGTTAGCGATAATACGCGCAAAGGTGCGGCAACAAATAGTGTGCAGATTGCTGAAGAGCTAATCGCAAATTATTTATAAATCTGATGATTTAGGCTGAGCTAAATTTAAGAAAAGCGGCAATTTGCCGCTTTTTTTGTGAATTCACTGCCAAATTATTGCCGCATACGCTGTAAAAGCGTATAAACTTAACGATAACAATAAAAAAGCCTCTCAGCCGCTATTATTTAAGCTATTTACTATCAAGGTGTTGCAATAGATATTGCAAGGCAACTAAGTTATAGTTTGCAGCTGGAATAGAGCTTGCACGAAAACATAATTAAGAATCAATTCTGCAAGAATTACTTGATGTTTAAGCAACCAAGGTTGCTGCGTTAACATTTAAAACATAAAGGATCAGCATGCGCGGTTTAGCAACACTCTTCATATTAGCGTCTGCATTGGTGGTAACACCGACATACTCTGATGAAGGCACCACACTTAAAGGCCCTAAAGGTGTCGATTACGGTGCGCAGGGGCGCTCTATTGGTCCAATTAAACCGACCGATACATTATGGCGTATTGCCGCTAAAATTCGCCCTGACAACTCTGTAAGTATTTATCAGGTCATGCAAGCTCTGTATGACAAAAACCCATCGTCATTTTTAGATCAAAACCTAAATCATATGCGTGATGGCGCATACCTAAAAATTCCAACCATTGCAGAAATGCGTGCGGTCAACCCGACATTAGCAAAAGCGCGTTCTGAACAAGATGATGAGCTGTGGGAAAAAAAGAAAAATGGTACGCTGACTACAGCTGAAATTAATGAATCGCAAAAGAAAGTAACTCAAGCCCGTAAAGTTGATGTAGACGAAGCAAAACAAGAACTTAAGCAAGAAATCAACACCATTAAAACAGAGCAGGGCACGCAGCTAGTAGAGCTTCAAAAGCAGTTTAAATCGTCGGTTGAAAATGTTGAAGAAATCTTAGCTGAGAACAACAAGCTCAAAAAGCAACTGAGCGGTATTTCTAAAGAGCTTGAAACCGTTCGTGATCAACTTGGCCAAGACAGTGAAATTCAAAAGCAACTGAAAGAGTTGATCACTAAACAAAATGAAATCATAGAGCAGCAAAAAGCAAAAAAGATTGAAGAGGACAGTGGGTTTAGTTTTTCGAATTTACTGAGCAACCCATTTGTTCTCGGTGCTTTAATGTTTATTCCTGCATTACTGATCATTGCAGCCGTTGTGATGTTTTTGAAAAAACGTAACAGCGCCAATGATGATACAGATGCCAGCGATGACGATGAATTTTTACCACAAAGCCCAAGTTATAATGCTGATGATGATTTAGAACCAATTATAGAAACTGATCCGCTAGTTCCTGATCCGGTCGAAGACAATGATGACTTGAGTGTGCGGTTAGATGACGACTTAGACCAAGACATGCTGCCTGATGATGACATCATTTTTGACGACAGCATTGATGATAGTTTTGATGAAGATGACAGTGTTTTAAATCAAGATGAACTAGAAGGTTTATTAAGTGATGACATCGAGTTTAATGATGAGTCTTCAAGTAGTGCTGACGATGATGATTTAGATGCATTTTTACAGCAAGATTTCGATCAAACCGATGACGATAGTTTAGGTGATGAAATTAACCTAGATAGCGAACAGTCTCCAGCAGATTCATCGGGTGATATTTTAAGTGCTGATGACATTGATGATCTATTTGATACTGATGAAGATGACTCGTTAGATAACGCCAATGATGAAATGGCAGCGCTTAGTGAAGAGCTTGCAGAAGATGACGCTGAAGATGATTTTGACATTGATAGCTTAATTGATGAGCAAAACAACACGGATTCTAATCAAGATGTAAACCTAGACGATATTGATGACTTACTCGATGAAAATAATGATGCCTCAACAACTAACGTTGAAGCTGAACTCATCGATGAAGATGATTTTGATATCGACAGCTTAATTGATGAAGCGCAAACAGAAGAGCCAGCAGCTGAAGCTAATGATGCATTAGAAAACGACGATCTTGATGATGCGCTGGATGTTGATGACATTGACTCGCTGTTAGATGAAGCTCAAGAAGAAGCGCCAGCCGAAGAACCAAGCGCGGATGAGCTCATCGATGAAGATGATGACAGCTTAATTGATGATGCACAAACAGAAGAGCCAGTAGCTGAAGCTAACGATGCATTAGAAAACGATGTTCTTGATGATGCGCTGGATGTTGATGACATTGACTCATTATTAGATGAAGTTCAAGAAGAAGCGCCGACCGAAGAACCAAGCGCAGACGATTTAATCGACGAAGACGAGCTTGATGATGATTTAGATGTCGATGACATTGATTCATTGCTAGATGAGACACAAGCAGAGCCTGAAGCGGAGCTTGTTGAAGAGCAGGCTGAAGAGCTTGCAGAAGAACCTAGTGCAGACGATTTAATCGACGAAGACGAGCTTGATGATGCCCTCGATGTTGATGACATTGATTCATTATTAGATGAGGCACAAGCAGAGCCTGAAGCGGAGCTTGTTGAAGAGCAGCCTGAAGAGCTTGCAGAAGAACCAAGCGCAGACGATTTAATCGACGAAGACGAGCTTGATGATGCCCTCGATGTTGATGACATTGATTCATTGCTAGATGAGGCACAAGCAGAGCCTGAAGCGGAGCTTGTTGAGGAGCAGCCTGAAGAGCTTGCAGAAGAACCTAGCGCAGACGATTTAATCGACGAAGACGAGCTTGATGATGCCCTCGATGTTGATGACATTGATTCATTGCTAGATGAGACACAAGCAGAGCCTGAAGCGGAACTTGTTGAAGAGCAGCCTGAAGAGCTTGCAGAAGAACCTAGCGCAGACGATTTAATCGACGAAGACGAGCTCGGTGATGAACTTGATGTTGATGACATTGATTCATTACTAGATGAAGCTCAGACAGAGCCAGAAGCGGAGCTTGTTGAGGAGCAACCTGAAGAGCTTGCAGAAGAACCAAGCGCAGACGATTTAATCGACGAAGACGAGCTTGATGATGATTTAGATGTCGATGACATTGATTCATTATTGGATGAAGCGCAGGTAGAGCCAGAACAAGAACCAGTTGAAGAGCTTACCGAAGAGCCTATTACGGATGATTTAAGCGATGAGTTTGATACTGATGAAATCGACTCACTACTTGATGAGGCTGATGCAGAGTCAGAAGAACCTGAGTTAACAAATGAAAGTAGCTCAGATATTGATGACAATGCTGAGCAAGGCGATGAACTCGATGTAGCAGATATTGACTCATTACTTGATGAAGACGCTAGTGATGAGCAGGACTCTGACGTTGATGATGAGCTCGAAGAGCTTATTCAGCAAACAAATGAGCTGAAGCAAGACACTGAAGCGCAGATATCAGATTTAAGTCATGAACAGAGTGACAGTGCAGATCATGATGAGAATCTACAAGAGTCGCTAGAAGATTTAGCCGATGCTGATCAAGCGGTTGATGACATGAATGTTGAATCGATTGCATCAGAGTTGGTTGATGATACGGATGATAGTGACGAAGTTGATATCGATGAAGCGCTTAATCAAGAGTTTAATGAAGATAGCGATGAGCTATTAGATGAAGATGATAGCCTTGACGAGTTTGATGATCCATCACTGAAAAGTGTCGATGAGTTATTAAATGAAATTGGTGAAGATGATGACTATGTCGAAGCACCAGACTGGTCAATAGATGAACCAGAGCAAGACATAGAAGAAGTTGAAATTGATTTAGGCGATGATCCGCTAGCAGATGAAGACCTAACTGATGAATTTGATTTAACTGCTGACGAAGAGCCATTACAGCAAGATACCGTGACTCCTAGCCAAGAGCTGGAAGAGTATCCTGAACTTGAGCTAGATGAAGCCGGTTTTGAATTGGATGAATCTGATGAAGACATTTCTGGTGAGTTAGATGAAGATGCACCATTACAGTTAAGTCAGGCAGAGCAAGACCTTGCTAATTCATTAGCAACGGGTAATGAGCTTGATCAGCTAGACGATGATTTTGATGATGAGATCTTGCTTGATAATGAATTTACAGAAGATGATATTCTTGACCCTGAGGATGACTTATCGGATCAATCACAGAGTGAAGGCACAACAGAGTTAACGAGCGAAGCGCCAATTGACGATGAGGTGGCTGATAGCCAAGACGAATTAGAGGAGTTCCCTGAATTCGAATTGGACGATATTGAACTTGATGATGCCGTAGAAGCTGAGCAAACATTAGCTGATATCGAGTCTAATTTAGCTGACGAGTCTGATTTAAGTGAGCTGTCAGACGATGAAATCGATGATGATTTTATGGCTGACCTTACTCAAACAGACTTTGATGCGCTGTTAAATGAACTAGCAGAGCCAGATGAAGCTGATATTGCTGATGCCAGTGAATTCGACGTTGATTTTAATGCACTATTAAATGAAGACTTACAGGGTGAAAGCGAACAGCCAGTTGAACCTGAAGTACAGGCATTAGATGCCGAGGAGCAACAAACTACTTCAACGGATGAGTTTGTAGATATCGATTCATTACTTGAACAAAGTGACGATGAAGCACTCGATCACGAACCTTATGATGAGGTTGATATGGATGTAGGACTGAGTGATTTTAATGACTTACTAGCGGGTGATAACCCAACTGATGTTGATGCCGAAAGTGGTGGTTACTCAGCAAAACTGGACTTAGCTCGAGCATATATCGAAATAGACGACTTTGACTCAGCGCTGCAAGCCATTGAAGATGTTATTGCCAATGGCCCAGAGGAAGTGCAAGAAGAAGCACAATCACTTAAGGCTAAAATTAACGAGTAATAAGTAAAACTGACAATAAAAAACCGAGCTACTAGCTCGGTTTTTTATATCTAAGCGAAGGTTATTGCTTGTCTTGTAAGCGACGAGCTTTGAAGTCAGACTCGGCTTTCCACTTAGGCCAATCGCCGTTATCAGCAAGTTTGGCAGCAATATCAACAATCAGTTCAATATCTTGCTCAACACCGCCCATAGACCAATCTGCTGAATAGTCGTCAGCTTCTTTATGATATTTGTGCGCGATGTAATCAGGATCTGTATCACCTAAACTCATAAATAGTAAGCTAGGAACGCCTTGTTTAGCTAAAGAGAAGTGATCAGAGCGGAAGAACAAACCATTTTGAGGACGAGGGTCCATTTTTACATGACGACCTTGTGCTTTCGCTGCATCTGCAAGGTAGTCTTCCATTTCAGACATGCCTTTACCGTATTGTAATATGTAGTCAACGCCGTCTAGGACGTTCATACCATCAATATTAAGCAACGCGACCATTTGCTTGGTTGGTACAATCTCGCCAGTTGCGAATTGCTCTGAGCCAATAAGCCCTGTTTCTTCAGCCGTAAAGTTGGCAAAGATAATAGAGCGTTTAAATGGTTTTTTCTTATGCATTTCAGTAAGAATACGGGCTATTTCAATCGTTGCTGCGCTACCTGATGCGTTATCAACAGCACCATTGTAGATTTTCACACCGTCATCAGTTTGCTTGGTGCCAAAGTGGTCCCAGTGCGCACCAATTACAATGTACTCATCAGGAGTTTCGCTACCTTTAAGCGTTGCAACAACATTATGCGATTGCGCTTGAGAGATATCACTTTTCAGTGTCAGCGCTGCTTTCGCTTTTAAGTCGACAGGTTTAAAGTCAGCTTTTAGTGCGTTGGCTTTTTCAGTTTGATAATCAAGGCCTGCTTGAGCAAAAATTTCATTTGCCGCTTGCTCATCAATCCAACCCATTACAGGGATGTCAGAAGCATTCTTATCTTGGTCGATTAAGGTATATTTGCTACCCGTGTTCGAGCTTTCTACAACGCCCCAAGGGTATGCGGCAGGAGCAGTTTCGTGAACGATAAATACTGCTTTTGCACCTTGGCGAGCACCTTCTTCATATTTGTAAGTCCAACGACCATAGTAGGTCATAGCATTACCGGTGAAAAGCGTGTCGTCTTGCGTGGCAAAACCAGGATCATTAACAAGCACGATAATTGTTTTGTCTTTTACATCAATATCTGCAAAGTCATCCCAATTATATTCAGGTGCATTAATACCATAGCCAACAAACACAACATCAGAGCCATCAATGTTGATTTCAGGGTTAATTTGTTGGGTACGGGCGGTAAAATCACTGCCAGCATTAAAGCTTAAATCACCCACTTGTAAGGTCATGTTTTGATCTGGAGTGAGTTTTGCCATGGTAACTGGCTGTAAAAACTCGCCATTAAAACTACCGCTTAAGCCGAGTTTTTTATACTCGTCGGCTAAATAATTAATGGTTAGTGTTTCGCCTTCAGTTAAAGGCCCACGGCCTAAGAATTCATCAGAGGCGAGGGTTTTAATATGTGAGCGTACATTGGCAATGTTTACGGCTTCATTGCTTTCAGCACTTGGTTCATCAGTGCTTGTTGTTGGTTGCTCAGAGCAGCCGAATAAACCAATTGCAAGTGCCAAGCTTGCATACTTAAGGTGAGTTGTCATAGTTTTTCTGGTTGATTGCACAGGGTTTCACTATATGGGACGCGAAGGGGGGCTGTCCAGAAAGAGTCTATAAATAACTAATTATTCAGGATGAAAGGATAATAATGCACCTTTCATCCTGCCAATTTTACCACCACGCTTTATCAATGGCGGTATCTTGAATTTTAAATACCTCTCCAACTAGCGGAGTACTCAGTGATACTTGCTCTTGTCCTGCTTTTTTAGCGACACGTTTAAGTGGGTCATACCAAGCATGAAAGGCCAGATCGAATGTTCCATTATGCACTGGCACCATCACTTCACCTTGTAAATCGAGGTGAGCTTGTACTGATTGTTCTGGTGTCATGTGAATGTCAGCCCAATCTTTGTCGTAAGCACCGGTTTCAATAAAGGTGATATCAAACGGCCCGTAGCGATTACCAATTTCTTTAAAGCCAGCAAAATAGCCAGAGTCACCGCTAAAATAAAAGCGCTTATCATTTACTTTAATAGCCCAAGAGCCCCAAAGAGTTTTATTGCCGTCTGTTAAACCTCGGCCAGAAAAGTGCTGGGTTGGTGTAAATACAATTTGGCTATTTGCCATATTTTGCTCTTGCCACCAATCAAAGCTATGGACTTTTTGTTTATCAACGCCCCATTTTTTCAGGTCGTTTTCGACTCCTAATGGCACATAAAAAGAATCTGTTTTATCAACAAGCTGTTTAATTGCCGCTTTATCTAAGTGGTCATAATGGTTGTGTGAAATAAACACCTTGGCAATGTTTGGTAACTCTGCAATGCTGATAGGTGTTGGCTGAAAGCGCTTTGGCCCCATGAATGAAAAAGGCGAAGCGCGTTCTGAAAATACCGGATCAAATAGCCAGTATTCGCCATACACTTTCGCTAAAATAGAGGAGTGACCTAATTTCACAAAATGCACTGTGTCATTAGATAAACGCTCAAGCTGTGCATGAGAAACAGAATGCATAGGCAGTTCACCTTTTGGCTCTGCATCAATTTTCTTTTCTGTAATAAAGCGTTTGAAGATACCTAGCGTTTTCTTAAAGCTGGGTCTTTCTACCTCAGCAGTATTGTGGAACTTGCCATCAGATAATTGCGCAGAGTGGCTTTTATCACTCACGCCTTCGGCGGCTAATTGATTATTCATAATAAACACTCCTATCACGATGCATAGAGTGGCGATTGCGAGCCATTTTATAAATTTCATATCGTCACCATAAGTAAACTACACGGTGTAGTTTTTCATAGTTTGCTATAAAAGTAAACTATCTAGTGCATTTTTTATTTTTGCGTTACACTAGTAACCCTTATCGGAGGGGCCCATGAAATTATCACAGAGAAAACGATTAGATATTTTGAATGCAGCTGAGACATTGTTTTTTCAGCAAGGTGTTGAGCATACCAGTATGGATCAGGTTGCAAGCTTAGCGGGTGCCTCAAAGCGTACCGTATATAATCACTTTGAAAATAAAGATGTGTTGTTTCAAGCCATTCTAGTGTTTATGTTTGAAAAAGTCCGCCAAGAGCAAGCGGTTGTATTTGATGCCGCTGTGCCAATTGCACAGCAGTTAACACGCATTGCTGAACAAGAAGTGGCGCTTTTGACCTCTGAAGAGTTTTTAAAAGTAGCGAAAGTCGCTTTTATGCAGATGTTACAGCAGCCTGATTTAGCAAAATCATTAGCCAGTAATAACATGGGCTGTATGCAAGATCTGGTGGCGTTTTTAGAAGCGGGTGTGCAAGCACAGGTTTTAACGATTGATGATGTTGAGTTTGCAGCGAAACAGTTTGTGTATCAGTTAAAGTCGCTGATCTTTTATCCGTTGCTGTATGGCTTTGAGCGCCAAGAAGGCGACTCCGATAACAAAGTAATAAGCGAAACTGTAAAAATGTTCTTAGCGCGTTATGGGCGCTGATATTTTGGAACATTAAAAAGCCCGCTTAATGCGGGCTTTTAAATAATTGTAAAAGTATTACTTCACTTCTTTACCAGCTGCTTGTTGGTCAGCATGGTAGCTTGAGCGAACAAATGGACCACAGGCCGCATGTGTAAAGCCAATTTCGTCTGCATAATCTTTTAAAGCATCAAACTCTGCTGGCGGCACATAGCGTTTAACCGGTAAGTGGTGCTTAGAAGGTTGTAGGTATTGACCTACTGTTAGCATATCAACGTTATGCTCGCGTAAGTCACGTAACACTTCTTCGATTTCGCTAATTTCTTCACCTAAACCTACCATCAAACCAGATTTAGTTTTCACATCTGGATGTGCTTCTTTAAAGCGACGTAACAACTCAAGTGACCACTTATAGTCAGCACCTGGACGCGCTAATTTGTATAAACGCGGTGCTGTTTCTAGGTTGTGGTTAAATACATCTGGCGGCGTCTCGATTAAGATATCAAGGGCTCTGTCCATACGACCACGGAAATCAGGTACTAGAATTTCAATCGTGATTTCTGGGTTGTGCTTACGAATTTCACGAATACAGTCAGCAAAGTGTTGTGCACCACCATCACGTAAATCATCACGGTCTACTGAGGTGATTACAACATAGCTTAGCTTCATGTCTTTAATAGTCAGCGCTAGCTTTTCTGGCTCAGCTGCATCTGGCTTTAATGGACGGCCATGGGCAACATCACAGAACGGACAACGGCGAGTACAAATAGCACCTAAGATCATGAAAGTAGCAGTACCATGGTTGAAACATTCAGATAGGTTAGGGCACGAAGCCTCTTCACACACTGAGTGTAAACCATGTTTACGCATCGCTTGTTTAATACCATCAATACGTTCAGTTGATTTTGGTAAGCGAATTTTTAGCCACTCTGGCTTACGCAACATTTCGTTTTTTTCAGTCGGTAAAACTTTAACTGGGATCAGTGCCATTTTTTCTGCATCACGCAGTTTTACGCCTGGTTCCATTTTGACTGGTTTATTCATTCGTTTTCAAACCCTTCAGTGTGCTTAACCACAGTAGCATTAAGCTTTTTAATCATGTGTTTTACAAGCCCTGCACCTGCTTGCTCGAGGTTTTGCGGACCGTTAAGATCGGTTGTTTGCACCATGTTCATGCCAGCATAGCCGCATGGATTAATACGTAAGAATGGACTTAGATCCATACTTACATTTAGTGCTAAACCGTGGAAAGAGCAACCGCGGCGAACGCGAAGGCCTAATGAGGCAACTTTGCTGTCGTTAACGTAAACACCGGGTGCGTCCGCTTTCGCGTAGGCATCAATGTCGTAGTCTTTTAACGTATCAATAATGCACTCTTCAAGCCAGGTTACCAGCTCCCTTACACCAATGTTTAAACGACGTAAGTTGAATAGCACATACATCATTTGTTGGCCTGGTCCGTGATAGGTAACTTGACCACCACGATCCACTTGGATCACTTCGATATCACCGGTATTTAATAAGTGCTCAGCTTTGCCTGCTTGGCCTTGCGTAAATACTGGCTCGTGCTCTACAAGCCAAATTTCATCTGCTGTGTGCTCATCACGGGTGTCGGTAAAAGATTGCATTTTTTGCCAAATTGGCATGTAACGCTGACGACCTAGTTGACGAACGATTAATTCTCTTTCGCTCACGACTTACTCCGTAATCGGCCTATAGCATGTGACGTACGTCATCGATGTTGCTGATCACGTTATAAATTTCTTCAATGTGCTCTTTACTTGTAACGGTTGCTACAAGCGTTACAGATTCGTAATTACCTTTGCTGCTTGGTTTTACCTTTGGCGCATAATCGCCAGGTGCAATTGGTTGCAGCTTTTCTAGGATCTGATCTGTTAGATTTACGTTAGCTAAGCCCATGATTTTAAATGTGAATGGGCATGGGAAATCTAAATACTCGTCAAACTTAGTATTTTTTACAGGTTGAACCACGACGGTGACTCCTCAAACAGTGAGTGTGCTTAATAGAGGTGTTCTCTGCCATTTCTTGGCGTTAAGCAAACTTAGATTACGACGCACTCGACCCAGCGCGACTGATATGGGGCGCATTCTATCATTTTTCAGACAAAAAAAAACGCCTTGCGGTGCAAGGCGTTTATAAACTTTATGACCAGATTACTGAATTTGTAAACGTAGGTAATCGTAGATCTTGCTAAAGAAGCTGCCTTCTTCCACTTCCTCTAGTGTAACTAGTGGATATTGTGCAATTTCTTCACCTTCAAGCTGTAAGAATAGCGTGCCTACTTTAGTACCTTTAGCAAGCGGCGCTTCTAATGTTTTATCAAGCTCGAAGTTCGCTTTTAAGTTTTTACGCTGACCACGTGGAATAGTAATAGGTGTATCTTCTAAGATACCTAACGATACGTTTTCTTTGTTACCCATCCAAATACGTTGCTCAGCAAAGCTGTCGCCTGCTTTATATGGCGTGATTGTTTCGAAAAAGCGGAAACCGTAGTTTAATAGTTTTTTGCTTTCAACTTTACGAGCACGTTCGCTTTCTGTGCCCATTACTACCGCGATTAAACGCATGTCATCTTTAGTTGCAGAAGTTACTAAGCTATAACCCGCTTCTGATGTATGGCCAGTTTTAATACCGTCAACGTTCATGCTTTCATCCCATAACAATGAGTTACGGTTGTATTGCTTGATGCCGTTAAAAGTGAATGATTTTTTCGCGTATACTTCGTACTCATCTGGTACATCGCGAATAAGTGCAGCACCTAAAGTTGCCATATCACGTGGTGTCGTGAAGTGTTCGTTAGTATCTAAACCATGGCTATTTACGAAGTGGCTGTTAGTCATGCCAAGCTTTTCAGCGTGGGCATTCATTAAATCAGCAAATGCGCTTTCACTACCAGCAATGTGTTCAGCCATTGCTACACAGGCATCGTTACCCGATTGAATAATGATACCGTGGTTTAAGTCATCAACACTGATCTGCTTACCGACTTCGATAAACATTTTTGATGATTCAGGAAAATTCTTTGCCCAGGCTTTTTCACTGACTGTAACCATATCAGTTGGTGCAATATTACCTGCTTTGATTTCAGTACCAATTACATAACTGGTCATCATTTTGGTTAAACTAGCCGGTGCTAATTTTGTATCAGCTTCGCCTTCGGCAATTACTTTACCTGTGGTGAAATCAACCAAGAAATAACCTTTCGCATTAACTTGAGGTGGGGCAGGGATAATTTGGGCTGTTGCAGAAAATACGCTAGCAGTGCAAACAAGGCCACAAACGCCACTTAAGATTTTATATTTTATAGATTTCATCGTACTCATTAATGGTTAAAGTTAAACATGTTGCGTTAACCTATTCTAAAGGTCTTACTCACTGTAAAGCAAGAACGCGTTCTGAAATTGGTTTTGTTTTAGCTTTTCTAAAACTGCTTGTGCTTCTGCGGCATCTTTTATTGGACCAAGACGTAATCGATAGATTCCATCTTTTTCAACAATGTTTGTTGGCACATGATATTGCTGACGAAGTTGAAACGCGAGGGCTTCAACATTAGCAAGAGTACTTCCCGCTGCAACCTGAATGTAGCTTAAACGAGGGGCAGAATTGGCAAGGGTAACAGCCTCAACCTTAACACGGGCTGTACCTTGTCGGTAATAGCCTAATTTATAGGCCGCAGAATAAGATAAATCGATAATCCGGTCATCATGAAACGGGCCTCGGTCGTTTACACGAACAATTACTGATTTTCCGTTATCTAAATTTGTTACTCTGGCAAAGCTCGGTAGCGGCAGTGTTTTATGAGCTGCTGTCATCGCAAACATATCGTACACTTCGCCGTTTGAGGTGTGATAATTGTGAAACTTTCGACCATACCACGAAGCAATGCCTTCTTCAGAGTAGCCAGTTTCATCTAACATCGGCGTGTAGCGTTTACCACGGACTTCGTAAGGGCGACTAGCGCTTGCGCTTTTAACAACCGGGGTGACTATGGCATCTTGCATTTCAAGTTCGGTTGGTTTTCGAAGCGGGGCTGCATCATGCTCCATAGCATAACGGCCTTGCTGAGATGAAGAGCTACATGCCGCAAGCAGCACAGAAAATAACGCTATAAGTAAGTAATTGACTCGCTGTGTCATTATTTTAAAAGCATCCTTTTATCGGTGGCGATAGACATGATAATGCCAAATCCGGCCATCAAGGTCACCATTGAGGTGCCACCATAGCTTATTAGTGGTAACGGAACACCTACTACAGGCAGTAAGCCCGAAACCATGCCAATATTTACAAATACATAAACAAAGAAGGTGAGTGTTAATGCGCCGGCAAGCAGTTTACCAAACGCATCTTGCGCGTTGACCGCAATATATAAGCCACGGCCAATAATAAACAAGTACATACAAAGTAATAAACAAACCCCGAACAGGCCAAACTCTTCGCTCAGTACAGAAAAGATAAAATCGGTATGACGCTCAGGTAAAAACTCTAGTTGTGATTGTGTGCCTTGCAGCCAGCCTTTACCTTCAACGCCGCCAGAACCTATCGCAATTTTCGATTGAATAATGTGGTAACCCGAGCCAAGCGGGTCGCTTTCAGGATCTAAAAAGGTCAGTACCCGTTGTTTTTGATAATCAAGCATCACGTAATGCCAAAACGGCCATGCTGCCAAACCAACAGTAGCAGATAAAAAGCCAATAAGACGCCAACTTAGCCCAGATAAAAATAATACAAATATCCCTGAGCTGGCAATCAGAATAGAGGTACCTAAGTCGGGTTGCTCTTTAATTAAAATGGTTGGCACCATTACAATCGCAAAGCCAATAATTAAATGGATGATTCTTGGCGGTAGATGGTTACGCCCGATATACCATGCAACCATCATTGGCACGGCTATTTTCATTAACTCTGACGGCTGGAAACGGGTCACTCCTAAGTCAAGCCAACGCTGTGCACCTTTTGAACTAACCCCAAATAACAACACCCCAACCAGCATTAAAAGCCCCACGCAGTAGAGCGGAATAACCATACTTTTTAATGTGTTAGGCGAAAACTGGGCGAGTATAAACATACCTAGGATAGCGCCAAACATACGTGTTGCGTGGCGTATCATCATTGCAGAGTCTTGGCCGCTGGCGCTGTAAACAATTGCTAGGCTGGCTACCATCATCGTCATAAGGGCGATAAGTAGAGGTAAATCGAGGTGTAGGCGCTGCCAAATTGAGCGTTTTTTATTTAATGGGATCATGGCGCGTCACTTTGGGCTATTTGAATCGGGTTCGCTGAAAAGTAGTAATCCATTAATTGACGCGCAATAGGCGCACCAACCGTACTACCACCACCGGTGTTTTCAACCACCACAGAGACCACAATTTGTGGGTCGTTATAGGGTGCAAAACCAACATAGATAGCGTTATCACGTTGGCGCTCTTTAAGTGATTTAGCGTCGTAACGCTCACCTTGAGCAATACTCACAACCTGAGCAGTACCTGTTTTACCAGCTGGGTCGTAATTCGCTCCTTTAAAAGCTTTATGCGCCGTACCTGTGACTTTATGTACGGTGTTGTGCATCGCATCTAGCGCAATTTGCCAATGATGAGGATTTTTTAATACTACAGGTGGCTTTTCATCATTATTAATTTGCGTTACTTCGTTTTCTTTTTTAGCGACTTGTACAAGATGCGGAGGATGATCGAGCCCGCGGTTCACTAAGATGTTGGTAGCATTAGCTATTTGCATTGGTGTTGCGGTCCAATAACCTTGGCCGATACCCACTGAAATGGTGTCGCCGCGCCACCATGACTCTCTAAAGCGGGCTTCTTTCCATTCTCGCGATGGCATAATGGCAGATGTTTCTTCATGAATATCGATTCCAGAGAGCTCGCCAAAGCCAAATTGCGTCATAAAGTCACTGATTTTGGTGATCCCTAAACGGTAAGCAACATCGTAAAAATAGGTATCGCATGATTCTTCAATAGCACGATAAACATCAACATGACCATGGCCCCAACGTTTCCAGTCACGCCATTTGTGCTCCACATTAGGAATTTGGAAAAAACCCGGATCCCAAATTTGTGTTTGCTCGGTTACCAGTCCTTCTTCAAGGGCAAGGATCGACATATGAGGTTTAACTGTAGAGGCAGGTGCATAACGCCCTTGCGTGGTACGGTTAATAAGTGGTCGGTCTGGGTTTAACAACTTTTTGTAATCTGTGCTGCTGATACCATGGACAAATAAATTCGGGTCATAACTAGGGTTAGAGTAGAGCGCTAAAACGCCGCCATCTTTAGCATCAAGCACTACAATGGCACCACGCATATCTTTTAAGGCATGTTGAGCAATTTGTTGCAGGCCAATATCTAAAGTAAGTACTAAGTCGTGACCAGGCTCAGGTGGCGTGAGGCTTAAAGTACGGATAACTCGGCCACGGTTATTCACTTCAACGCGTTGTGAACCAACTACACCATGAAGGAGTTCTTCGTAATATTTTTCGATACCCAGCTTACCAATGTCGTGCGTTGCACGGTAGTTAGTAGCTTGGTCTTCAGCTTCAAGTTTGGTGAGTTCTTTTTTGTTGAGTTTGGCAACATAACCTAAGGCATGGGTAAGGGTATCGCCATAAGGGTAATAGCGAGCTAAACGCGCTTCGATACTAAAGCCAGGAAACTTATGCTGATTAACAGAGAACTTTGCAACTTCGGTTTCGTCTAAACGGGCTTTTAATACTTGGCTTTTAAAGCGGCGATTGTGCTTAATGTCATCTAGAAAGTCAGCTTTTTGTTGCTCAGTTATTTCGATAACTTTTTCAACTTCGCTCAGTGCCTCTTCAAGGTTATCAACTTCCTCGGGGATCACTTCTAAATTATAAACTGGCTTGTTTTCAGCCAGTAATACGCCATTTCTGTCGTAAATAAGCCCACGGTTAGGGGCAATTGGAATAACTTTGATGCGATTATCGTTCGAACGTGTTTGATAGTCTTGATGTTCGATAACTTGGATGTTGTATAGGTTAGATAACAACACACCAATTAACAGTGTAACAAACACAAAACCCACAAATGCTCGGCGAGCAAATAAGTTTGCCTCAGCCGAGTGGTCTCGAATCGTGGGTCTGTGTTTTCGCATTGGCTTTACTACTCGCGATGATAAGGATGGTTGTTATTCAAGCTCCAGCCTCGGTATAGGCTTTCTGCAACAATAATGCGCACTAGTGGGTGCGGTAGTGTCAGGTTTGATAATGACCACTTTTGCTCAGACGCTGCAATACACTCAGGTGCTAAGCCTTCTGGTCCGCCGATCAATAAGCTAACATCGCGACCATCAAGCTGCCACTTTTCCATACTTTTTGCCAGCTGATGGGTATCCATTGGCTTACCGGTTACCTCTAGTGTAACAATGCGGTTACCTTTAGGGATAGCAGCAAGGGTCTTTTCGCCTTCAAGTTGTAAAATACGTTTGATATCCGCATTTTTACCACGTTTACCTGCGGGGATTTCAATTAGCTCAAGGGGCATATCACGTGGGAAGCGACGTTGATATTCTGTGAATCCGGTTTCAACCCATGCTGGCATTTTGGTGCCAACAGCAATCAATTGTATTTTCAAAATGGTTACCTATGTCCTTGCTAAGGGTTAGCCCCAAAGTTTCTCTAGATCATAGAAGTCGCGAGTTTGGTCTTGCATAACATGCACAACCACATCACCTAGGTCCACAAGCACCCATTCACCTTCGTTTTGGCCTTCGTAACCGAGAGGCTCTTCACCTGCATGGCGTGCTTCTTTAGCAACATGATCAGCAATAGATTGTACATGGCGTTTAGAGTTACCTGAGCACACTAACATGTAATCAGTAATGTCAGACTTACCACGAACATCAAGCTGTACCACATCACGGGCTTTCATATCGTCGACTTTATCAAGGGCAAATGCGAGTAGTTGTTTAGAATCCAAAGTGTTTTCTCAAAAATAAATAATCTTAATTTGTTATTTTATCACGCAGGCAGTATTTATTCATCTGTTTGGTAAAGATGATGCTGCGCAATGTATTGACTTACATTGGTAGGTAAAAGTTCCGCTATATCATTATTTAAATGCAGCTTTTTTCTGATTTCGCTTGAGGCGGCATTAACTTGTAAGCCATTTAAAAAGAATAACTTACCTGCAGGGGCTTGTTGTAGCTGGCTAAGTTGCTCTGTTACGGCATTCTCTTTATAAGCTGCAAGTTCACCAGATACTTGGCAGTGCTGCCCCGGACGCTGGTACACGACGATATGACAAAGTTTGACAATCTCTTGCCATTTAAACCATTTATCTAGGCTATTGAATGAGTCCATGCCGATTAAAAACATAATCGGCGCTGCTGGGTTTTCTGCACGAAGCTCTTCTAAACTCAGCAAAGAATAAGACGCACCTTCTCGGTTTAGTTCGCGGTAATCGATAGCAAAATGCGGATTGTCGTCAATCGCAAGTTTTAGCATGTTTATACGATGCTCATCACTTATTCCTGGCTTGGCTTTGTGGGCAGGAATAGCGCAAGGCATGAAGTAAAGGGTATCGAGTTGGCACTGCTGAACACACTGCTGGGCCATATTAATATGACCTAAGTGAATTGGATCAAAGGTGCCACCAAAAATAGCAATCATGAATTGTTACTCTTAGTCAAAGACCGGGTGGCAAGGTAAAGGTATCGCCACAGGTTGGCAAAACACTAAGCATATTTGCATTAATGCTTGGTAGGGGGCTACAAGGTTGCCTTGTTTATATGCGGCATCAAACTGAGCTAATTGTTTGGTAATTTGTTCGAGTACTTGGATGTTCAAGCGATTTAAGGCCTGTTGCACAACAGCTTGTTGGTTTTTCCAAATATTATACTTTTTGTATAAATCAGCCATATTGGCACCATTCAAGCGCCCGTGTTGCATAGCCAGTAAGTTAGCTGCTTCTTTATTGATGGCCCAAAAAATACTCATGGCTTCAGTGTTATCAGCAGCCAGTTTAGTCATTACTTTAACCGCTTGTTCGACGTGGCCATTTAATAAAGCATCACTTAAATCAAAAATATCAAATTTTGACTGATTCAGTAGCCCTTGCATAACGGCTTGCTGGTCAATTAGCTCACTACCATAAAGCAAAGATAGCTTTTCTAACTCTTGATGACAGGCAAGTAAATTTCCTTCTGTGGCATCAATTAAGCTTTGTTTCGCGTTGTTATGAAGATTTAAGTTTAAACGGTAGCATTGCTCATCTAACCAGCGGCTCAGGTGATTACCTGTTAATGGGTAACAAGGAACAAATAAGCCTTGCTTATCGAGGGCTTTAAACCAAGCACTGCGTTGAATATCTTGGCTGGCTTTGGCACCTTTTAAAACCAAAATAGTATCGGGATTAGCAAGCTCAACAAGCTGCTTAAAGATTTGACTGCCTTGCGTACCAGGTTTTTGCTCGTTTAAATCAAACTCAATTAAGGTACGAGCGCTGAACAGTGACATACTTTGGTATTGAGCAACAATTTCTTGCCAATCAAAACCCGGCATTAAGGTAAATTTGATTACCTCGTCAAAGCCTTGCTGTTTAGCTACTTGACGAATTTGCATGATGCACTGAGCAATTTGATAAGGCTCTTCACCAAACACCATGTAAAAAGGCGCGAGGCCTTTTTTTAACTGGCTAGGAAGCTGGTTTGCATAACAACGCATTACAGTTGTGATAACTCACGAACAATACGACGACTCGCTTGCTTACGAATTTCGCCTAATAGCAAATCAAGCTCTTTTGCTTTTGCAAGGGCATTGTCTGGGTCGTCTTGGTAGTTACGATACAATTCAAAGCTTTGATTAATCGCTTTTTGTCCAGGGCGCTTCAGGGTGTAGCTTACGCTGTAGGCAAGTTCATATTCAGCAACCTGACCATTATCAAACAATGACAGAATTTGACGCTCTAAACGATCTCTGTGGATCTTTAACTCTGGATGTTTACCAACTTGGTTAAGCTCAACTTTACTCGCAATCAGCTCTTTTTCGACTAATTCGAATAATGCTGACTTTTCATCATCACCAACAAGGGTGATTACTTTCAAGTCGTCAGGCAAGTTAGAGGCTTTCTTTAAGTGAAAGCCACAACTTGTCAGCAGTAAACAGACTAGCGCAAGGGCTAGTCCGTTTTTCAGTGCTTGAAGCGCTGCCATCTTAGTTAGCAACCACGTTAAGTAGTTTGCCAGGTACGTAAATTACTTTACGGATAGTTGCGCCTTCAGTGAACTTAGTCACGTTTTCTTCAGCAAATGCTAATGCTTCAACTTGCTCTTTGGTTGCATCAGCAGGCACTGTTAACTTAGCACGTAGCTTACCGTTAACTTGTACAATGATTAGCTTCTCATCTTCAACAAGTGCTGACTCATCAACTGTTGGCCATGCTGCATCTAAGATGTCGCCTTCTTTGCCAAGGTCTTGCCATAACTGGTGACACATGTGCGGTGTGATAGGCGCAAGCATGATAAGTAATGCTTCAAGTGCTTCGTTAGCAATTGCCACATCTTGTTTATCAGCAAGTGGTGCCTTAAGTAACTTGTTCGAGATTTCCATGATAGCAGCGATTGCAGTGTTGAACGTTTGACGACGTTCAACGTCATCAGTCACTTTTGCAATTGCTTTATGAAGTTCACGACGAAGAACTTTTTGGTCGTTGTTTAATGCTGATTTATCAAGCGATTGGTAGCCTACTGTTTCTACATCAACAGCGTATTTCCAAATACGTTTTAAGAAACGCATTGCACCTTCAACACCTGAATCAGACCATTCAAGAGTTTGCTCTGGTGGTGCTGTAAACATCATGAATAAACGAACTGTATCTGCACCGTACTCGGCAATAACTTGTTGCGGGTCGATACCGTTGTTTTTCGATTTCGACATTTTGCTCATGCCCGCAGAGAATACCGGCTCGCCATCTTCTTTGTGCCACGCTTTAACAACACGACCTTTGTCGTCTGTTTCAGTTTGTACGTCTGTTGGTGAAATCCAGATATCACCGCCTTTCTCATCTTTACGATAGAAAGTATCAGCTAGTACCATGCCTTGACATAATAAGCGCTCAAATGGCTCATCTGAGTTTACTAAACCAAAGTCACGTAATAGTTTGTGGAAGAAACGCGAGTAAAGTAAGTGCAAGATTGCATGCTCAATACCACCAATGTATTGGTTTACTGGTAACCAGTAATTGGCAGCACCTGGCTCGATCATGCCTTCGTCAAAACGTGGGCTACAGTAACGAGCGTAGTACCAAGACGATTCCATGAAGGTATCGAAGGTATCAGTTTCGTGGAATGCAGGCGCGCCATTTACAGTTGTTTTAGCCCACTCAGGATCAGCTTTGATTGGTGAAGTCACACCATTCATTACTACGTCTTCTGGTAAGCGAACCGGTAGCATGTCTTCTGTTGCAGAAAGCTCATCACCATTTTCGTCGCTAAGCATTGGGATTGGAGAACCCCAGTAACGCTGACGGCTAACACCCCAGTCACGTAGACGGAAATTAACTTTACGCTCACCTACACCCAGCGCTTCTAGTTTGTCTGCAACGGCATTAAATGCTGCTTCAAACTCAAGACCATCGAACTCACCTGAGTTAACTAACACGCCTTTTTTTGTGTATGCTTGGTTGTCTAAATCAACCGTTTCTTCAGAGCCTGCAGCTGGTGCGATAACTTGGGCAATTTCAAGGCCATAAGCTGATGCGAACTCGTAGTCACGTTGGTCATGTGCAGGAACAGCCATAACTGCGCCTGAGCCGTAATCCATTAATACAAAGTTAGCAACCCAAATCGGTACTTGCTTACCTGTTAATGGGTGAATCGCATAAAAGCCAGTTGCAATGCCTTTTTTGTCCATGGTTGCCATGTCTGCTTCAGCGATTTTCGTGTTTTTACACTCATCAACAAACATAGCTACAGCGTCGCTGTTTTTAGCGGCTTCTTGTGCAATTGGGTGACCTGCAGCAACTGCTACGTAAGTCACACCCATGAAGGTATCTGGGCGCGTTGTATAAACACTGAATGTATCTTCGTTATCTGCACGCTTAAATTCGATTTCTAAACCTTCAGAGCGACCAATCCAGTTGCGCTGCATGGTTTTAACTTGCTCAGGCCAGTGATCAAGTTTATCTAAATCGTCTAGTAGCTCTTGTGCGTAATCAGTGATTTTGATGAACCATTGTGGAATTTCTTTTTGCTCAACAATAGCACCTGAACGCCAACCACGACCATCAATAACTTGTTCGTTAGCAAGTACAGTTTGGTCAACTGGATCCCAGTTTACTGTTGACATCTTTTTGTATACTAAGCCTTTTTCGTAAAGCTTAGTGAAGAACCACTGTTCCCATTTGTAGTATTCTGGGTGACATGTTGCGATTTCACGATCCCAATCATAACCAAAGCCTAATTGCTTTAACTGGTCGCGCATGTAATCGATGTTTTCGTAAGTCCACTTAGCAGGTGCTGTGTTGTTTTTGATTGCCGCATTTTCAGCAGGTAGACCAAACGCATCCCAACCCATAGGTTGCATTACGTTTTTGCCTTGCAAGCGTTGGAAGCGTGATACTACGTCACCAATGGTGTAGTTACGAACGTGACCCATGTGGAGTCGGCCGCTTGGGTATGGGAACATAGATAGGCAGTAATACTTTTCTTTGCTCTCATCTTCAGTGACTTTAAATACTTGGTTTTCTTCCCAGTAGGCTTGTACTTTTGACTCAATGTCTTGCGGGTTATATTGCTCTTGCATCTACGATTCCAGACTTCTTGCAAATTAATAAAAAATTGTCGATAAGGATAACTCAAAATACATGCTAATCACAGCGGCAAATAGGCGCTTTTGTTAATTTTCCAAGGAAATATATTTTCAGGGCAGGTTAACCTATACTCAACTAGAATAACGGTTGATTTTTCATCATTTTTGAAGGAGTAAACGATGGCAGATTATAAATCTTGGCTTAGCGATTTAAGTGCATGGCTTAAAGACGTAAAAGATCATGAGCTAAAAGATGCAATGGAAAAATTTGTTGAGTCAGAGCAGGCACTTAAAGACTTAGGACAAGAAAAGCTTAATCAGTATCGTGACTATCTGCAGCGCGATATCGACCACATCAAAGAAAACGACAGTCACTATGATTCACTCGCATGGCTAGAGCTTAAAGAATCGCTTTGGTATGAGTTATCGCACATTGAAGATAAAACCCAACTCGAATGGCAAGCCTTAAACCAAGATTTTCAACATAATGGTGTTTATCAAGAGGGAGAATGGATAGCCATGGGCACATTAGTATGTAAAAATTGTCAGCATAGTTACGATGTTTACCATGCTACGCAAATTACTCCTTGTACTGAATGTGGCGGTATTTATTTTCGCCGTAAGGCATTACAACCTTAATCAGTGACGCAGGCTTGTGCTGGGCGTTACCTATAATGCCCAGTCAAGACTGGGAAATAAGAAGTTAGAATGACAAAAAAACTAATCCCTCTACCTATTTCTGCGTTAGCGCCTAAGATTGCCGCAAGTCATGTTGCGACTTGTATGCAAAACCCATATCCAGAAGCGTTGCCATTTATTGGTCAACAACGTGCACAAAGTGCCCTCGACTTTTCACTTGGAATGGAATTACCGGGTTACAATGTTTATGTGATGGGTGAAGCGGCTCATGGTCGTTACACCTTAGTAAAAGACAAACTCACAGCCCATTCAAAAGACCGCCCAACGCCTAATGAGTGGTTGTATGTTAACAACTATGATGACCACCGCGAGCCAATCGCGTTATTTATGCAAGCAGGTCAATCAAAGCAATTAGCTGACGATATAGATTCATTTATCGACGAAGTACTTGATACATTCCCAGCAGCTTTTGATAACCCAGGTTATCAGCGCAAGAAAAAGTCAATCGACCGTGAGTTTACAGATACTTACGATGCGGCAATTACTGCTGTTGAAATTGCAGCACTTGAGCAAAGCGTAGCATTGATTGAAGAAAATGGTGTTGTGGGATTTGCGCCTTTAGTGAATGGTAAACAACTGAGCGACAGTGAATTTGCAGCCCTTGATGAGCCACTGCGTATTGAATTTTATGAGGTTATCGAAAAGCTTGAAGACGCGTTAATCGAAGCATTAATTGAGCTTCCTCGCTGGAAACGAGAGTCATCTGAAAAACTGCGTAACCTTAAAAAATCAACTGCTGAGCTTGCCACTAAGCCACTAATCAAAGCCCTTGAACATAAATACGCGACGCACATAGGTGTATTGCGTTATTTAAAAGATATTCGTGAAGAAATCATTGATGCGGTACTTGAATGGCTCGACGATGATGAAAACGACGAAAACAAAGAAGACTTTGACCGTAAAGGGATGCTCACAGACTTCTTTGCACCAAATATTCTAGTTGAATACAAAGAGGGCGATGCAGCCCCTGTGGTGTATGAGCCGAATCCGACTTTTGGCAATATTTTCGGCAAAATTGAATATGCGACTTCGCAAGGCTCGCTTATCACCAGTTACCGCTCAATTCAGCCAGGTGCACTGCACCGTGCTAATGGTGGTTATTTGATTATGGATGCTGAAAAAGTCATGGCGAACCCACAAGTGTGGGATGGCCTTAAGCTTTCTTTAAAAACGCATCAAATCAAAAACGACTTACCCTATCAAGACAGCTCTGTGGGAAGTAGCTTTACGTTACGTCCTCAGCTTATTCCTCTTGATGTAAAAATAGTGCTGCTAGGCTCTCGCGACCTTTATTACACCATTGGTGAATATGACGAAGAGTTTGCAGAGTTATTCCGTGTACTTGCTGACTTTGATTATTACTTGCCAAGTAGCGATAAACTGCAATATCAGTTTATTACCAAGGTGACTGAATATTGTCAGCAAACACTCAATTGCACTGTAAATGAAGCGGCTATGGCGAGGTTATTAAAGTTTAGTTATCGCCAAGCTGAGCACCATAACAAGCTCTCAGCTCGCTTTGCAGATGTATTAGAGTTAGTGGCAGAAGCCAGTTTTTATGCCAAACAAGATGGCCAAACAGTGATTGATGCTCATCACATAGATGAAGCCATTGTTGGTAAGCAATACCGTACAGGGCAAATTTCTGAAACCATGCTGAGTGATATCAAAGAGGGGCAAATTTTAATTGCAACCGAAGGTCACGCAGTGGGCAAAGTAAATGGCTTAACTGTGCTACATATTGGCGATACCTCATTTGGTACACCTGCACGCATTACAGCCACTGTATACGCGGGTGCAGATGGCGTTATTGACGTTGAACGTGAAGCCGAGCTGGGTAAAGCCATTCACTCAAAAGGGGTGATGCTATTAACTGGTTACTTAGGTAATAAATATGCTCAGCAATTTAGCCTAACGCTCAGTGCCAATATCGCAATAGAGCAAAGCTATGGCTACATCGACGGTGATAGCGCCTCATTAGCAGAGCTGTGCGCGCTTATATCAGCCATTACAAACTTACCTATTAGCCAATCTATTGCACTGACAGGTTCAATTAACCAGCATGGTGATGTGCAATCAATTGGTGGCGTAAACGAGAAAATTGAAGGTTTCTTCAAACTTTGCAAAATGCGTGGCTTAACCGGTGAGCAAGGGGTGATTATTCCTAAATCAAACCAAGTTAATTTAGTGCTTGATGACGAAGTACTCGATGCCGTTGAAAAAGGGCGCTTTAATATTTATGCCGTTGAAACCGTTGATCAAGCACTGAGCTTATTAATGGATAAAGACGCAGGTGAAATGACCGCAGAAGGTTACCCTGAAGGTTCTATTAACGCGCTAGCCTTAGCAAGGCTTGCCAATATTGCAGATATCGTAAATGGCGACAATGATGATGAGAAGGACGCAGAATGATTAATTTAATACTTTTACTGATCATTGGTACTTTTTGTTTTTTAATTTTTAAAAACAGTAAAAAGGCGAAGCTACAAGCCCTTGAAAATGAAAAACTCGCCGCCGACTTTTTAGCGAACAATAGTAAAGCTGACGATGTTCATGAAACCGCATCTGGGCTGCAATACAAAATTGAGCAAAGTTCAGGGAATGACACAAAGCCAAGTGCAACCAGTAAAGTAAAGGTTCACTATCATGGCACGCTTATGGATGGCAGTGTTTTTGACAGTTCAGTGGTAAGAAATTCGCCAATCAGCTTTGGTTTAAATCAAGTCATTGCAGGTTGGACCGAAGGCTTACAGCTAATGAACGAAGGGGATAAGTTTACCTTTTATATCCCGCCTCAGCTTGCTTACGGCCGTAAACGCGTCGGCAGCATTCCAGCAGGTTCGCTACTTATATTTGATGTAGAGTTGATTAAGATAGAATCTTAAAATGTTAAAAAGGCTTCATCATGAAGCCTTTTTTAATTGCCTGCTAAAGTAGTTGAACAGATTTACCTCAATGCAAACATTATTAAATGTAAAGTAGCTGAGACTTTTAAAGTAATTTGCTCTTTCGAACATGCACGTTGCAGTGTAATAACTAGTTAATCTTGCGTTGACAAAATTGCTCGGTCGCTATAAAAGGTCTACAGTACCCTTTTAGGGTATTTTATTTGCGCTGAAGTAGTAAAGCCTCATCTCATTTTTTAAAATGAACTTCTATAGCCCATAGAAAACCTTCAGAAAATTAGGTTGTTTCTTGTATTTTGGTTATTTTAAAGTTGTATTAATAAAAGGATTTTTGAATGTACAAACTTATATTATTGTTTATTATTTTTTCGGGAATATCCTTGCCTGCTTTTGGTCAGGCAGAAGTTGAAATCTGCAATAATTGCTCTCAAAGTCAAAAAGACAAGGTTGCAAGGCTAAGCGTTAACTCTGATACTAAAGCTGTCATTGTGGTCGATATGATTAATGAAACAGCATTAAAATATGATACTAACTACATTGAAGATCGTTATGGTGAGCCAGTAGTTAGTGTTTCTTTGTCTGAGCTTAGTAATGATGAAGCTTTTGATTTAGACCTTCTCTATGAATACCGCAAAGAGTTAGTACGTGTAATAACGCGTGCTTCTGAAAAGAGTATGCTTAAAAATGCGCAAAGTACTCAACGTAATATATCGACTCCTAAGTATACTAATTCCAATGTAAATGATAATTCTCCGATAGGAAAGGGGATTGAAGTCAAGGGAAGTCCCTATGACTTTTTGCTTGCCAGTTATTTTAGAAATGATGTTTATGACTTTTATTTTGCGGGTGAGACATTAGCTTTAACAAAAATATTATTACCAACTAAGGGAACAATTAAATTTCCGAATATGAATAAGTTAAAGCTATATGTTCGTATAAACTTTTATAGTGATGATTTGGCTAAAAGCCTAAATGGTTTTGTTAGCGTAACACTAAACCCAGTAATTAAGTCATTTAATATTTTAGGTGGGCGGGATGGATTTAAAAACTCAATTCCTTTGAACCAAGACGAAATTAGTGGTCATGATTTTATATTCGCAAATGCTAAGAGCGAAGATAAAAATGAGAGCGAAAGAAATGAACACGCCAAGTTTGAAAGATGCTCCAGCTCACTAGAAGGAGGAGTTAGCTGCCGAGTTGTGGAAACCAAAACGAAGGGAAATAAAAAAATATACACTTATCAATGCTAGCGTTATAAGTTAAAGAGTGGAGTTACCACTCTTTAACTGTCGTCTAAACTTTTACTTGTTATTTTTAATCCTAGCAAGCACACCAACAGTACCGAGTAATATCACCACCGCCCACACAGGCCAATTGCCGTATTGGCTATAAATACTATCGCCTTTAATCAAAGTGATATTGGCCTCAAGTACATCAGCTTTAAATTGTGGCATAGCTAATTGTGATTTAGCGATAGGGTCGTAAACGGCGCTAATACCATTATTAGTAACACGAATTAGTGGGCGCTGTAACTCTAGGGCGCGCATACGCGCTATTTGCATGTGCTGATGCGGGCCATGTGAGTCACCAAACCATGCGTCGTTACTCACTGTGAATAAAATGTCGGAGTCACTGCGATAATTACCACGAACCAACTCAGAAAAGGCAATTTCATAGCAAATAGCCGGTAAAATATTTAAACCATTTGCGCGTAAATTGTTTTGCACTTCATCGCCGCGAGTGAAAGATGACATAGGTAAATCAAACAGTGGCGCAATTGGACGCAAGAAGTCCTGAAACGGCACAAACTCACCAATAGGTAATAACTGATGCTTTTGATAGCGGTTTTTACCTAAATATTGATAGTGGCCTTCACTGTCATCGTGTTCTTTTTTACCAAGCACTATTAAAGTATTAAAAATGTTACGCGTGTCGTATTGGTAATCAACGATACCGGTAATAAGCGCGGTGTCATTAAACGTTGCGGCACTATCAAGGCCTGTTAAATATTCGGTTGATAATGCTTCAAGCTCAGGCACCGCAGCTTCTGGCCAGACAATCAAATCAGCATTCCAATGCAGGCGAGTCATATCTTGGTATTTGCTCATAGTCGTCCAGAACTCAGACGGTTCAAAGCGAAGATGCTGTTTAATATTACCCTGCACTAGTACAGTTTTAATGGTTTTGTTTTGGTAGTGTAGCTGGTTGCTGCTTGCAATCGCATATAAGCCAGCAAATAGGGCTACAGAGACGATAAGAGGTTTACCATCTTTATTTGCTAGGCGATATAAAGCAAACGCAATTAATATACATACAAGCGTAATCCCAAACTCACCAATCACTGGGGCTAAAAAATTAAGTGGGCTGTCTGTTTGCGTGTAACCAAAACTCAGCCACGGAAAGCCCGTTAGCAATGTGCCACGTAAGTATTCTGTTGTTGCGATAGCGGCGAGCAACCAACATATAAAGCTATATGGGCCTGTAGCAAGGCGTGTTGCCAGCCAAGTAGCTAATGCAGGATAAAGGGCTAAATAAGCACAAAGCAGCACCATTAACGAAAGTGATGCGATTAATGGCATGCCACCAAAGGTCGCTATTGATACATGCACCCAGCTTATACCTGCACCAAACCAACCTAAACCAAATATAAAGCCATATTTAGCACTTTGTTTAGCGGCTAATTTACCGTTTGCGAGAGGGTTAATGCAGTAGAGTAGAGCACCAAGGGAAAGAAAAGTTATAAACCATAGGTTATAGGGTGCGTAACTTAAGGTTAAAAAGAGGCCCGCAACAAGTGCGAGCCAGGCTTTTTTATCTTTTGCAAGGTGACTTAGGTTAGTTAGCAGTTTCTTCACTGTCGTTATCATCAGCCTTTGGAATGGTGACTTGCAATTGTAAGATACGGCGGTTATCTGCGTTAGTGACTTTAAATTGTAAGCCTTCTACCTCGATTGTTTCACCACGGCTTGGCATGTGGCCAAATGCATGTAAAACAATACCACCTATGGTGTCAGCATCTGAGGTGCTGTAACCGGTTTTAAAATACTCATTAAAGTCATCAACTTCAGTCAGCGCTTGCACAGCGTAAACGTGTTTTGCAACTTGGCGAATATCTTGTAGGTCTTCACTTTCATCGTGCTCATCTTCGATTTCACCAACGATGATTTCAAGAATATCTTCGATAGTGACAAGACCAGACACACCACCATACTCATCAATAACAATCGCCATGTGGTAACGTTGTTGACGGAACTCATTAAGCAGCGTGTCTACACGTTTACTTTCAGGCACTACAACTGCAGGACGCAAATATTCACGTAAAGAAGGCAGTTGCTCATCTTTATTGATGATCAGTGGTAATAAATCTTTTGCTAATAAAATACCCTCAACATGGTCTTTGTCTTCACATACCACAGGAAAACGTGAATGTGTTGAATCAACCATCATAGGTAATAGCTCTTCTAATGGTGTATCAACCTCTAAGGTTACCATTTGCGAGCGTGGGATCATGATGTCCCGCACTTTCAGCTCTGATACACCTAGCACCCCTTCAATCATATCCTTGGTTTCAGGGTCGATAAGGTCGCGTTCTTGCGCATCGGCAATTACTTCTACCAGCTCTTCTCTATTCTGGGGTTCCCCTTGCAACATTTGGGCTATGCGGCCCAGCCACGTTTTGCCAGAAGAACCCTGGCTAGTTTGCGAGTTGTCGTCGCTCATTGCGTCTAATTGCTCCGTTAATTTAAATATCGTCTCGATATGGGTCAGCGATGTTCAGATCGGCAAGTAATTGCTTTTCTATGCTTTCCATTTCAAGTGCATCTTCGTCCTTTATATGGTCAAATCCAAGTAAATGCAAGCATCCATGGATAACCATATGGGCAAAATGGTCGTGAAAGGTTTTTTCTTGCTCAATTGATTCGGCTAAAACAATAGCCGGACAAATTATTAAATCACCTACTAAAGGTAACTCAATGCCCGGTGGTGCTTCAAATGGAAAAGATAAGACATTAGTCGGTTTATCTTTGCCGCGGTAATCATTGTTGAGCTGCTGGCTTTGTGCTTCATCACTGATCACTATAGTCAGCTCTGCATCTTCACGGTAGTTGCTAAGGGCTTTGTCAGCCCATAGCTGGAATTGTTCAAAGCTTGGTAAGTCGTCAAACTCACAGGCTATTTGTAAATCTAATTCGGTCACGAGTTTGCTTCTTGTTGGTTTGCTTGCGCTTCTTTCGCACGTTGCTTCTCTGCACGTTTTAAACGTTCTGCTTCATCGTTTCGCTCATAAGCTTCAACGATACGAGCAACAACCGGGTGGCGAACCACATCGTGTGATTGGAAGAAGTTAAAGCTAATTTCATCGACACCGTTTAATACTTCGATGGCATGACGTAGGCCTGAGCGGGCACCGCGCGGTAAATCGACTTGTGTAATATCACCCGTGATCACCGCTTTTGAATTAAAACCAATACGGGTTAAGAACATTTTCATTTGTTCTGCTGTGGTATTTTGGCTTTCATCGAGAATAATAAACGCGTCATTTAGCGTACGACCACGCATGTAAGCAAGGGGCGCAACTTCAATCACGTTTTTCTCAATTAGCTTTTCTACACGCTCAAAACCCAGCATTTCAAATAATGCATCGTATAAAGGGCGTAAATACGGGTCGATTTTTTGGCTTAAGTCACCCGGTAAAAAGCCTAGCTTTTCACCTGCTTCAACCGCAGGACGAGTTAATAAAATACGGCGAATTTCTTGACGCTCTAAGGCATCAACGGCTGCAGCAACCGCTAAATAAGTTTTACCTGTACCAGCAGGGCCAATACCAAAGGTAATATCGTGATGCAAAATATTTGCTACATACACGCCTTGATTATCATTGCGCGGTTTAATAACGCCACGGCGAGTTTTAATCACCATGTCTTTGCCATATACACCTGGGTTTTCATCTTGCTCTAGCGCATTTGATTCGCTAATTGCCAAATGTACGGCTTCAGGTTCAATCTCGCCAATCAGGCCGCGAATAGGTTGAGTTTCAATATAGAGGTTTTTTAGTATCTCAACAGCCGCAGCTGCAAGGTGCAGTTTACCGGTTACTCTGAAGAAATTATCACGGTGTGCAATCTCAACACCAAGGCGGCGTTCAATTTGCTTAATGTTTTCGTCAAACGGACCACATAAAGATGAAAGGCGTTTGTTGTCGGCGGGTTCTAAATAAATCTCTAATGTTTTTAACTGATTACTCAAAATTGCTTCCTATTGATGGGTGCAGGCTGTGCCTGCACCAAGTGTCACCCTAAGGTACGAAAGTAGCAACGCCAATTTCGTTAGGGGCCGTAGCGGCCTCAGCTTCAGCAGCTTTATTTAAAATAGCTGAAGGTGCCACATCACGGCGTAAGTTCATTTCTGATTCTGTACGAATTAATTCACCACGTAAAGAGTTTGGCAATGCTTCTGTAATACGTACATCAACGAATTGACCGATCACTGAGTGAGGGCCTTCAAAGTTAACCACTCGGTTATTCTCAGTACGGCCACGTAATTCCATTGGGTTCTTCTTAGAAGGACCTTCAACTAGGATACGCTGTTCGGTATCAAACATTTGGCGGCTGATTTGCTGCGCCATTTGCGTGATACGGTTTTGCAGAATGTATAAACGTTCTTTTTTCTCTTGCTCTGTTACGTCATCTGGTAAATCAGCAGCAGGCGTACCAGGGCGCGCACTGTAGATGAAGCTAAAGCTCATATCAAAACCAATGTCATTGATAAGGTTCATAGTTGCTTCAAAGTCTGCTTTGCTTTCGCCTGGGAAACCAATGATGAAGTCTGAAGACATGCTTAGGTTAGGGCGAATTTTACGTAACTTACGAATCGTAGATTTGTACTCGAGTGCAGTGTGACCACGCTTCATAAGGTTAAGAACACGGTCTGAACCACTTTGCACTGGTAAGTGTAGGTGGTCAACAAGCTCAGGTACGTCTGCATACGCATCAATGATATCTGGCGTAAATTCTACAGGATGCGACGTGGTATAACGAATACGGTCAATACCGTCAATCGCAGCGACATAACGTAATAGATCAGAGAAGTAACAAATTTCACCGTCGTGAGTTTCACCACGATACGCATTTACGTTTTGACCAAGTAGGTTTACTTCGCGAACACCTTGCTCTGCAAGTTGGGCAACTTCAAGTAATACGTCATCAAGAGGGCGGCTTACTTCTTCACCACGCGTATAAGGAACTACGCAGAATGTACAGTATTTAGAACAACCTTCCATAATTGATACAAACGCAGTTGGGCCTTCCGCTTTTGGCTCAGGTAAACGGTCGAACTTTTCAATCTCAGGGAATGAAACGTCAACTACCGAGCTGCTGTCGCCACTTTGCACTTGCTTAATCATTTCCGGTAAGCGGTGTAATGTTTGCGGGCCAAAGATTACATCAACAAACGGTGCACGTTGACGAATTGAGTCACCTTCTTGCGATGCAACACAGCCACCAACACCAATGATTAATTCTGGTTTGTCGTCTTTTAATAGTTTCCAACGGCCTAGCTGATGGAATACTTTCTCTTGTGCCTTTTCACGGATTGAACAGGTATTGAGTAAGATCACGTCAGCGTCTTCAGCTTCTTCAGTTAACTGATAGCCGTTAGTCGCATCTAGTAGATCAGCCATTTTCTGAGAGTCGTACTCGTTCATCTGACAACCCCAGGTTTTAATATGCAGCTTTTTACTCATTGAAATATAGCCTCGTTTTCAATTCGGTAGTGACACAAAAATGTGTTAGAAACAGGATTAAGTGGCAAGTATGCCGACTTAAAGGACGCGTATTTTAGCTGGATACCCGCACAGATCCAAGTATAGTTTTTATCTTTGTGGTGTGAAATCAAACAAGTCACTGTTTTGAAATTCATAAGCGGTAAATGCACTGACACGCAATATTGAATTACGTTACAATTTATCCCGTATTTAAATAGCCAAATGAGCGAATATTAAATGAATAAAAATAAGGTAATTGTTGTCGGTGGCGGCATGGTAGGTGCTGCTACTGCTGTAAAACTGGCCAAGCAGGGTAGGGATGTCACCGTTATTGAAAAGCACCTTATCGATGCTGATCAAATTTTAAGCTCAGATAAGGTAGATATTCGCATTTCGGCTATTAATCGTTTTTCAGAGAATTTACTTGATGAGCTTGGTGCAATGCCGTTGCTAAGACAAAATCGTATCGCACCTTATCAACAATTAGAGGCCTACCAGCAACAAGGCGAAAATTTATTGTTTGATAGCCATGAGATTGGCGAAACGCATTTAGGTCATTTAATCGAAAATAATTTAATTCAAGCAAGTCTTTGGCAGCAATTCGCCAAGTACAACATCGAAGTGATAGAGCAACTATCAGCCATTACGGATATTACTCAAACGGCTGATTCAATCACCTTACATTATGGCGATACTCAATATACCGCTGATTTAGTTGTTGCTGCAGATGGTGGACAGTCACAATTGCGGACTAAAGCTGGTTTAGGTGTAACGGGTTGGCAATATGGCCAGCATTGCATGGGCGTGTTAATCAAATTAGATGCCCCGCAGCAGGTAAAAACGTGGCAACAATTTACGCCAAGCGGCCCAGTAGCATTTTTACCGATGCAGGCGCCTTATGCTAATTTAATTTGTTATCACGAGGCTGCGGTTTTAAAGCAGTGGCAAAAGTTGTCGAATGAGCAACTTAAAGCAAAACTCATTGACCATTTTCCTGAGCTACCGGGCGACTTTGAATTACTTGAGCATGCTGTTTTTCCACTTGCACGCCAACACGCCAATGATTATTCGCACGGACGTTTAGTTTTAGTGGGTGATTCGGCGCACACAATTAACCCGCTTGCTGGGCAAGGTGTGAACCTAGGGTTTCAAGATGTTGTAGCACTGGCAGATATTTTGGCAGATCAACCTGATGTTGGTCAGCAAGCGTTATTAAAACGCTACGAGAAAAAACGCCGCCACGCTAATTTACTGATGATGAGCATGATGGATGCATGTTACTTTGGTTTTTCAAACGAGATTAAACCATTGAGCTGGGTGCGCAGTAAGTTTTTAAAGCTTGCTAATAACACAGGCCCTGCAAAGAACTGGGTTTTAAAGTACGCGATCAGCGGGACATTAAGTTAATCGTAAAAAATTAATCTTCAAAAGACAAAGAAGCGGGGTAATGAAAATTAGCCCGTTTTTTTGTGCTAATACTGAATATACTTTGGAGAAACTTGAAACTTGAAACTTGAAACTTGAAACTTGAAACTTGAAACTTGAAACTTGAAAGGGAAGTAAGTAGTTGGCTGGGATACCAGGATTTGAACCTGGGAATGGCAGGATCAAAACCTGCTGCCTTACCGCTTGGCGATATCCCAACAAAGAATAATTTGATAGTTTTGGTTCTTATCAAGAACATGGTGCGGAAGGAGAGACTTGAACTCTCACAACCGAAGTTACTGGAACCTAAATCCAGCGCGTCTACCAATTCCGCCACTCCCGCATCATTTGTACTAAAAGTACTGGTAGTTATTTTAGACTCTTCATTGAGTATTCTTTATCACTTTAAGAAAGTGGCTGGGATACCAGGATTTGAACCTGGGAATGGCAGGATCAAAACCTGCTGCCTTACCGCTTGGCGATATCCCAACAAAGAATAATTTGATAGTTTTGGTTCTTATCAAGAACATGGTGCGGAAGGAGAGACTTGAACTCTCACAACCGAAGTTACTGGAACCTAAATCCAGCGCGTCTACCAATTCCGCCACTCCCGCATCATTCGTACTAAAAGTACTGGTAGTTATTTTAAACTCTTCATTGAGTATTCTTTATCACTTTAAGAAAGTGGCTGGGATACCAGGATTTGAACCTGGGAATGGCAGGATCAAAACCTGCTGCCTTACCGCTTGGCGATATCCCAACAAAGAATAATTTGATAGTTTTGGTTCTTATCAAGAACATGGTGCGGAAGGAGAGACTTGAACTCTCACAACCGAAGTTACTGGAACCTAAATCCAGCGCGTCTACCAATTCCGCCACTCCCGCAT